>CAZSTJ010000172.1:0-8064 GCA_964609805.1 uncultured Geobacter sp. | reverse complement strand
TATACGCCTCGTGGTGGCCGCGAATATACCGGGCTGTTTCCCCGAATTCTTCCACCCGTGCAAGCATCTGCTCTCCACGCAACGGGTGCTGACGGTATTCCCCCGCCTCGCTGGCGGTCATGTCATCCTGTTGTTTGTGCAGATCGTTTGCCATGCTGCCGAATTTTCCGATATCGTGAAGCAGGCCGGCTAAGCGGATACCGGCGACAACCTCAGAGTCAAGGCCGAGCTTACGGGCGGCGTCAGTTGCCAGGGTGCTGACGGTCCGGGCATGAACCGCACTGCGGTCTCCCACAACCTCAAAGAAATTATCAAATGTCCGGTACACCGCATCCAGCGGGGATCTGACATCAAGGCTGCTGATGGTCTGGGTCTGTTCCCGGATGGTTGCGGTTGATTGCAGGATCCTTTTCTTCAGGTTCTGATTCCATGTCTCCAGTTCCTGGTTCTGCTGCTGAATTACCTCATTCAGGCGCAGTACTTCCATTTCCTGGCGATACAGGCTCAATGAGTCACGAATGGCCTGGATCAACTCAAGGTCAATCCACGGTTTTGAAAGATACCGGTGGGCCCCCCCCTTGTTGATGGCATCGATGGTGGCGTTGATATCAGAATATCCGGTCAGCAGTATTCGTTGGGAATGGGGGGTAATATCCCGCGACTGCCGCAAGAATTCGGCGCCATTCATGCCGTTCATGCGTTGGTCGGATACAATCAGTCCCACCTTGTCCATGGTCTTCAGTTTCTCAAGAGCTTCTTCTCCGGAGAGTGCGGTTTCAATGTAGTACTCTTCATCCATCAGCAGACGTTCGAGGGTCAGCAGGATATTGGCTTCGTCATCGACCAGCATAACGGTCAAGCGGTCATTGTTCTCGCTCATGGCTTTTGTCTCCAGGGCATGTTTGTTACTCTACCCGAAATATTGTCATCGAATCTTCAAAGGTTCCTTCATATTCCACAAATCGGCAGTCGTACCGTAAAGGCCGTTCCCTTGCCCGGTTCACTTACGAGGGTGATATCTCCACCATGTTTCTTGATGATGTTTGAACTGATGGAGAGCCCCAGTCCGGTCCCCTTGCCATTCTCCTTGGTGGTGAAGAACGGTTCGAAGATATGGGGCTGGATCTCTTCAGGAATACCGCAGCCGGTGTCACTGATGGAAACGAAAACGTTTTCTGAGTCATGCCACGTACATACCGTAATTTCTCCATTTTCAGTAAGGGCATGGGCGGCGTTCACCAGCAGGTTCATGAATACCTGGTTGATCTGCTGCGGAAAACATCTGACCTTGGGGATGTCCCCGTATTCCTTGTTCAAGGTCGCAATATACTTGATCTCATGCCATGCTATGTTGATGGTGCTGTCCAGGCACTGGGCAATGTCCGTAAACTCCTCATCGCCCTGATCGACCCGGGAAAAACTCTTGAGATCCTGAACGATCTTGCGGACCCGCTCGGTACCTTCCTGGGTCTCCTTGACCAGATTGGCCGAATCCTGAAGTATGTAATCGATCTTCAAGCGTCGCTGCACATCTTCGATCTCCTGCCGCACGCTGTCCGGAAAGGATGTCATCTGCTCTGCAAGTGCCGACCTGAAGGCGGACAGCTTGTCGATGTATTTACCCATCATGTTGACATTGCATGAGATAAATGCCACGGGGTTGTTGATCTCGTGGGCCACACCGGCCGCCATCTGGCCGATGGATGCCAGCTTCTCCTGCTGAACGACCTGGGACTGGGTTGCGAGCAGTTCGTCATGGGCCTTTTCCAGTTCATTGGTCACCTTTTTAATTTCAGTGACGTCATTCAGGGTAATTACGTATCCATGAAGAGCGTTGCTGTCAGGATCATGGATCTCGTACGTGTTCAGATCAAACTGGTGCCCCGAACCGTCATGCTGCAATTCTCCGGACTTCCCGTCGTAGGAGACAAGGCTGAATCCCGTCTCGGCGAGTATCACCCGCCAATCCTGCATGGCAAGCAATATATACTCTCTGGACGTGATAGAGATGAGAGCACGGTTACACCGGCGTATGTGATGCTCGGGGTCGGTCAGGATGATGATATCGTTAATAGAATCGAGGGTCTGCTCCCACTCCCGTTTTGCGGCCTCGACCCAGGTAAAGAGCATGCTCATCTCCGCATGTTTCGCCTCAAGGGCCGCCTGGCTTGCGGCGATGGCCTCTTCGGCCCGCTTCCGGTCACTTATGTCACGGGCCAACCCCGTGGCGCACCATTGGCCACCCAGTTTCACGGCAGAGAGTGACAATTCGATGGGGATTTCCCGACCATCTTTGTGAATGGCGGGGAGCTCCAGAGTCTTGCCGATGGCCGCACCCTTGCCACATCCCCTGAAGGTTTCAAATGCGTGTTTGTGGGGATCGAGCAGATGCGGGGGGACAATGACTTCGTGGAGATTGCGCCCCATGATTTCACCCTTGGAATAGCCAAAGACCTGTTCGGCTGCAGTGTTCCATGACGTAACCAGTCCGGCGTTGTCGATCATAATAATTGCCTCTTGGGCAGAATCGCTGATGGCACGGAACTTCAACTCGCTCTCCTGCAGGGCGACCTCGGTATGTTTGCGTTCGGTGATATCGGTGAATGACCCGACGAGCCCGTTGACCTTTCCGCTGCCGAGATGCAGCGGCGCCTTGGTGGTGATCACTTCTCGTACGGAACCGTCGGAACGTACCAGTGATGCCTCGTAGGACTGCACGGAGTCTTCCTTCATGCAGAGCGCGTCATGTTGTTCCTGGATCTGAGCCGTTTCAGAGGGGTTGATGTCAGTGATATGTTTCCCCATCAGTTCATGGCGACTCCTGCCGAAAAACTCCTCAAATGCGCGATTGCAACCGGTATAGGCACCGTGACGGTTCTTGTAATAAACAGGGTTGGGGAGTGTGTCGAGGATCTGCTGCAGGAAACGATACTGGTCATTCAACCGGTCCTCGATCTGCTTGGTCTCGGTCGTATCCTCCAGAGTCTCGATGACCGCAACGATGGCACCTGCCGAATCGTGTATCGGGGCGGCATGAAAGGAAAGGTAGCGCTTGCTCGTTTTCGGGAACTGGAACCAGCCGGATGAGATAAATGCCCCCTCCACCAGCTGTGATTTGTTGTAGTGCTCGTAGAGCTCACCGACCGTCTGCTCTGAATTATCCAGAACCAGATCCGCCATGGTGGGCCTGCGTTCCGGATAAAAGGGCTCCCAGTGTCGGTTGGTGCCTTTCATCTCCTCGGAAGACAAGCCGGTCAAGGTTGACAGAGCGCTGTTCCAGTAGATTATCTGATGGTCCTTGCCAAGCACGAAGATAGGCGCCGCCGACTGCATCACGAGATTTTCCACAAAATGAGAACTGTGCAGCAGCTCAGTATGCTGCTCTTCGATTTTGGCAATCATCCGTTTGTGAGCGGTGCTCAGACGACCGACTTCATCATCTGTTGTAGGCAGAGGAAGTGCTTGTTCACGGTTTTCTCCCGGTTGATATTCCTCAATGGATTTTGTGAGTACATTCAGAGGGGAGAGCATTCTTGCCATAGTAACCTTTATGGAGACCAGACAAAGAACAAGTGAGAGAACCAACAGGCCGGCGGATATTTTCAGCGAATCGCGAAGTGGCTTGAACGCTTCTTCTGTTGGGTGGTGCACCCCCAAAATCCAGTTGACCGACGGAAGCCGCTTAACCGATGCCAAACCGTGAATGCCGTGCGAGTTGACGTTCTCTGTGGAACCCTCAAATCCGGTCAAGGCCGCATCTATGATGTGGTTGACACCTGGCGGAATGGTTTTCATCACGCGGTTCGGATCGTGGTGGGCGATTATATTCCGATCGGTGTCGAAGAGGTAGAAATAGCCGCTATTGCCAATGGTGGTACCGGTCAGCGTCGAAAAGGTCTTTCCCTTGTGTAGTTCATGCCGCCCTACCAGGATGGCGAGGAGCGTACCCTGTTTGTCTTGCAGCGGTATGACGAAAGGAATGGTAGGCAGGCCATCGTTGTGGTTTGGGCACGTAGCGCCAATAAACGGGTGATGGGTGCCCAACGCCTTGGTGAAGAAGGGTTGATAGGAAACATCTTTCCCTGTGTCCTTTGGATCTTTCGGATACTCGGCAAGTATCTTTCCTGCCGGCGAGAGGATCTCAAGCCCGGCATTGAAAAACACCAGCTGATCCTTTTCGTGCGAAAGGTACTGGTGTAGCAGTTCAACATCTTCAATGTGTTTCGAGGTGATGCCTTGACCCAGTTTGGAAAGTTGATCCAAGGCGGTAGCGAGCTGAGTGTCCAGTTGATTCGCCAGGGAATTAACCATGGCTCTCTGGTCATTACTGATGCTGACCTTCAGTTGTTTCGACCAGAACAGATAACTTGTGGCGATGGCGACGGATAATACAAGCGTCACTACCAGACAGGCAACCACGGTCATTTTTGTGGTGAGACTATTCATGATGAAGCCCCATCTGGTATTTGAACGTTAGGGCTGTCACTAACGGTCAGGGCCGCCTACATTGGCATGTGAGATAGATGCAGGGGTGAAATGACTCAGAAAGTAAAAATAGAGCCCTATAGGTATATTTCGGCGAATAGCGGAGAATCTTTAGCCGGAAAAAGGTCCGTGCAGAATGAATGGAGGGAGGGGGCGTGTCGCTGTTTTTGAGTGAGGCGTGGAAATGCGTTTCAGATGCCTGAACGGTTCAAGGGGCAACGGTACGGGGTGTTTCTCAACTGCACATCCGCAGCACCTCCCTGGCAATGGCTTCCAGTGGCCGGACCACATCGACGCCACCCTGCTTGATTGCCTCATTGGGCATGCCGAAGACGACGCATGATGCCTCGTCCTGGGCGATCGTCAGGGCTCCCGCATCCTTCATCTCCTTCATGCCACGGGCGCCGTCGTCACCCATTCCGGTCATGATGACCCCAACGACATTCTTGCCGGCATAGCGGGCGGCAGAGCGGAAGAGCACATCCACCGAGGGACGGTGGCGTGATACCAGCGGGCCGTCCTTGATCTCCACGTAGTAGCGGGCACCGCTCCGTTTCAACAGGGTGTGATGGTTACCGGGGGCGATGAGGGCCCGGCCCCGTACCACCGAGTCGTTGTCGGCCGCTTCCTTGACGGTGATGCGGCAGATGCCGTCCAGGCGCTTGGCAAAGGCCCGGGTAAAACCTTCCGGCATGTGCTGGACGATGACGATGCCGGGTGAGTCCTCCGGCAGCATCTCCAGAAAGGTCTTCAGCGCCTCGGTGCCGCCGGTGGACGCCCCTACGACCACGACCTTCTCGGTGGTCTGCACCATGGCGTGGGACGTGGGCTTTTCCATGATCACATCTGCCGTGTACTTGGGGGCGATATCCCGCACCGGCTGTGTCGTACGCTGGCGACCCTTTGTCATGGCGGCGGCCTTGACCGTATCGCAGATGCGGACCCGCGATTCCTCGATGAACTGCTTGGTCCCCATCTTGGGCTTGACGATGATGTCTACGGCCCCGTACTCCAGGGCCTTCAGGGCGGTCTCGCTCCCCGCCTCCGTCAGGGTCGAGCACATGACCACCGGGATCGGGTGCTGGGACATGATCTTCTGCAGGAAGGTGATGCCGTCCATACGCGGCATCTCCACATCCAGGGTGATCACGTCCGGCGTGCACTCCCTCATCCGTTCGGCGGCGATGAACGGATCGGCGGCAGCGGCAACGACCTCTATGTGGGGATCGGACGAGAGGATATCGGTCAGGGCCTGGCGGACCAGGGCCGAATCGTCGACGATCATCACTTTGATTTTTGGCATGGTGTGCCTCCGCTAGCTCCGGGACTTGTTCATCTTCTTCAGGTACACGTGGCCGGTGCGGGAATCGAAGTACAGCTTGCGGCCGTGAATCCCCCCGACATCGACCGCCATTGGTGTAATCCCATGGCGCTCCAGTCTCCCCCGGGCGGCAAGTATGTTCTGCTGCCCCACAGAAAGGCGGTTGCCCCGCTGGTCATTGGGCAGCAGGACGTCCGCTCCTCCGAACAGCTTTACCTGGCATCCCGGCAGATGGGCTCCCTGACGTCGTATCTCCGACACCATGTAGTCCAGGGTTGAATCTACAAACCGGAACCCTTCTTTGAGGCTGCCGCTGGGGAGGAGGGCATGACAGATGGCCCCCAGCCGGCAGGTTGGTGAATAAACCGTAATCGATACGCAGGAACCGAGCACGGTGGAGACCAGGGACGGCTCCCGCGACATGAAAAGCTCCCCCGGCTTCAGGTAGACCCGGTTGGTATGTTCATCGGCCAGATGGTTCATGCCTTGCGATAGACGGTCGATGCCACCGATGTCAGCGGCACATCCAGACCGTTCAGGCTTTCCGAATGCCCCAGGAAGAGGTAGCCCCCCTTGACCAACTGGCGGGTGAACTTGTTCAGCAGTTTTTCCTGGGTAGGCTTGTCGAAATAGATGATCACGTTGCGGCAGAAGATGACATCCATCTGTTCCCGCAGGTCGAACTCCTCCATGAAGTTGAGCCGCTTGAAACGGATCATGGAGCGAAGCTCAGGGACGATCCGCACCAGACCGCTGTTCCGGTCACGGCTTCTCAGGAGGTACTTCTTCTTCATAACCGGCGGCACGGTCTCTACCCGGTCTTCACCGTAGACCCCGTGGTGGGCCTTGGAGAGCACGGCAGTGGAGATGTCGGTGGCCAGGATCGAGGAGCGGAATCCGGGTTGTGCTGCAGCAACCTCCGACAGCACCATGGACATGGTGTACGGTTCTTCTCCGGTGGAACAGCCGGCGCTCCAGATCTTGAAGGGGTTCCTGAACCCGGCGCCGTGGGTATCTGTCAGAGCCGGGATCGCCTTGTTGACCAGATAGTCGAAATGGGCCGGCTCACGGAAAAAATCGGTCTTGTTGGTGGTGACGACGTCGATCAGGTCGATCAGTTCTCCGGTCATCCCTTCATGGCTGAAGACGTAGTCGGCGTACTCCTCAAAGGTTGACAGCCCGTGGGCCTTGAGGCGCTTGTTCAGTCGCGCTTCCAGCATGGTTTTCTTGGCAGGGGGGAGTTTGATGCCGACCTGGTCGTAGATGAAACTGCTGAAACGGGCGAAGGTCTTATCGCTCAACACGGCCGGACGGAATACGGAATGTGAATGGGCAAGGGTCATGGTAATGCCTCGCTGGAACAGTCTATTGGTACGGCGTACCGGGGCAGCCGCCAGTGCCGGCTGCCCCGGTAACGGAATGTGGTAATCAGGCTGCCTGCTGCAGCGGGGTCCCCTGGACCATGGCCAGTTCGCTGGAGGAGAAGACTCGATCGATGTCCAGGATGATGATGAAACGGTCGTCGTGCTTCCCCATCCCTTTGATGAAGTCGGTGTTGAGCTGGGTGCCGATGTGGGGCGCCGCCTCCACCTGGGCAGGCTCCATCTCGATGACCTCCTGGACGCTGTCGGCCAGGGCACCGAGGATGATGGTCTCGTCGTCCAGTTTCACCTCCACCACGATAATGCAGGTATTGACGGTCTGCTCCGTGGTCGGCATGCCGAACTTGAGCCGCAGGTCGATCACCGGCACCACGCTGCCGCGCAGGTTGATGACACCGCGCATGAAGTCCGGGGTGCGAGGCACCTTGGTGATGCCGGTCAGCTCCAGGATCTCACGCACCTTGGCCACATCCAGGGCAAAGGTTTCCTCGGCAAGTTTAAAGGTCAGGTACTGTACGGTTTCAGTTATGCTGGTAACACTCATGACTTATCCCCCCTAGAATTTTTCAAATTCGTCATCGAGATGATCGGCACTGCCGCCCATGTCCAGGATGACCCCCGCGCCGTTCTTGCCTACCGGAGCCACGGTGTGGGCAATCTTCGGCTGCTTCTTCTGGATGTGGGCAACGGCGGCATGCTGCCGGTGTGCGGCGGTCTGCGGCTTCTTGCGATTGCTCTCGCCGGTGTTGAAGTAGGAGATGCTGTTCTGCAGCTGCTCCGCCTGGGAGGAGAGCTCTTCCGAGGTGGAGGCCATCTCTTCCGATGCCGAGGCGTTCTGCTGGATGACCTGATCCAGCTGCTGGACCGCCTTGCTGA
>CAZSTJ010000171.1:3627-8099 GCA_964609805.1 uncultured Geobacter sp. | reverse complement strand
CATCCTTCCATGGGTATGGAAGCATTCCAGGATAGCGCCATGGTCAACGGTGCCGTATTCCCGACCCTGACCGTCGATCCGCGGACCTATCGCTTCCGCGTGCTCAATGCCGCCAATGACCGTTTCTGGAACCTGAACTTCTACAAGGCCGACCCGGCCCAGGTCAGCCCCGACCTCCGTCCGGCATCACGTCTGACTGAGGTCAAGATGGCCCCGGCCTCGGCAACCCTGGCTGCCGCCAATAACTGGCCGGTTGACTGGCCGGTGGACGGCCGAGACGGCGGCGTACCCGACCCGGGTGTCTGTACCGGTTCCGGTGACACCCTGACCTGTTCCAATTTCGGCCCCACCTTCCTGCAGATCGGTACCGAGGGGGGCTTCCTCCCCAAGCCGGTCGAGATCAAGCATCAGCCGATTGCGTACATCACCGATCCGACCGCCTTCTGGGTCGGTATTGTCGACAAGATGGGCCTGGCCCTCGGCCCCGCGGAGCGTGCCGATGTCCTGGTTGACTTCAGCCAGTTTGCCGGACAGACCCTGATCCTCTACAATGACGCACCGGCCGCCTGGCCGGCCAGGGTCCCGGGATACGACTACTACACCGGCGCCCCCGACATGCGTGACTCCGGTGGCTACGGCACCGGCGGCACCTGGGATCCGATTACCGGCACCTGGGCCGGCGGCAGCGGCCCCCTGGTCGGCTACGCCCCCAACACCCGTACCGTCATGCAGGTTATCGTCCGCCCGACTGTCCAGGGCACCCCATTCACCTTTAACCGCGCCGCCCTGGAGCAGGAGTTCACCGCCGCAGCCCCGGTCACTGCCATCAACCCTGCGCCAACGAAGACTCTCTTCGAGCGAGCCCAGGAGCCGATCATCGTCGGTCAGGCCGCCTATGCCTCCGCCTATCCCAACTCCTACTTCCCGACCAACTTCCCGTGGGAGGGGATCGCCCAGATCAATGACCAGTCACTGAACTTCGTGACCCTGGCCGGTGAGCAGGTTAACGTGGTAACCGAGCCGAAGGGACTCCATGACGAAATGGGGGCCTCCTTCGATCCGGTCTACGGCCGTATGAGCGGAAACCTCGGCATGCAGATCCCCAATCCGACCAATCTAACGGCGCTGCTGATACTCTATGGCTACTCCGACCTGCCAAGCGAAATGGTTAACAACTCCACTCAGGTAAATGTCCAGGTTCTCCCCGGCCTCCCCGGCCAGCCCGGCACCGTTTCAGACGGCACCCAGATCTGGAAGATCTCCCACAACGGAGTCGATACCCATCCGATTCACTTCCATATCTTCGACGTGCAGTTGATCAACCGGGTCGGCTGGGACGGCCAGATCAAGATGCCGGAACCGAACGAACTGGGGTGGAAGGACACCATCAAGATCAGCCCGCTGATGGATACCATTGTGGCGGTTCGCCCCAAGGCGCCGGCCCTCCCCTTCGGCCTGCCTAACAGCATTCGGCCGCTTAACCCCGGTATCCCCATCGATTCGGCCATGGGTTTCGGCGGCACGCCGACCCCCGGCAGTAACTGGCCGATACCCAATGTCGTCACGGGTTTCAACAGCATAGACTGGAAAACCGGCCAGGCCTATGTTGGCACAGCAGTCCCCCCCTTCCCCTATCCGAACTACAAAGGGGTGGTCACCAACGTCCTGTATGACTTCGGCTGGGAGTACGTCTGGCACTGCCACATCCTCTCCCACGAAGAGATGGACATGATGCGTACCATCGTCCTTAACTACGAATCCATGCTGCCGCCTGCCTTTGTCGCTTCGGCGACGGTGACCGGCAGTGACGTAGCATTGACCTGGAATGACCCGACGCCGGTGAATTACACCGACCTCGGCACCTTCGGCAACCCGGCCAACGAAGTCGGATTCAACGTCTACAAAACTACTGGCGGGATAGTTAGTAAGTTGAATGCCGCCCCTCTGATGGCAAATACCACCAACTATCTGCATATTGGTGGCACATCTGGTGACACCTATGCGATCGAGGCCTTCAACAACAAGGGGAACCGGCTCTCATATGTCGGTACTACGGGCCCCACAGCCACCTTGACTGCACCGGGCAATCCTTTCACAGCACCGGCAGCGGTTGTTCTTGAGACGGCAATTGCCAATCTACCGGCTTCTGTCGGCATCACCAAGGTTGAATATTTTGAGGGTGCATCGCTTATTGGAACGGCACCGGTACTTACTCCTCCATACCAGTTCTCATGGGTGGGTGCTTCTGTTGCTTCGCACACAGTTACAGCAAGAGCAACCACCACGTTGGGTGAAGTGATTGTTACCGAACCGGTTACTGTTTCGGTGCTTAGCACAATCACGGCAAACTTTACTCCTGCAGGTGGAACCACTTTCAATATCTGTGACACCATTACCTTTACCGACACCTCAACCGGCAGTCCGACGATCTGGAACTGGTTTATCAACGGTGTAACCTACACTACCTCCACAGTTTCACTCAACCTGCCGCAAGGAACCTATCCGGTAACTCTCATTGTCTCCAACGGTGTGGCATCACCGGCTATTACTACCAAAACGATCTCAGTAACAGGAAACAGTGCTCCGGTTGCCAGCGCAGGTGGTCCCTACACCATCTCAGGCGGCTCACTGCAGCTTAACGGCACGGCAACGGACGTCGATTCATGCGACATTCTCTCCTATGGATGGGATGTTGACGGCAAGGCAGGCTTTGAATTCACCACGGCCAACCCGACCATTTCCTACACCGCCCTCAAAAAGGTTCTGGGAATAGGCTCGTTTGTCATTACCTTCAAGGCCACCGACCGGAGCGGGGCATCTTCAACAGCCACAACGACCGTAACGATCTTCCAGGGAACCGCACCGCCTACCGGTGTGAGCGCTGTTGTTGAAAACATTGAAAACATCCGGGTATCGTGGACCGCCTCGGTAACTCCCGGCGCCACCTACACGGTCAGAGCGACACCGATCAGTGGTGCGTCCGTTGTTGTCAGTGGAGTAGCAGGAACGACAACGATGTTTAACAGCCTGCCTAACGGCACCTACACCGTAACCGTTCAGGCTGATGTAACCGGCCTTCCAAGCAGCCCCGCCGTACCCGCTACACCCGCAGTCACCATCAACAAAACGGTTCCTGCACCTCAATGGGTCGGCGCAGCCTTGGTCAACAACAGCAAAGACATCAAGGTCTGGTGGCCCCAGTCGGCAATAACCGGTGTCACCTATACAATCTTTGTTAACGGTGCGATACAGCAGATCGGCATAGTCGGTATTGAGACAATACTGACCGGCTTGCCCAACGGCACCTACACCATCGCAGTCCGTGCCGACAAAACCGGCTGGGCCAGCAGCTCACTGGTTACTGCCGCAGCACCTGTTGTCCTTAACAAGACCGTTAAGGCTCCCGACTGGGTTGGTGCCTCACTGACAAACGAGAACAAGGACATCAAGGTCTGGTGGGCCACATCCGAGACCCCCGGCGCAACCTACACCGTACTTGCTAACGGGGTCCAACAGCAGACCGGAATCACCGGGACCAGCATCATTCTCACCGGTCTGGCCAATGGAACCTACACCATCACAGTCCGGGCAGACCTGCTGAACTGGACCAGCAGCACGCCGAAGGCCGCATCGGGAACCTACACCATCAACAAGGTCGCTCCCGCGCCAGCCTGGTTAGGTATCCAAAAGGCAGGTACAAACGGTGTCAAACTCTGGTGGCCGTCCTCAACACTCCCCGGTGCCAGCTACATCATTACCCAGAAGAGCGGCCCCGGAGCAGGTGCAACCGTTACCACCGGGTTCCTCACATCGGGCAGCCTGAGCTACATCATTATCAACGGCCTGGCCTCCGGAACTTTTAGCTACTCCGTCACAACCACGGCACCGGGCTACAACAACAGTTCTGCCACATCATCGGCGAACGTAGTGATACCGTAAGCACCTGATAATTACATCCTACCGTCAGGGGGAGCGAAAGTTCGCTCCCCCTGTTTCATTATTCGGCAGACAATAGGCTCTGTCACTTTCAACGAAAAATTGGGACACGGTTAAGGATCTCGAGTATCGATATCATCTGGGAAGGTGCATAATTCAGACAATGCATACCACTTGACAATAGGCACGAAATCTTTATCCTTTGTCCTTGCGCATCAACCTGTACCACTGAACTAAATATTTCCGTACAGCCGTCAGCCATTGTTTCATGCTGTATTCCAGCACATTCACATTCGCACCAAAGGAGAACCGTATGCCCGCATTTGTTTCCGCACTGATTCTGACCGTACTTCTATCCGTTCCGGCGTTTGCCGCTGAACCTCCCAAGACTGATGAGCAAAAGACACTTTACGCCGTCGGTATATCCGTCGCAAAGTCCCTGTCGATCTTCAGCCTGACGCCTGCCGAGTTTGAAATGGTTTTACAGGGGCTTACCGATACACATAACGGTAAAAAGAGTGACGTTGATATTACCG
>CAZSTJ010000171.1:0-3617 GCA_964609805.1 uncultured Geobacter sp. | reverse complement strand
ATTACCGCTTATACTCCCAAAATTCAGGAATTGGCAAAAGCCCGCCGAAAAGTGTTGGGTGACAGCCAGGCCGCCGCAGGAAAGGATTTTCTGGAAAAAGCAGCGAAAGAAAAAGGAGCGGTAAAGACAGCTTCCGGCATGGTTTATACAGAAATAATCGAAGGCAAGGGTGACGTCCCCAAGGCAACAGACCTCGTAAAGGTCAACTACCGCGGGACCCTGATCGACGGCAAGGAATTTGACAGTTCCTATAAGAGGGGAAGAGCACTTGAGTTCAAACTCGACAGTGTTGTTAAATGCTGGACCGAAGGAGTACAGAAGATGAAGCCCGGCGGCAAGGCAAAACTTGTCTGCCCGCCACAGTTGGCATACGGAGATAACGGCGCAGGTGAAATGATCCTGCCCGGCGCTACACTGGTATTTGAAGTTGAACTGCTTGAAGTAAAACCTTCACCTGCCCCCAAGCAGTTTCCCGTTGTATCCGTTCCGCAGGATGCACCCGCTAAGACAGGTACTGACAAGAAATAGGCACCCACAGGGCACAGTCCGGCAGTAGTACGTCAATACGACAAATCAGCACCGAACCGGACTGTGCCTTGCTCCACCTGATTTACCCCGATAGGAATATCACAGAAGCTTCCAGCCCTCAGTTTCTATAACTGGTGACCGATGATAAAGCCCCTAGCCAACATGCTGAATTCGATTACTGCGTTCCTCTTGCTGACGGTACTGTTGTTACCGAATCCAGCCGCAGCCGAGGTCAAGAAGTATAAACGAAGTATTGAAAAGTACTCCATCCCTGATGTGGTCCTGATCAACCAGGACGGTGCCAAAGTTAAACTGGCATCCCTTCTGAATGGTGATCAGCCGGTCGTTGTTGATTTTATCTATGGTACCTGTACCACTATTTGTCCGGTCCTTTCTGCCGGTTACGCCAATCTCCAAAGCAAACTTGCTTTAGAAGGGCGCAGACCTAAACTGGTTTCTATTACCATAGATCCCGAAAACGATACCCCCTACATCATGAAGGATTACCTAAAGCGTTTTCGCGCCAAGCCAGGCTGGGAGTTTCTCACCGGTAGTCGGTCCGATATAAATGCGGTAATGAGGGCCTTCAACGCCTACATCCCGGACAAGATGTCCCACTACCCGCTCAACCTGATCAGGGTTCCAAAGGATGGAAGCTGGGTGAGGCTGTTCGGTATCATGAGTTCCCGTGAATTCATGGAGGAATACCAGAGCGTAGCCGGCAAATAGTCAAGAAGAGCCGGCTCTGCACCGTCATGGAGGTACGGGCATCACCATGCATCCCAGTATCAGGAAATTCATACCCGCTACGCTCCGGACGGCTCTGTTTCTCTCTGCCCTGTTCATCTGCAGTGTGCCCGCCCATTCGACTCTCGAGCCATCACCCGAGATCACAAATAACGACATCATGCGGCTCGGCGAGCGGATGTACCGTCAGGGGATCCTGCCGTCCGGCGACCCGATGCCTGCCTTCATCCGTGGAGACGTGGAGGTCGACAGCAGCGCGTTTTCCTGTTCCAGCTGTCACCTGCGCGCAGGACTCGGTTCCTTCGAGGGGGGGGTCGTCACCCCACCGACGACTGGCAACAAACTGTACAAATCCTATCGTCGCCCCCCCTCCCTCGGCGACACCGCTGACCAGGCGGGACGTTTCATCTACGCCAAGACGGTAATCGAGCGTCCGCCATACAACCGCGATACCCTGGCCCGTGCCTTGCGTTTCGGCACCGACCCAGCAGGACAGACATTTAATGACATCATGCCGCGTTATCCTCTCTCCGACGGGGATCTGTCAATTCTGATCCGCTACCTCGAAGGGCTTTCCTCAGAAGCGTCGCCGGGGGTCACTGCAACTGAATTCAGATTTGCGACGATCATCACCGAAGACGTCAACATGGAAGATCGCAACGCCCTGCTTACGCCCCTCAACGCCTTTATTGCCCAGAAAAATCAGCAGGCCGCCATGTATCAGAACTTTGTCAAGCTGGGTTACAGCCCCACCCCTGACATGAAATATGCCTTTCGCAAGGCTTCACTTGATATCTGGCTGCTGAAAGGCGCTCCTGAAACGTGGCCTGCACAGCTTCGAGAGTACAATCGCAGAAATCCGGTTTTTGCCGTCCTTGGGGGAATTTCCAACAGGGATTGGCGCCCTATCCATGACTTCTGTGAAGCAGAACGTCTGCCCTGTCTTTTCCCCATCACCGATTTTCCGGTGATCACCGATACCGGGTGGTACACCTATTATTTCAACAAGGGTTTCGCTCAGGAGGGTGAAGCGGCCGCGGCCTATATCAACCGTCACGAATCCCCTGAATCGGCAGCATCCATTCTGCAGATTGTTCAGGATTCTCCTGAAGGGATCGCCCTCGGCTCCGGTTTTCAGAACAAATGGCAGAAATTGGGGCGCTCACCGGTGACGTCTTTGACACTCACCTCCGCGCAACTCGATGATATGGCCGAAATATCCAAGATATTAAACCGTTACAAACCGGGAATCGTCCTGCTCTGGGTCGACGCCGGACATGCCTCAAAGCTGCCGGATTACCTCTCCCGGCTGCCATTGTCCGGCATTCTGTTTGTTTCGTCGCTCTCTCTGGGTACAAAAACAACAACCATTGCGGAGAACATCAGGGATCGTGTCTACATCACCTTTCCTTACCGGCTCACCCCGTACGTCGGCCCAAAAACCGGTGGTTACGATTCCAAGACCCCGATATACACGAGTGCCAGGGATTTCGGTGAAAGGAGAATCGCCTCACGCAGCACGACCATGCTTCAGCAGGCAACCCTCCAGGGTCTGAATCTGATCTACGACAATCTTTTCCGGGATCATCTTCTCGATGTAATGAGCATGCAGATGGATGTCGTCGTAAAGGATTACGAACGACTCAGTTTCGGGCCCGGCCAACGCTATGTCTCAAAAGGGTGCTACATCATCCAGCTTGGCCCCGGTCAGAATCCAGCTCTCCTCCCCCGTAGTGAATGGGTTATTCATTAGCTCTGCCCACCTAATCATCAACGATCGTAATTTTGAAAAATAATGAGACAATTGTCTCATTTTGAGATAGCATGCTTAACCGATTTTCATACTAAACAACTAAAGCACTGTAAAGTCAGCCGCACACCCTATCAATGCGTCTTGGCATATGATTTGCGTTATAAACCTTTTAGTTTCAACACAATGTGCACTTGTTGGCTTTTACCCGATTTTTGTCAAAATCACCTTTTCATCACATCTGATATTTCATACAGACTACAAGGAGAGAACCAATGACAACAGTACATGCCCGCCTTACCAGAATGTCCATTGTCACGATGCTTCTGCTGATCATTTCCTGCAGTTATGCATCTGCGACAGAGCAGCAGCCGCTGACACCGGAACTGGCAGCCAAGCGGGAGAACTACCGCAAGCAGAAGGCGCAGCAGCACATCACGCAGGATCAGCGCAAGGCCGCCGCAGAGGCGCTCAAGGCAGAGCGTATCAAGGTCTATCAGGCACGACAGGCCGTCAAGCATCACAAGCCCGCCCCGACTGCCACCGATACGAAATAATCCGCATATTGCCGTTATGGAGGATATATGAGAAC
>CAZSTJ010000170.1:0-8109 GCA_964609805.1 uncultured Geobacter sp. | reverse complement strand
TCGGCAGCTTCGGGCCGAGAAGGTGGCCTTCAGCGACCACCCCTATGCCTACGAGGATAAGGGTGGCACCGCCGTTTCAGCACGGGAGCTTGGGGTGGATGAGCACTGCGTGATCAAGACCCTGATCATGGAGGATGAGCGGAAAAATCCGCTGGTGGTCCTGATGCACGGTGACCTGCAGGTTTCAACCAAGGAGCTGGCACGCTCCATCAACGTCAAGACCGTGACCCCCTGCGCACCGGATACCGCCCAGCGGCACAGCGGCTACCAGGTGGGGGGCACCTCACCCTTCGGGTTGCGGCGGCAGATGCCGGTGTATATGGAAGAAAGCATCTCCCGAATCGAAAAGATCTACATCAACGGCGGCAAGCGCGGCTATCTGGTCGGCATGGCGCCGGGAGAACTGATACGGGTGCTGCAGCCGGTAATGATATCGGTGGGAATACGCTAAGGAAGGAAACTGCCATGATCCGCAAGGCACAAATAGGTGATGTTAAAGAGATCCAGAAGTTGTTGATGACCTTCGCCAGCCGGGGGGATATGCTCTCCCGCTCCCTGTCGGAACTTTACGAGTCACTGCGCGATTTTTACGTGTATGACCAGGAGGGAAAACTGCTGGGTGCGGCTGCGCTGCATATCGTCTGGGAGGATCTGGCCGAGGTCCGTTCCGTAGCGGTGGTGGAGGATGCCGGCCGCAAGGGAATCGGCAGCCAGCTGGTGCAGTCCTGCATTGCAGAAGCCCGGGAATTGGGACTCAAACGGGTCTTTTGCCTGACCTACAAGCCTGACTTCTTCGGCAAGCACGGTTTCCGTCTGGTGGACAAATCCGAGTTGCCCCACAAGGTATGGGGTGACTGCATCAAGTGTGCGAAGTTTCCCGACTGCGATGAAAATGCCATGATCCTCGACCTGTAATCCCGGGGGGAGTACCGCCGCATCAGACGGTCCCCTCCTGCAGTTCCATCGAAACCAGGTTTCTCCCCCGCCGCTTGCTCTCATACATCAGCTTATCAGCCCGTTCAACCAGGGAGTCCGTCGTATCCAGCATCCTGGCGACGGTGGCCCCGATCGAAATGGTCACCCCGACCTTGCCCCCCTCATCGAGGGTCAACCGCGACTTTTCCACCAGCCTCCGCAGCCGGTCGGACAGCTTAAAGAGATCATCCGGCTGGATATTCACCAGCAGCGCCACAAATTCCTCCCCACCCCAGCGCCCGATGATGTCAAAGGTGCGCAGGCTGTTCGCCAGGGTCGTGCTGATCATTCGCAGCACCCGGTCACCCGCCGCATGGCCGTAGCGGTCGTTCATCTGTTTGAAATTATCAACATCGATAAACATGACCGAGAAGGAAAGGTTATAGCGCCGCAGTTCTTCGAGCCGGGCCGCCAGGCTGATCTCCACAAAGCGCCGGTTGGCAATGCCGGTCAGCGGATCGTGCATGGCCATGTCCTGCAACTCCTCCAGCCGCTGCCGCAGGGCATAGCGAGGCGAATTGCTGCCGTGTATCTCCACAGCCACCACGAAATGCCGTTCCACCTCGCGCACCGGGGCGATTCGGATAGAGATCGGCAGCAGGTGTCCCTCTTTGTGGCAGATATACGCCTCGACCTCGTTCATCTGTGATGATTCGAGAACCCCTCTGATAGGACAGGCAGCCTTTTCACACAGGTGGTTGCCATGTTTATCCAGAGGCTTGAAGATATCACAGTAGTTACGTCCCAGCACATCGGCAGGGCTGTAGCCGGTAAGACTTGACGCCCCCCGATTCCAGTAGGTGATATTGCCGTCAGTGTCGACGAAGAAGATGCCATCATACAGGTTGTCAAGGATCTCACGGTAAAAATCCACGGTCTCAAGCACAGTTACATCCTCCCCGTTGAGTTACGCCACTCTAATCCCGCTGCCGGACAATTGCAACCCGGAATTTAACGGTAACCTCTGCGGGAATCATTCCGGCTACTTGTGACTTTCCTACCCGGTGATATCCTTACAGGTATGGAAACAGGTACAGACCGTCATACCCGCGGGAAAGAACCGGTGGGTGCCGGGGAAGCGTCACCGTTTCGGGAAATGGAGACTGTGCTAGCCGCCTGGGACAACAGCCCCTATGCCCTGATCGAGATCCTGCATACCGCCCAGGAGCGATACGGCTGGCTGGACAAGCCACTACTTGGATGGCTGGCGGACAGGCTAGAACTCCCCCCGAGCCTGGTGTACGGCGTTGCCGGTTTCTACCACTCCTTCCGCCTCACTCCCCCTGATCCACTCATTTACTCCGTCTGCACCGGTACCTCCTGCCACCTGAAGGGGGGGACAGGGCTACTGCATCTGCTGGAACAGCACCTCGCGGAACTGCGGTGTGATGCTGACGCACACCTTCGTCCGACCATTGATCAGGTCCGCTGTCTCGGGGCCTGCGGGCTGGCCCCCTTGGTCAGGCTGCAGCAACGGAACGGCTCGGACATCTTTCTGGGGAACGTGTCGGCAGCCCATGCCGCATCTATCCTGGAACAGCCTGAATCCATTCCGGGTGGTATGACCAGTACGCCACCGGTGGAGATACTCGGCTCCGGAACGGAGAGATGTGTTTTGATGAACGCAGCGACAGACGATCCTCAAGGCCTTTTCCCGGGCGCCTATCGGGCACTATCACGCTCGGTGAGGGAGATGACACCAGAGGAGGTGTGCGGTCAGATCGCCGACAGCGGCCTGCGGGGGCGAGGCGGCGGGGGCTATCCAACCGGCCGTAAATGGGAACTGGTCCGTCAGGGGCCGGGGCGGCGGAAATACGTGGTAGCCAACGGTGATGAAGGGGATCCGGGAGCCTTCATGGATCGGACCCTCATGGAAAGGGATCCGCACCGGGTGCTGGAGGGGATGGCCATCGCCGCCTATGCGGTAGGGGCTAGCGCCGGGTATGTCTACGTGCGGGGAGAATACCCGTTGGCGGCTGCCAGACTCCGGGCTGCGATTGTGCAGGCGGAAGCTGCCGGGATGCTGGGTCGCAACATGTTCGGCACCCGTTTTTCCTTCTCGGTGCAGGTGAGAATCGGCGCGGGTGCCTTTGTCTGCGGTGAGGAGACAGCCTTGATGGCCTCCATCATGGGGCGCCGGGGGCAGCCGGTCGTCCGTCCCCCCTACCCTTCCCAAAAGGGATTATGGGGATACCCGACCCTGATCAACAACGTGGAAACCTACGGTGCGGTACCAGGCATTATTCTTGGTGGAAGCGACCACTTCAAAAAGGTTGGGACGACGGGGAACAGCGGCACCAAGGTGTTCTCGATCTCCGGAGATGTCGCGAGGGGCGGTGTCGTGGAGGTGCCGCTCGGCACGACCCTGCGGGAGATCCTGGAGATGGCCGGCGGCGTGACAGGAGGGGCGTTCAAGGCAGCCCAGACCGGCGGCGCCAGTGGTGGTTGTATCACCTCCGATCACCTGGATCTGCCGATAGATTTTGAGTCCCTGACCGGGATCGGCACCATCATGGGATCAGGCGGGCTTGTGGTACTCAACGACACCCGCTGCGTCGTGGATATGGCCCGTTTCTTCATGGGCTTCTGCAACGATGAGAGCTGCGGTAAATGCACCCCGTGCCGGAGCGGGACGGGGCAGGCCCGGCTCATCCTTGACCGGATCTGCTCCGGAGAGGCGGAAGGCGCTGACCTGGAGCGGCTGGAGGAACTCTGCGGACTGATGCGCGAGGCCAGCCTCTGCGGACTCGGCATGGCGGCGCCGACCCCGGTTCTGAGCACCCTGCGCTGGTATCGCGACGAATACCTGGCGCACGTGCAGGAGAAGCACTGCCCTGCCGGTGTCTGCAGCTGCGGTGACGGGACATGAAACGGATCCGCTTGACCATCGACGGCCGAACCGTGACCGGCAACCCAGGAGAAACCATCCTGCAGACCGCACTCCGCAACGGGATTGTCATCCCTACCCTCTGCAACCTGCCGGGGCTGGAGCCGGCAGGGGCCTGCCGGGTCTGCATCGTGGAGATCGAAGGGTATCCCCGCCCCGTCCCCGCCTGCATCACGGCAATCGAACAGCGGATGATGATCCGCACCGACACGGACCGGCTGCGGCAGAAGCGACGTATGATCGTCGAACTGCTGCTGGCGGAACGGAATCACACCTGCCCGGTCTGCACCATGAACAACGCATGCGAACTCCAGACCCTGGCCAGGGGGCTCGGTATCGACCATCTCCGCTACACCGCCCTGGCACCACACGCCACGGTAGACCTGTCGCACCCACGCTTCGGCATCGACCACAACCGCTGCATCCTCTGTCGCCGCTGCGTCCGGACCTGCGACGAGGTGGAGGGGGCCCATACCTGGGATGTCACCGGCAGGGGGGCCGCAAGCAGGATCATTTGCGATCTTGCCCAGCCATGGGGCGAAAGCGGAACCTGTACCGATTGCGGCAAATGTGTCCGCATCTGCCCTACCGGGGCACTCTTTGAAAAGGGGGTCGAACAGACGGAAAAGGATCCGGGGTACCTGGAGAGGATCGTGTCGTGGCGGGGAAGGAGGAGCGGATGAAACCGTTCAGGCTGGCGACGGTCTGGCTCTCGGGCTGTTCCGGATGCCATATGAGTCTGCTCAATCTCCACGGCGGGCTGATCGAGCTGCTGCAACTGGTGGAACTGGTCTATTCCCCCCTGATGGATATCAAGGAATATCCTCATGGGGTAGATCTCGCGCTGGTGGAAGGGGCGGTTGGCAACCGGGACAACCGGGAGATGGCCCTGTTGATCCGCTCACGGACCCGGACGGTGGTCAGCCTGGGTGACTGCGCCTGCTACGGCAATGTCAGCGCCCTGCGCAACCCTGCGGGGTTGAGGCACACCCTGAACACCGCATACGGCCTGACCGCCCCTGATCCGGAACTGACCAACCTGGAACAACAGGTGCTCCCCCTGCATCAGCTGATCGCCGTGGATGTGTTTCTCCCCGGCTGCCCGCCGGAACCTCCGCAGATCAGGGATGCGCTGCTCTCGCTGATCAACCCGCCGTAATCTCGTTCATCGCCCCGCAACGGTACCCGTCAAGATCAAGCGCCACATACCTGAAGCCGGCAGCATGGAAGAATTCGCTCACGGCTGTCCGTTCACCCGCATCAAGTACCCGTCCCAGCTCTTCCGGTGCCAGCTCGATCCGGGCGCTCTCCCCGTGGGCCCGTACCCGGAACTGTCCGTATCCCCGGGAGCGGAGGAATTCCTCGCACCGCTCCACCATGGCCAGACCCTCGACGGTAACCCTCTCACCATGAGGGAACCGGGTCAACAGGCATGCCAGTGCCGGTTTATCCCAGGTATCCAGTCCCAGTCGCCTGCTCAATTCTCTGATTTCACCCTTTTCCAGCCCCGCCTCCAGCAGCGGGCTGCGCACCTCCAACTCAGCCAGTGCCCGGCGACCCGGCCGGAAATCCTGCAGATCATCGGCGTTGCTCCCGTCAACGAGAAACCGGAAGCCGCCGTCACGCGCCTGATCCCGGCAGAGGCTGAACACCGCCTTCTTGCACAGGTAGCAGCGATCCGGCGGATTGACGTCAAGTCCATAGACCTGCAGATCATGGACATTCAGGATAATGTGACGGGCACCGATGACGGCCGCCAGGCGTTTCGCCTCTTCAAACTCGTATCTGCTGTGAAAGGGTGCGTCGATGGTGATTGCTCCTGCACGATCTCCCAGAAGGTCCCGGGCAGCCTTCAGCAGAAAGGTGGAATCCACCCCTCCGGAGAAGGCCACCAGAACCGATTCCATCTCAAGCAGTATCTCTTTGAGCCGTGAATATTTAGTTTCTATGTTCATGGGTTACCATCTCTTTCCTTCGAAACTCTTTCGCAGACATGACGGAAGTTCCACCAAAAACCGACAGGAATGAAAACGGCGCCCCGTGGGGGCGCCGTGTACGGACATGGTATCAGGATGCATCTCTTAGATATAATACATGATGCGGGGATCCATCTCTTTCTTGATGCCCATTGCCTGTCCCCGCTGACAGAGGGTTTGAAGGGTCATGTTGCCAAACAGCTGGTTCAGCAGCGTACTGGCCTCTTCCCAGACGGACTGCGTTACGCACTGTCCCTCGAACGGGCATTCAATGGTGCGCTTTTTTTTCTTCGGGGTGGGCCCGGCACAATCGACCAGCAGCACGTCCTGCTCGGTGGCATTGAGGATCTCAAGCACCGAAATCTCATCGGCCTTCCTCGCCAGACAGTAGCCTCCCTGGGGTCCACGTTTGCTCTTGAGGATGCCGGCACGCTTAAGATTCTGGAAGATCTGCTCCAGGTAGCGGGGCGATATCTGCTGCCGACGCGATATATCCTGGATCTGAGCCGGTTTGTCGCCACAGTTGTAGGCGATATCGAACAGGGCGCGCAGGCCGTAACGGCTCTTGGTGGACAGACGCATGATGCCTCCGGTAACGTGATAATTCTATTGGATACATACGGTAACACACCGCAGCTGTCAACAAAAAACAGGGTTTACGGCATTAATTCCACAATTCAACTGAAGCAATCTGAAGGGAGTCTGCCGCTTATTTCAGCGCCCTGGCAACCGTAATCACGTCGACGGCTGCGGCACCGGCCTTCTTCAACACCCGGGAGCATTCCTCCACCGTGCTTCCGGTGGTGAACACGTCATCGATCAGCAGAATGCGCAGGCCTTCTACCAGATGGGGGGTGGAGACCTCAAACGCCCCCTTGACATTGGTACGTCGCTCATCGGCTTTCAGATTGATCTGCGGTTCGGTCCACCTGATGCGGCGCAGATTGTGCCGATCAAACGGCAGCCCGGCATGGCGGGCAATGATTTCGCCCAGGAGAACCGCCTGGTTAAAACCGCGCCGGGACAGTTTCCTGCGGTGCAGCGGCACGGGCAGGACCAGATCATGACCGGAAGTGGCGGTTAGTTGCGGCAGCGCTACGGTCGTCAACTGTGCCAGAGGCCGGCGAAGGTGGGTCTTGTTCTGATATTTGAAGGCATGGATCAGGTTACTGATGGCACCTTCATAGGCATACGCGCCCCGGGCGCTGTCAAAGGAGGGGTTGTCGGTACTGCAGTTGCCGCACAAATGGTCACCTCCTGCCCCGATAAAAGGAATACCGCAGACGGAGCAGAGAGGTGACCTGATCGGTGTCAATAGTTCGCGGCAGGCGTCGCAGACATGAAGGGCTCCGGCAGAGGGAATGAACGATCGGCACACATGGCAAATCGGCGGAAAGATCAGATCAAGGGCCGATGCCAGGAGCGATTTCAGCATGCCGCATCAGAAGCCGAGATCGGCATTCACTACCAGAACCGTCATGTCGGTCATGCGTGGCCGCCGATCCAGGACAGAAGTAACACGGCAGAGCCGGTCCGGCGAATTGCAGTCACTGCAGAAACCGCTGCTGGCGCAGGGGGTCTTGAATTTCAGGCGTCGGGAGTTGGGAGGGGTGGCCATACTCTTGACCCTGGCAATCGCCTCCCGTGCCGTACCATCCACCAGTTTGTTGCGGCCGGCCACGACGACGACCTTGCGCGGCCCGAAGATCATGGCCGCCACCCGGTTGCCGGTGGCATCGATATTGACCAGTTCACCAGAGAGGGTCAGCGCATTGGTGCCGGAGAGAAAGAGATCGCAGGTCAACTGCCGTCGCATCACCTCAATCCGCTCATCGCGGGAGAGGGCAGGATTCGAGTGATTCAAAATCTCCTTGCCCATCTCCCGCAGTTGCGTTTCTACGTCCAGACCGACGATTGACATGGAACCACCGAAACCCACGCTGCCTGCCGCAGCCGCCTCCCTCAGGATGAGATCGGCCGCTTCCTGCAGCGCGGAGCAGTAGACCGCATCGAAACCATTGTTGGACAGCGCGGCCACCGCTTTCCTGCATCTCTGCTCATGGCTCCAGAACACCATTTCTTCGGTCAGGGTCATGGGACACCGGCTCCTATTTCAGCACCTTGACGGACTTGATGACGATCGGCTCTTTGGGCACGTTCTGGAATACGGAGTTCTTACGTTCCTGGGGTGCATTGACAATCTTGTCGGCCACATCCATCCCCTCGATGACCTTACCGAACACGGCATAACCAAACCCAGCCGGGGTTTCA
>CAZSTJ010000169.1:2517-8111 GCA_964609805.1 uncultured Geobacter sp. | reverse complement strand
TCACCCCGCCATAGATTTCATTATCAGGGGTGAGGGTGAAGCCCCTTTTCGCAGCCTGGTTGCAACCCTTTCATCTCGGACAGACGAAAAACTGCCCGGTGTGGAACTGGGCGAGATCGAAAACCTCATCTTCAGGGACGACAGGGATATATCATCGGGCCCCCAAAGCAAAAGCTACCCTCCCCTGGACACAATCCCCTCTCCATTTGAGGCCGGTCTTGTTGATCTGGAAAAGCCACTGACCTATTACGAAACATCTCGCGGATGCCCCTTTACCTGCGCTTTTTGCCTCTCATCGGTCGAGGGGCAGGTACGTTCATTCTCAATGGAGCGCATAAAGAGTGACCTGAAGCTGCTCATGCAGAGGGGGGTACCCCAGATCAAACTGGTGGATCGGACTTTTAATTATGACAGCAGACGGGCAAACGAAATCTGGAGATTCATCCTTGAGCACAACCGGGGAAGCCATTTTCATTTCGAAATTGCAGCTGAACTGCTGGGTGATGAATCGTTCGATATTCTCAGCAAGGTGCCACCGGAGACATTCCGCTTCGAAATCGGCGTTCAGTCTGGTTCTGCTGAGACCTTGCACCGGGTTAACCGCACCACTGATCTCGGCAGGCTCTTTTATGCCATCCGTCGGCTCAGGACAGAAACGCCGGTACATTTGCATCTCGACCTGGTAGCAGGTCTTCCGGGTGAAGGCTACGCCGGTTTTCTCGATTCACTGCAGGCAGTGGCAAACCTCCACCCGCACCAGATCCAGATCGAACCGCTCAAGGTACTCAAAGGCTCCCCCATGCGGGATATCGCATCACGGAATGACTACAGCTTTTCATCAACCCCACCCTATACGATTCTCCGTAATCCCTGGCTTTCCTTCGATGATATCGGCCGGGTAGAGACCGTCGGCCGCCTGATCGACCTTTTCTTCAATCAGGGCGGATTTGAAACATCCCTGCAACTACTGACTCGCGACATGCATTTCGCGGAGTTGTTTGACCGGATGGCCGCCACTGCAACCGGTCAGCCGATATCAGCTCTGTCATCGCTCAAAAAGTACGATTTGTTTTACCAGATAGCGGCACCATGCTGCCCCGCGGATAACAGGGCGTTATTTGATGAAACCCTTTTCTTTGATTATTGCTGTCATGAACTGCCTCGCCAAGGCAAACTACCTGACTATATCGCTGCAAGGGCCTCAGAGTGCAGTTGGCCCAATATCAAGGAATTGATTCGCGGCATGAATCTACCGCCCGAAAGCAGGGTCAAAGGGTTCAGCTTCTCCTTTTCACACGACTTTCACTGCTTACCCTGGAAAAAGACCAACACCACCGTTACATTCGCATACGTTTCGAGTCCGGGAAACGGGCTTAGAATAATCAATATTTAATTATAAAAATAGTAGTATACATATGGACAAAACTGCTTTAAATGTTTACATAATATTCAGCTAATGAGTCCCCGAGCACATCATGAAATTTAATAGAATTTTAATAATAATCATTAGTTTTCTGCTGATGGGCTCACTCTTTTTGGCAAGTAAAACAACCTTTAATTTTAATGCAAGTGTTGAAGGTTTTTTCATCCTCCAAGGAGAAGGCAACAGCTGGTATGAACTTACCGACGACCTGGTACCCGAAGATGCAAACCGTCTTATCTGGGCAATGCCTCTCTACCCCTTTAAATCCTTCATTACCACCAAAAAATGCGACAACTCATCCCAGCCATGTCTTGATTTTGCCTGGGACAAAACCCGTGGTCGGGGATTTATTAAAAACTACTGGCCCGACGGGACCAAACTGATTGTCAATCTTGGGCGGTTCAGAGACAGCAACGCAAAATACCCGAACGGGATTTTCATCGGCGGCGGCCTCCCGCCGTCCGACCCTGATTACCAGCAGCTTAACCAGGAGGCTACCGGCATGGCCTTCTTTAATGGTAAACGCTGGTTTCACGTCTGGTGCAACTCAAACGAAGGGGTCATGTCTCTCCAGCCATATTTTATCCCGGTGTATCCGACTGATTGGACCTTCAAGGGGAGTTGGATCCGGGAAAACGACGGCAGAAACCTCACCATCGAGAGCCGACATGAGTTGACCATCAACGGTGAGCTCATGGATGTGACGCGGCACATCTTTTACACCAGCGGTAATACCTATGTCATCCTGTCAACCGACATAACCAGCCGTGGCAGCAAACCGGTCACGTTTCAGTATTATTACGGCGACGAACCGTGGATCGGCTATTTTGGTTCTTCTGCGGGGGACATCGGCTGGATGGGGCAGGAACTGATAAAATCTGAGCGGGAAATAGATACGAAGAAGAACACCTACTTCGGCATGTTTGATTACGGCAATGATCTTGCGGGAGAAATGCACAATTTCAGCGGCATCGCCAATTTCATCGAATGGCCGAAGGATGACCGGCCCGAGAGTGCCTATATCTCTAATTTTGGGGGAGGCCTGACCGAAGAGGGGAAATCACCGCCCCTGAACCACCCGAACAATCGGTTCATCGGGTTGAAGTACGGCCCTCAAACACTGAAGCCCGGTGAAACATTCAGCTTTACCATCGCCGTCGGCATGGCCCACAATGATCCCCGCACCGGCTTTCCGGTGAAGCCAAAGACCCCGCTCAACCCGTAGATTATTCTCACCGGTATATCAGATATCCTTCACGGATCATTCTGAATCGGTTCACCCCTTCATCCCACCTATCGAGCACCCGCTCCGGCTTTTCCCTCGCTGTCGTCAATAATCGCCACACTGCCCTATCACCCGTCTCGGTGGCAAACCCCTCATACGCCTTAAATCTCTGGTAATGGGTCTCGTAAAACGCCTGTGTCAGATGTAACCCCGTCAGGACCGGATTGAAACGGCCCCGATCCGTGATGCTGATGCAGACACCCTGGCAGCGTTTTCCCGCATGGGGTGTACCGGGTGTCGTTGGCACGAAAGAACAGGACTCAAAGGCAACACCGGGGATCTTCCTTCTGGTCAGATTGGCAACGACAGCAGCTCCATCCACCCAAGGGGCCCCGTAGGCGGTGAAGGATCGCTCGGTGCCCCGCGCTACGGAGAGGTTGGTCGTCTCCAGCGTTCCGGGCCCCGGGTACAGGAGAGCGGCATCCAGGCTCCGCATGTTGGGCGAAGGGTTGATCCAGGGGAGGCCGGTCTGATCATAGTACATGGACCGGCGCCACCCCTGCATGGCAACAACCGTCAGGTCACAGCCGATGCCGTACTCCTTGTTGAAAAGCTGCGCGAGCTCTCCGACCGTCATGCCGTGCCGGGTGGGAATGGGATGGATGCTGGTGATGGCGCCACATCCGCTTTTCTTTTCCGGCAGGGCAACCGTCGGCACCGCTCCCTGGACGGATACGCCCCCCATAGGGTTGGGGCGGTCAAGCACCACAAATGGGATGCCGGTATCCCGCGCGGCCCGCATGGCCAGTGACAACGTACCTATATAGGTATAGAAACGGGTGCCGATATCCTGGATATCGAATACCAGTACATCGATATTTTTCAGAATCTCCGGCGTGGGGCGGCAGGTGGCACCGTAGAGGCTGTGGATCGGCAGCCCGGTGGCGGCATCACGGCCGGAGGAAACCTTCTCATCCGCTTCACCTCTGATGCCGTGTTCCGGGCTGAAGAGGGCCACAAGTTGCACCCCTGGGGCACGGTGAAGGGAGTCGATGGTACTGGTTCCGGAGGCACTACGGCCGGTATGGTTGGTGATGAGGCCGACCCGTTTGTTCTGGAGGATATCGAAACTGCGGGAGGAGAGGACATCGATGCCGGGCAGGACCGCGGCTTGGGAGGTAACAACAGTAACTGCAATACAGAGAATGGTAAAAAATGCCTTGGGCAACACATTTGGTAGGTATGGAGCAACCATCACACGGAGCAACGGTGCAACGGAGAAAAACCTAATAACGCCCTCAATAAACAAACAAATATTTGGTAGATTCCCCTTGCAATTCGCACCTATCTGACTGATTTTCGATTCCTCCGTTGCTCTGTTGCTCCGTGTTATTCCAGCAGGCGTTGCCAATTCAAAACACCGGCGGCTCATGCCACTCAACCGGTTCCATACTGACCTGCCGCCCCAATTCAGCCATCAGGCCAGCCATATCGGCCTCGAACCCCTCCATGACCGCGATGCGGATGATACCGGCCACGTTGTCCACCGTACTCATGACGTTCATCCCCTCGTAGGCCTCCAGGATGAATTTCAGGAAGACCATGTCGCGATGGGCCACCTTGAAGTAATGACAGATCACGGGACAATCTTCCCCTGGACCGCCACCTGCCCGGCACGACCGGGAATCTCCCCCATTGACAGCTCACAGGCCGGTGCCGATGCGACGCCATTGGCAGCCTCCGCCAGGGTGATGCAGCGCACCCCCTCTGCTTGGAACCGCTCCAGCAGGCGCACGAAGGATGGGCGGATTGCCCCCCCTTCCAGTTCGGCGTGGATCGTCAGCACATTCAAACCTTCAACAAGACTGTCGCAGTAATAATCATGGATGTTGTCGGGAGTGATGCCGTTCTCACCGAGGATCTCGTCGGCGGTCGGCAGGGTGGTCGGAATCTGCAAGGTACGGAAACGGCGTCCTCCCATGACAGGATAGAACGGGGCGGTACCGCGCCCGTCACTGCTGTAGGCCAGTCCCATGGCGTCCTGCACCTCCAGGGAGTCAGGGGAGACGGTCCAGCCTGGTGCGGCGGTAGTGGTTGCCCGGTGTCCCAGGATATCCTCGAACAGGGCACTGGCCCGCCCTAGTTCCATGGCGGTCAGATGCTTCGGAAACCAGGGGAGGTAATCGTGCCATTTGACGTGGTCCCAGCAGTGGATGCCGACCTCGTGGCCCTGCAGTTCCGTCTGCCGCAGCACATCGGGGAACGATTCGGCGATCATGGGCGCCGGCAGCAGGGTGCCGTAGAGCATGGTCTTGATGCCATAGGCCGCCGGAGCCTTGGTGCGCAGCATCTTCTTCAGGAACCCCGGGCGGGTGAAGATACGACGGATCGCCTTACCGGAATTGTCCGGACCCATGGAGAAATAGAAGGTTGCCTTGACCCCGAAGCAGGCCATATCGGCCAGCAGGGCCGGCACACCGTCACGTGTCCCGGCATAGGTATCAACATCGACTTTCAGAGCTACAACTTTATCCGGCATGAATCTTCTTTCGCTAACGTTTATGACTTAACCTGTCAATGGCAGTTGAATAACACAGAGAAACCTGAAAACCGTTGTAAACACACAATCACCATCCGCACAATACTGGGTAACACATTCCAATTCGGACATCCTCAGATGTTACTCCGTGTCCTCCGTGTTAATATTGCTGTTAGGATTTTCATCCTACCCGCCCAGGTACGCCTGCACCACCCGTTGATCGCTGCGCAAATCAGTAGAACTGCCCGAGAGGATGACTGTGCCGGTTTCCAGGACGTAACCGCGGTCCGATATCCCCAGGGCCGCCCCGGCATTCTGTTCCACCAGCAGGACCGTCAGGCCGCCCCGCTTCAGGTCCAGGATCGCCTCGAAGATCTTCTCCACCATGATCGGTGCCAGCCCCAGTG
>CAZSTJ010000169.1:0-2507 GCA_964609805.1 uncultured Geobacter sp. | reverse complement strand
GCCGGGGACCGCACATCAGGGCCCGGGCGATGGCCAGCATCTGCTGTTCGCCGCCGGAGAGGGTGCCGCCGGCCTGGTCGATCCGTTCGGACAGACGCGGAAAGAGCGTCAAAACCTGCTCCAGACGTCCGGGGATTTCGCTCTTTGGAACGATGTAGGCCCCCATCTGCAGGTTTTCACGCACTGTCAGGTCGGCAAAGATGCGCCGTCCCTCCGGGCAGTGGGAGATGCCCCTGCCGACGATCTCGTGGGGCGGCAGGCCGTCGATCCGCTCCCCCAAGAACTCCATGCTGCCGGAGCTGATGCCGTGGATGCCGGAGATCGCCTTGAGGGTGGAACTCTTGCCGGCACCGTTGGCGCCGATCAGGGTGACGATCTCCCCCTCGGCCACCTGGAGGTTGATCCCCCGCAACGCCTCGATCTGGCCGTAGCAGAGGCTCAGGTCAGCCAGTCGCAACATGGGTGCCACCTCCCAGATAGGCGTCGATCACCGCCTTGTTTGCCCGCACCTCGTGGGGGAGCCCCTCGGCGATCAGTTCGCCATGGTCCAGCACATAAATCCGGTCGGAGATCCCCATGACCATCTTCATGTCGTGCTCGATAATAACCACCGTGATCCCCTGCCCCCGGATCTTCTGGACCAGTTCCATAACAAAACCGGTCTCCGTCGGGTTCATCCCCGCCACCGGCTCGTCCAGCAGCAGCACCTTGGGCTCCAGCGCCAGCGCCCGGGCGATCTCCAGCATCTTCCGCTCGCCATAGGTCAGGTTACGGGCCAGGTGATCACAGCGCTTCTCCAGGCCCACAAAGGTCAGCAGATCACGGGCCCGCTGTTTCTGCTCCGCCTCATCGCGCTTAAATGACGGCAACCGCAGGACCGCAGCCAGCATGCCGGTGGCCATGTGGATCTCGCGCCCTACCAGGACGTTCTCCAGTAGGGTCATCTCCGCAAAGGGCTTCAGGTTCTGGAATGATCGGGCCAGCCCCAGCCGCGCCACCTCATCAGACGACCTGCCGGTGATCTCCACGCCGGACAGGAAGACCCTGCCTCCCGTGGGGGTATAGGCACCGGTGACGGCATTGAAGAAGGTGGTCTTGCCGGCGCCGTTGGGACCGATGACGGAGAGGATCTCCCCCTCCTTAACGGAGATGGAGACCCCGGCCAGCGCCTTTACCCCGCCGAAGGTAACCGACAGGGCCTCGGTTGTCAGGATGTCATTCCCCTTCATCGACACGGTCCTTTATCTCCTGAGCGATGACGCGGCTGCCGAGCAGGCCGCTGGGACGGAACACCATGAAGGCGATCATCACCGCCCCGAATACCAGCATCCGGTAGAGGGAAAACTCACGGAGGAACTCCGGCACAACGATCAGGAGCAGCGCCCCGGTCACCGAGCCGGCCACGTTGCCGATCCCCCCCAGCACCACCATGCAGAGCACCAGTACCGACTCGTAAAAGGTGAACGAATCGGGCGAGATGAACCCCTGCTTGACGGCGAAGAGCGAGCCGGCAACCCCGCCGAAGAAGGCGGAGATCGAAAAAGAAAGCAGATGTTTGCGGAAGACGTTGATTCCCAGCGCACCGGCAGCCATCTCGTTCTCGCGGATGGCGATCCAGGCCCGACCGTAACGGGAATTTACCAGCCGGTGCACAATCACGACGATCAGCGCCAGCACCGCCAGGGTAAACCAGTAGAACTCGCGGTAACCGTCCAGGACAATCGGTCCCAGGGCCGGACGCTTGATGCCGAGGATGCCGTTGGGGCCGCCGGTCAGGCCGTTCAGATTGGTCAGGAAGATGCGGATGATCTCGCCGAAGCCGAGAGTCACCACCGCCAGGTAATCCCCCTTGAGCCGCAGGGCCGGTATACCCAGCAGGACACCGCAGAGCAATGCCGCCAGCCCGGAGAGCGGCAGGGCCAGCCAGAAGCCGCAGAGGGCGAATTTGGCGGTCAGGATGCCGGTGGTATAGGCACCCACGGCGTAGAAGCCGATGAAACCAAGCACCAGCACCCCGGTCAGTCCCACGGTAACGTTCAGCGCCGTGGCCAGGATGGCGTAGAGCACCGCCGAGGTCAGCACGTCGATCAGATAGTTGGACGAGATCAGCGGGGCCGTGATCGCCGCCGCCATGATGACCGTCAGGGCGGTCCCCCTGTTGGTCAGCACCAGATTGACCGTCTGGCCCCTGAAGGTGGAAAAGCCCCGGTTATCGCCGGCCCATTCGACACCCCGCCGCAGCAGCCATGCCCCCAGGAAGACCAGCGGCACATACAGGGTATTTTCCTTGAGAAAGGGGAGACAGATCAGCAACATCCCCAGGTAGAAGAAGAGATCGTATCGCAGGTTACGCCCGTTCACTGAGACCCTTTCCGAGCAGACCCGCCGGACGGAAGACCAGCACCGCGATCAGGATAAAGAAGGCGTAGACATCCTTGTATTCACTGGAAAAATACCCGGCCCCCAGCGCCTCGATGATCCCCAGCAGGAAGCCCCCCACCATGGCC
>CAZSTJ010000168.1:0-8134 GCA_964609805.1 uncultured Geobacter sp. | reverse complement strand
GGCGGGGAGCTGCCGGTCAAGAAGTGCAACATCGCCGCCTATTCGGGTGATCTGACCTATTCGGAGCTGTTCGGGCACAAGAAGGGGGCCTTTACCGGTGCCTACAGCGACCGGCGCGGCATTCTGGAGGAGACCATGGGGGGGATCGTCTTCCTGGACGAGATCGGCGATGCCGACCCCAAGACTCAGGTGCAGCTGCTCCGTTTCCTGGACAACGGCGGTTTCATGCGGCTGGGGGACAGCGCCGAACGCTTCGGCCGGGTGCTGCTGGTGGCGGCTACCAACAAGAACCTGCAGGAGGAGATCGCCGCCGGACGCTTCCGCGAAGACCTGTACCATCGCCTGTCGGAGCTGTCCATCCGGCTGCCGTCGCTCAACGAGCGCCGCGAGGACATCCCGGACCTGTCGGTGCACTTTCTCGGCAAGCTCTACCGTACCTACCGGGGTGAGGACGAGCCGGCCGACACCCCTCCCGCCCTGACCGCCGAGGCCAAGGATGTGCTGACCCGGCACAGCTACAAGGGCAATATCCGGGAATTGCGCAGTATCCTGCTGCGGGCGCTCTTCTTCCGCACCAAGAACGTCATCGGTGCCGATGCCATCCGTCTGGCAATTGCCGGGACCGGTGCCGCGGAGCCGCCGGCCCCCCTGCCGGCGGCCCGTAATCTGGACGAGCGGCTGGCAGCGGAGATCCTGGAGCGGATACTGGACGGCGGTGATTTTTGGGGGCAGGTATATGAACCGTTTTCGCGGAGTGATATCTCGCGGGAAACGGTACGGCTGGTGATTGAAAAGGCGAGAGTGGCCGCCGGCAAGACCATGCCGGCAGTGGCCCGTTATCTCAAGGCCGTGAACGAGGGGAATAGTGATGAGGAGCAGCGGCGCCTGTTCAAGTTCAAGAACTTTCTGTACAAGACGGTGAAGATATAGGTGATGGGCGGGTTCTGGGCGTGAGCTAATAGGCTGCCGGCTGAAGGGTGGTGATGACGCCGAGTTTCGCCAGCCTGCCGGCCATGATGACGGCATCCCTGATGGAGAAGCTTTCGGTGCTCTTCATCTGCCACTCTTTCAGCGGCACCCTCAGTTCGCGTATCGATGCCGTGATGTTTTTGGCGGCCAGCTGTTTTTGCTCTTCCAGTGCCAGCGTCCCGGTAACGTGAGAACCGGCAATAACCGCATACCCCGTGTCATCGGTAACGATAAACGTGGCAATGCCCTGGCGGGACAATTCAGCCTTCCGCTTTTTTGCTGATTCAAGCCTGTCGAAGGTATTGGCCACCAGTCGATAGACGGTCCGTTCTTCGGTTTTCGGTATCAGCATGGCCTTGGGGATCAGGGAAAGAAATTTGATGCACATCGCATCGACCTTTGTTTTGTTCGTCGATGGCACCGTGACCAGATGATAGGTGCCCGGGGTACCTTCGATAGCGGTATCGAGTGGTCGGGTGGTCTCGGTGCTCGTCGGGATGGATGACGACAGTGCCGTGCCGCAGACGCTAACGACGAAACCCAGTACCAGTAGTATCGAGCAGACTGCAACCTTCACCATACCCCCACCCATCAAGATTCTCCCCCGTAATTTTCGCAGCGGCTAGATTAGCGTATTACGCAAGAAATGCAACAGAACACTCCGATGGCAAAACGAGAAGGGGCTCGCAGTCCAGCGCCGGCATGAACGGGAACGGGGCGTGTTGCAGGCAGCCGGGCAATGAAAAAGCCCCCGTAGGGGCGCTCGTGGTATGGCGGGATTGTTGTGAAAAGGAACGGTTACCGGCGCAGGGGGGTCATTGCTCTACCATGGATTTCAGGCGGGTCAGCGCTGCACGAATCTTGAAGTTGAGCTTGTCGCAGGTGCCGCCTTCATCGAGGAGGTCCAGTTCATGCTGATGGACCAGTGCGTTGACCGAATACCCCTGTGCGTATAACTGCAGCAGGAATACGTCCAGGCATCCGACCTGATGCCCGTCGAACATCGACACGCTGGTTATATCAACCCCTATTTCCTTGGCAATGTCTTTTGAAAGCTTTTCAACCATATTCTACAGTCCGTTGTGCGAGAATAACGATATGCTATACATTCTTATGGAATAATAATCAATAAGTTTTATTAAACTGGCTGGCGGATCAGCCGTGATGAAGGTTGTGCAGCCGGAAGTCGTGGAGGAGTTTTTGCAGGTCGGCCGGGTCGAGCCACTGGTGCTGGATAAAGTACTGGCCGATTTTTTGACGTGAACTCTGTTGGTGCATCAACAGGGTGCCTACCTGCAGGGGGTTCAGCAGACCGAGCCGTATGGCGGATTCGCCAAAGAGCCCGGATGGGTGTGATGCCAGTATCCTGCGGATGTCGGGAGGGGAAAGCCAGCCCCAGTCACAGGCAACGGAGCCCATGGGGAGATTGGTGGCGCGCTGCCAGGTAATGGCATCCAGAAGGGCGCGATAGGTAATGATGCCCCGGTAATACAGATAACGTCCCAGCAACTGTCTGCGGGCGGGGACACTGCCGGTATATACCATCCCACCTTGAGGCGGCTGACGGCGCTGCCACTCTCCGACCTTGTCGAATGCGGCATAGGGAGCGGTGGCACTGTATCTGCCTGCCTCCCGTGCGCTGAAATATTCAGACAAGAGAAGATAGGCGTCACGGGTCCTGATGAAATCTTCTGCGCCGCCACGATCCATCTGTTCCGACAGTGCCAGATCGGGATGGGTCTGCTTGGCCCGGGTACGAAAGGCGGCTTTGACCCCTTCGGGTTGCAGGTAACTCACAAACTCCGCCGAAATCTCCACGTCGCTGCCGAACAGCTCACGGCAGGCGTGCAACAAGTTCCTCAAATCATGCCGCATGCAGCTCTCCTGAGGTCAGTTGCCGATTATGGGTGCGGCTGAGCACCGCCAGTGCGGTAGCCGCTCCAATCAGGCACATACACATGTCCCACTGGGTATCCCACACATCACCTTGTGTACCGAGAAAGGCATCGGCTGCCTCGCCGCCGATGACGGCACTCCACCACTCGATGAATTCATAGCAGGCGCTGAAAGCCAGACAGACACAGATCGTCAGGAAGGCCAGCCATTTTCCCGGCACCAGTGGTGAGCGACGCAGCAGAATCTCGCGGGTAAGGATTGCCGGTACGAACCCCTGGGCAAAGTGGCCGATACGGTCATAATGATTGCGGGCAAAGCCGAAGAGATCCTTCAGCCAGTATCCCAGTGGCACCTCGGCATAGGTGTAGTGCCCGCCGACCATGAGGATCAGGGCGTGGAGAAAGAGCAGCCGGTACAGCAGCGGCGACAGGGTGAAACGCCGGTAACTGACGACGAGGATCGGCAAACCGATGAAGACCGGCGCCACCTCCATGGCCCAGGTCGGGTAGTCATGGGGGTGGATGGCGGAAACCGTCAGTGCCGCAAGGGTGGCTACCAGCAGGATCAGCGGCTCACCGCGTTCAGTACCGACTGCCGCCGTCATGAAGCACCTCCCGTGCCGGACAGCAGTACATATTTTCTGGCGGTGCGCCGGTCGAGCCCGGTGGTCCGGGCGACCTCTTCATAGGTGCCGAAGCGCCGGTAGAGCAGACCGCAGTACTCAGTCATCAACCCTTGGGCATCCAGACTACCGGCTTCGATAGCTGCCAGAAGACGGTCGGTCGGCTCGCTCAGGGGGGCTTGGGCCGTATCACCCCGATAATGCTTGGTCAGAATGATGCGTCGCACCGCCTGTTCCAGTTCACGGACGTTTCCTGGCCAGCCGTAGTGCGGCCCCAGGTCGCGTTGGAGTGTCTCCCTGACCAGGCGGGCATGTTCCGCCGCCTCTTCGCCGATCATTCGTCTGAGGATGCTGGCGATGAGCGTCTCCAATTCGGACGACTCTTCCATGATGCGCTGTCTGAGGGGTGGAACAACAATGATGTCCGAACAGAGGCGGTAGTAGAAGTCATCGCGGAACTGGCCGCTGCGGCGAAGTTCATCCAGCGGCCGGTTGGTGGCGGCAATGACCCGCCCCTGGAACCGTTGACGGTCGTGACACCCCACCGGGGTGAAGGTTCTCTCCTGCATCACCTGCAGCAGCTTGATCTGGACCGGTACAGCGACATCACCGATCTCGTCAAGAAATATGGAACCGTGGGGGGTGCAGCGGCTGAAGATTCCGTCATGGTTCTCAATGGCACCGGTGAAGGCACCCTTGCGGTGGCCGAACAGCTCTGACTCCAGCAGCGATTCGGGATACTGGGAGAGGTTGATGGCGATGAAATTGCGGGTAAAGCTGCCGCTGAAACGTCCGGCGCGGCCGTCATACGGGATGAATCCGGAACGACCTATGGCTGCGGCCGCTGCCCCTTTGCCGGTGCCGGTCTCCCCCAGCAGCAGGGTGGAGAAGTCCTCCATGCGGTTCCAGAGGTGCTGCTCATACCAGTTGATGTTGCAGGTAAAAATATTGTTCCAGAGCTGCAGGCGCAGACCGTTCATGGAGGGGGAGAGACCCGACAGACTGGTCTCGATGAAGTAGAAGGCCCGCCGGATCTGGTAGAAGATCCCCACGTAGCGGTGGGCTTCCCCCTCGGAAAAACCGAGGGCCGAGATCGCCGAGAGGAGTTCCCGGGCAAAGGGGACCGGGAGCGGGGTATCGCCGGCGGCCTGCTGCTTGAGAATAAAGTCGTCAAAGGCCTTGAGACGCCGATGATAAATTTCAAAGAGGAATGCGGTCCTCAGTAACTCACGGTCGGCCGTTCCGTAGCGGCTCAGGTCGTCCCGGCTGGCGGCACGGAGACCGCCCAGACGATCGACGATACGGGCGATAGCCAGATCCACCAGATCATCCCGCGACAAAGGGGCATTACTGCCGGCGATAGCACGATCCAGATCAACCCGTGTCTGACTGAAGGGGTTGGCAAAGGCAGCCTGTGCTACCGTCTTGAAAAATTCCCGCTCTGCGGGAGTCAGCGCCAAAGGTTTGGTCATGCACAAAATGTACATGAGTTGGTCATGTAACGTCAATGCTGCAGATACGTGATACGAAAGAAAAAGTGGCGTAAGAATCTATAATTATGTCTATTGCAACGTCATACCGTTTCTGGCATGTTCCCTGAACATGCATGAGGTGCATCCGCAACGAAATAATCAGGAGACAAATCATGCAGCCCACTCCACCCACCATAGACATTCACTGCCACGCCGCCGGTATCGGCGCCGGCGGGAGCGGCTGTTTCGTGTCCAGTGCCATGCGCCGCAACATCCGCTTCGGCTTCTTCCTCAAGACCTTCGGGGTGTCGGAGCGGGAACTGCACCATCACGGTGACCGGCTGGTGCTCCAGCGCCTGGCGATGCGCCTGGACGAGTCGCGCCATGTCGCCGCTGCGGTGGTGCTGGCTATGGACGGCGTGGTTGACAGCAGCGGCAGGCTGGACGAGAACGCAACGGAGATCTATATCCCCAACGAATTCCTGGCCCGGGAGACCCGCAATCACCCCAGCCTCCTGTTCGGGGCAAGCATCAACCCCCATCGGCGCGATGCCCTGGAGCGGCTGGAACAGGCTGCCGCCGATGGTGCGGTGCTGCTGAAATGGCTCCCCTCCATCAAGGGGATCGATCCGGCCGATCCCCGCTTGAAACCGTTCTATCGCCGGATGCGGGAGTTGGGGCTGCCGCTGTTGACCCATACCGGCAACGAGGAGTCCTTCACCCGGACGGACAACAGCCTGGCGGACCCGCTCCGGCTGCGGAGCGCGCTGGAGGAAGGGGTGACGGTGGTTGCCGCCCACTGTGCCAGCAATGGCAGGAACGGAGGGCAGGCCAATCTGGAACGGCTGCTGCGGCTGATGCACGAGTACCGGAACCTGTACGCCGATATCTCGGCCCTGACCCAGGCCAACCGTCTGGGGCATCTGGGGAGGGTGTTGCGCCATGGTCCGATCCACGACCGTCTCCTCTACGGCAGTGATATGCCGATCATCAACAGCTTCATCACCTCCCCCTGGTGGCACAGCTACCGGGTTCACCCGCTGGCCGTCCGTCGTATCGCCGCCATCCGCAACCCCTGGGACCGGGATGTGGAACTGAAACGGGTGTTGGGGGTGCCGGAAGCGGTGCTGGGGAACAGCGCCAGGCTGCTCAATGTGATAGAGGCATTTAGAGCAAAAACAAAGGCAATGGAACGCGGATCAAATCTGATTGAACGGATCAAGTCGGATTACTGAACTTTTAAATATGTTTGATCCGATTTTATCCGTTACATCGGCTTTTTCAGTGTTCAATCGACGTAGAGTTTATTATGAGGTCGACAATGAATAACCCCAAACTCTCCCGCTCCTTCATGCGCCTCAACGCAGCCCAGTTTATGGGGGCCATGAACGACAACATCCTCAAGCTGCTGATTATTTACTGCCTGATCGGGGTCCAGGGTGCCGACAAGGCTGGAGTCATCACTGCCACGGTGGGGGCGGCCTTCGTGCTCCCCTTCCTGCTCTTTTCCGCCCCGGCCGGCTGCCTTGCCGACCGGCTGCGCAAGTCGCATATCATTGTGGCGGTGAAGGTGCTGGAGGTGGCGGTGACCGCCTTCGGGGTGGCGGCCTTTGCCATGGGGTGGCACAACGGCCTCTACGGGGTGATCTTCATGATGGGGGTGCACAGCGCATTCTTTGCCCCCTCCAAGTACGGGGTAATACCGGAGCTGACCGGCCGGGAGCAGCTCTGCCGCGCCAACGGCCTGATCGAATCATTCACCTACCTGGCGATTATCTTCGGCACCGTGCTCGCCTCGGCCCTGACCCAGGCCTCCCAGGGACGTTTCTGGCTGGCAGGTTTATTCCCCCTGCTGGTGGCCTGCGCCGGGCTTTGGGCAGCCAGCGGCATGGATGCCACCCCCCGGGCCGATGCCGGGCGGCACATCTCGAGCCTGCCGACCGAGATCGTCCGGACGATCTGGTCCATCCGCCACGACCGGGACCTGATGCTGGCGGTGACCGGTCAGGCCTATTTCATGTTCGTCGGGGCCTTTGTCCAACTCAACCTGATCGGCTACGGCATGCAGGAGATGGGGCTGGCCGAGGCCCACAGCGGTTACCTCTTCCTGGCGGCAGCCCTGGGGATCGGTATCGGTTCCATCCTGGCGGCCAGGCTCTCCGGTCGCGATGTGGAGTTCGGCATTGTTCCCATCGGCGCCATCGGCCTGACGGCCTCCCTGGCACTCCTCCATGCGGTACCGGCCTCGCTGGTCTCCTGCGTGCTGATCGTCACAGCACTGGGTGTCTCTGCCGGCCTCTTCAGCCTGCCACTGCAGACCTTTATCCAGTTCAAGGCCGATCCGGCCAAACGGGGCGAGGTTCTTGCCGCCGCCAGCTTCGTCAACTGGGTCGCTATCCTGGGGGCCTCGGCCCTCACCTGGCTCTTCAGCGGCCCCATGGGCCTCAGGTCGGCCCAGGGCTTCAGCACTGTCGCCGTCATTACCCTTATCTGCACCCTGGTCTCGTTCTGGGCGCTCCCCGATTTCCTCCTCCGTTTCATTGCCCTGGCCGCCATGCGGGTCTGCTACCGCCTGCGGATCATCGGCGGCGAGAACCTGCCGACCGAGGGGGCGGCGCTCCTGATCCCCAACCATGTCACCTGGCTGGATGCCCTGCTCCTGACCGCCACCAACCAGCGCCGTATCCGTTTTGTCATGGAGCGTCGCATCTACAACACCACGTTCCTGCGCGTGCTGTTTCGGCTCATGGGGGTGATCCCGGTCTCTTCCGAGGATGGCAAAAAGGGGCTCCTGGAGTTCATGAAGCAAGCCCGGCAGGCGCTGGACGACGGTTACCTGGTCTGCATCTTTGCCGAGGGGCAGCTGACCCGCAACGGCATGCTGCGGGAGTTCCGCGGCGGCTTCGAGCGGATCGTCAAGGGGACCGGCTACCCGATTATCCCGGTCTACATCGGCGGCGCCTGGGGGAGCATCCTCTCCTATGCCCACGGACGCCTGCTCTCCTGTCTCCCCGCCCTCTCCCCCTATCCGATGACGATTCTCTTCGGGGCGCCGATGCCTCCGGACAGCAGCGCCATGGCGGTGCGGCAGCGGGTGGCCGAGCTCTCCTGCGACTACTTTGAGTCCCGCAAGTCGCGCCGCCGGTCCCTGGAGCAGTACTTCATCGAATCGGCC
>CAZSTJ010000167.1:0-8180 GCA_964609805.1 uncultured Geobacter sp. | reverse complement strand
GGTCTGGCGGCCTTTGCCGCGGTTGCCGCACTGTCGGACGACCGCGAGCGGGATCTGATCGAAGACTATCGGGGAGTGGGGTATTCGAACCCGTTGGCAGGGGCGGTATTGGCGCTTTCCCTCTTCTCCCTGGCCGGAGTGCCGCCGGCCGCCGGTTTCATGGCCAAGTTCGGCGTCTTTGCCGCTGCCCTGCGCGGCGGAGAGACGGTCCTGGCGATCGTCGGTGCACTGACGGCGCTGACGGCAGCCTTCTTTTACCTGCGGGTCGTGGTCGTGCTGTACATGAAATCCGCCGAAGGGTCGATATCCGCCCGTACTCCCGATGTTGCCGAGACCCTGGCCCTGCTGCTCCCGGGCTTTGCTGTCCTGCTGCTGGGTCTCCACCCCCAGCCGCTGCTGGACCTGTTGGCCCGCATCCTGCCCTGACTTCGAGGAGGTATCACGATGTACCGTTATCTGTTATTGATGCTTGTCTTATTCTCTCTCACGGCCTGTGGTACGGTGCCGATTACCGGGAGATCGCAGCTGAACCTGATTCCGGGCGATTCCATGATGTCCATGAGCCTGCAGCAGTACGACCAGTTCCTCAAGGAGAACAAGGTCAGCAGCAACCAGACCCAGACCGCCACGGTCCGGCGCGTCGGCGGCCGCATCCAGGGGGCGGTGGAGCGCTACTTCGCCTCCAGCGGCCTGAGCGACCACCTGAACAATTACAAGTGGGAGTTCAACCTGGTGGAGGATCCGCAGGTCAATGCCTGGTGCATGCCGGGGGGGAAGGTGGTGGTCTACACCGGACTCCTGCCGGTGGCAAAGGATGACACCGGCCTTGCCGTGGTGATGGGGCACGAGATTGCCCACGCCATTGCCGAGCACGGCAACGAGCGGATGAGCCAGGGGCTGCTGGCCCAATTGGGGGGCGCGGCGCTCTCCACGGCACTTTCCACCAAATCGTCCGAAACCCAGCAGCTCTGGATGTCGGTGTACGGTGTCGGGGCCCAGTACGGGGCGATCCTCCCCTATGGCCGCCTGCAGGAGAGCGAGGCGGACCAGTTGGGGCTGATCTTCATGGCGATGGCCGGGTACGACCCCCAGCAGGCGGTCGCTTTCTGGGAAAGGATGTCTGCCCAGAAGGGGGGCGCCGCGCCGCCGGAGTTCCTCAGCACCCATCCTTCGGATGCCACCCGCATCGCCAATATCCAGCGGCTGGTTCCCGAGATCACGAAGACTTATTACGTTCGTCAATAAGGACCTGCCCCGCATGAAAACAGATAAGAAAAAAACAGTCGAACCGGCACTAAATACCGGTGATGCCGGGTACGACAGGCCCATGATCGGGTTTCTGCTGCTGACGTCGCTTCTCTGCGGCATGGCGGTGATGATTATCGAGGTCCTCGGGTCCCGGGTTATCGGGCCGTTTTTCGGTGCCAGTCTCTACGTCTGGACCTCGCTGATCACCGTGACGCTGGTAGCTCTGGCCTGCGGCTATTGGGGGGGCGGTACACTCTCGGATGGCCGGGGGGATCCCCGGGGCTGGCTGTACGGCATCATCGGTCTGGCGGGGTGCATGATCCTGCTGGTGCCGCTGCTGCGGGGGCCGGTCATCAAGCTGGCACTCCCCATGGGGCTGCGGCTCGGTGCCCTCGTCTCGTCGTCCCTGCTCTTCGGCCCCGCACTGCTGCTGCTGGGGATGGTCTCCCCCTTCATCATCAGGATTGCCGCCCTGCAGCTGGCCAGCATCGGCCGCACGGTCGGCCTGTTCTCGTCGGTCTCCACGGTCGGCAGCTTTGTCGGTACCGTCAGCACCGGCTTTATCCTGATCGCCTACTTTCCCATCGACCGTATCTTTATAGCCGTCGGCGGGGTGCTGCTGGCCGTCGCCGTCGCCTATTTCGCGCTCTTTCGGGGGCACCGGCTGCTTCTGCTGCTGCTGATCCTGCCGTTTCTTGTCCCGGTGACCGGCGGAGTTGTCTCGAAAACCCTGAAGGATGGAACCTTGTTGACCCGGGTTTTTGCCAAGGACACCTTTTACGGAAATATCCAGGTCCATGATTACCGGTCCCGGCGGGGTAATTTCCGTGAGCTGGTGGTCGATGCCACCATTCAGGGGGGAATTGATGCCGTCAGCGGGCAGTCTGTCCACCGTTACCCCTATTTTCAGCAGTTCATCCCCCGGATCATCAATCCGGGGGGCACCGACTGTCTCGTGGTGGGGCTGGGACCGGGGGTGATCCCCATGTGGTACGAAGGGCAGGGGGTGCGGACCGATGTGGTGGATATCGATCCCGCCATCTTTGACGTGGCCCGCCGCTTCTTCAATTTCCGCATCTCCGGCGATACCTATGCGGAGGATGCCCGCTATTTCCTCGGCCGCCCCGGGAAACAGTACGATTACATCATCCTGGATGTGTTCAACGGCGACAGTACCCCGTTCCACGTCATGAGCAAGGAGGCTCTCCAGACGGTGCGGGGACGCCTGAAGCCGGGAGGGGTGCTGGGGATCAACCTGTTCGGGGCTCTTCGCGGCAACACCTATATGACCGCCTCCGTGGTGCGGACCCTGAAGGAGGTCTTTACCACGGTTGACCTGTATCCCGGTACCACCCAGAGCGATCCCGCCGGTATTGGCAACCTGGAACTCTTTGCCTACGACCGGCCAACCGTGCCAGTTACCCTTGACAAGCTGGTGCGGTACGAGGTGCATCCCCTGGCAGCCAATGTCCGTATGCTCATGCTGGAGACCTTCCGGTTTCCCGAAGGGACGCCCGCCATGGTTCTGACCGACTCCTACAACCCGATCGACTTCTTTGATGTCACGACCAAGGAGTTCAGCAGGAAGCGGACGATTGAATTCAGTGATATAGATTTCCTGCTGGGGTAGGCCTGGTGCGATGGTACGAACAGCAACGGCCGCCCGGTTTTCCGGGCGGCCGTTGCTGTCTGGTAACGGGGTGCGGGAGAACGGTCAGTAGAAAAGGAACCAGGCATCCAGGAAGAAGAACAGCCAGCCGAGGTTGCAGACCAGGGCGATGTACCAGAGGTAGTGGCGCTTGGTCAGTGAGGCCAGTGACGAGAGCATGATGGCGATCTGCAGGAAGATGAGGGCGTAGGCGAAGTTGCCCCCCATATCCTGGGCCTTCAGCTTGACCTTGGCAATTCCCTCGGCCTTGTCCTTGATCTCCTTCTTTTCACCGTCATAGCGTGTAACCTCTTCCGCATACCTGGCCAGGGTCTTCTCATAATCGGCGGCCACATCGGCGGGCAGTCCCTTCTGGGAACGGTACTGCAGCTCCAGGGCCTTTCTGCTCATCTCAAAGGTATGCTGTTTGATGCTCTTGGCCTGATAATGGGCCCACTGGTCGCTCTCCAGCCCCTGGTTCATGATGGCCCGGGACGAGAACTTTCCCATATAGAGGGTCGTCAGGGCCGCCAGGACCGCCATGATGGCGGTGGAGAGGGCCAGGTAGCCCATCCATTTCTGTTGTGCCTTTTCTTCCTTGGTCTCCTTCTCCGACATGCTGCTGAATCCTCCTGATAATTTGTCGCCTAAATAAACTGCAGTTCGTATAACACAGAGCAACGGAGCAACAGAGAAATCAAGACCTTACACGAGAAACCGCATTCACCAACAAGGTGGATCGCAAAAAGGTTTTTCAGTAAGATTCTTTTTCGTATTTTCTCCGTTGCTTAGTTGCTCCGTGTTTCAATTGCTTTCTAGGATTATAGGCGCCGGCTAATCCAGTTCGTTGATGTCGTCAACCAGCTGATGCCGCAGTTGCACCGGCGGGCTGCTTCCCTTGCGGGCCTTCAGGTTGATCATCTCCACGAAGACCGAGAAGGCCATGGCGAAGTAGATGTACCCTTTGGGGATATGGAAGGCGAGGCCGTCGGCTATCAGTGAGACCCCGATCAGCAACAGGAATGACAGGGCCAGCACCTTGATGGTCGGATGCCGCTCTACGAAGGCACTGACCGTGCCGGCGAAGAAGAGCATTACCCCCACCGACAGGATTACCGCCGTGGCCATGACCGCCAGCTGGCTGGCCATGCCGACCGCCGTGATGACCGAATCCAGGGAGAAGACGATGTCCAGAAACATGATCTGAATCACGACCCCCCTGAAGGTAGCGCCGGACGTGCCTTCCGAGGCATGGTGTTCCTCCCCTTCCAGCTTGTCGTGGATCTCCATGGTGCTCTTGGCCAGCAGGAACAGGCCGCCGACGATCAGGATGATGTCGCGGCCGGAGACGTCGTGACCGAGGATGGAAAAGAACGGCTCCGTCAGGCGCATGATCCAGGTCAGGGAGAAGAGCAGCAAGAGGCGGGTGATCATGGCCAGGGCCAGGCCGATCTTCTGGGCCTTGGGGCGCTGCTGTACCGGCAGCTTGCCGGTCAGGATGGAGATGAAGATGATGTTGTCGATACCGAGGACGATCTCAAGGGAGGTCAGGGTAATCAGGGCCAGCCAGGCCTGGGGATCGGAAAGCCATTCCATAAAAACTCCAGTTACAGAAAATAATTAAACTAAACACAGAAGCTTCAAAATCAATTTACAGGGATACACAGGATAAACGGGATAACATCAAAAACCATTTTGCATGAAGTTCTGAATCTAATTTATATCCTGTCCATCCTGTTCATCCCTGTAAAACAAGATGTTTCGCTAATCTAATCTGTTAACGTTATTGCTGTAGAAACAGATTCATGCCGGAGGCGGGGATTATCCCCGATTTCTCGGCCCGTTGCAACAGTTCCGCGATGGCCTGTTCACCCTCCGCGCCCAACTCTTCGGAAAAGTCGTTGACGTACAGCCCGATATGGGCGGCGCAGACCTCGTCACTCATCTCCTGGGCGTGTTCCCGGATGTAGCCGGTCGCCTCGGCCGGGTGGGTGCGGGCGTATTCTACGCCGGCCTTCAAGGCCCGCTCGATGACAGCGATGGTCTCCCCCCCCAGTGAACGCCGGGCCACGATCCCCCCCAGCGGGATCGGCAGGCCGGTCTCCCCTTCCCACCACTCTCCCAGATCGACCAGCTTGTGCAGTCCCAGCCCCTGGTAGGTGAAGCGGGATTCGTGGATGATCAGCCCGGCGGCGGCCCGCCCGTCCAGCACCGCGTCCATGATCTCGTGGAACGGCATGACGACGAAGTTGTCCAGCGCCGGATCCAGCAGGCGAAGCAGCAGGAGTGCGGTGGTGTACTGTCCCGGCACGGCGATGGGTCTGCCGCGCAGCCTGTCGAGGGTGGTTTCCTCCCGTGCCACCAGCAGCGGTCCGCAGCCGCGTCCCAGGGCGCTGCCGGAACGGAGCAGGGCATACTCCTCCCGGATGTGACCCAGGGCATGGTAGGAAACCTTGGTCATGTCCAGTTCGCCCGCCAGGGCCAGCCGGTTGAGGGTCTCCACGTCTTCCAGCCGTTCCCGGAAGGTCAGTCCACCCGTATCCACCAGACCATGGATCAGGGGATAGAACATGAAGGTGTCGTTGGGGCAGGGGGAGAAACCGAGGGTCAGGGGGGCTTTCTTCATACCTGCAGTTTCCCCGCATCAAGGATTATCTCCTCAGAACCGTCCGCCATGACCAGGGTCACGGTCGGCTGGTAGAAGACATAGTCCTCATGGAACGGTGCAGCCACGGCTCCGCCGAAGCCGGTGTTATCCCCCAGGGCCAGGTGGATCGTCCCCAGGATCTTTTCCGCCTCAAGGACGTTGTCCGGCCGGCTGGCTTTGTCGTTGGTGCCGATCCCCAGTTCCGCCAGGTTGCGGCAGGCATCGTTTTCGGCAAAGCGGGCCTCCAGAACCTGGCGGAGCGGCTCGTCGCCGTCGATGCGGACCACCCGGCCGTCGGCGATCGTCAGGGTCAGGGGGCTTGCCAGCTTGCGGGTCGGCCCCCATTCGATCACCATGACCCCGTGGCTTTCACCTTCCAGCGGGGCGAAGTAGGCCTCGCCGGCCGGCAGGTTGCCGAAGCAGCCGGGTGCCGTCAGCAGGCCGTCATCGCCGCCGGCGTCACGGCCCCGCTTGCAGATGTGCATGGCGGTACCGTTGGGACACTCGATGTTGATCCACTCGGCCCGGTTGACCGCGGCGGTCAGGCGGCTGGTGCGGTCGGCCAGGGCCTGCCAGTCCACGTTCATGGAGCTGTCGAACATCTCCGGATCGAAGTGGGGGAGTGAGGCAAAGCGTGCCCCGGCGTGGCAGGCCAGCTTGCGGTAGTTGGTATGGCTGGAGGAATTGTTGCTCATGGCGACGATGATGCGCGGAACGTCGCCCGCGTTGGCGGCAACGATCTCCCGCGCCTTGGTCAGCTGTTCCGGGGTGACGCATTTGTCCAGCAGGTCGTCCAGGAGGCCGTTACGCTGCAGCAGACCCATGATCGAACGCCCAAAGGTGGCTTCCCAGAGCATCTGGGGTGGCTCGACTCCCGATGCCTGCGTTGCCGGGAAGTCGACGAACTGGCCGCTGCCATAGGCACCCGCGGCAAATTCCGCCGCTTCACGGGCAGTTGCGTTCAGGCGCTCGCGCCGGTCACGGTCGGTTTCGGACGGTGTCTCATCCCGGCGGATGCGGTCGCTGAATACCAGGACCGTCTCACCGGGGCGTATCCCCATATTGGTTTCAAAAAGGCTCTGGAATGCCTGGCCGAATCGGGTCATGTGCGGGGTCTCCAATCGTGTTTTCTCGGGGGTGTCGACACTGTATATCACAGATTGAAAACAGTTCAAAGAGATGCAGGTTTTCTCACGATTTTTCCCTTGATTTCTGGAGTGTTATTGTGTTAATCATGCATACTGTATACAATTTTCCGGGTAATTTTTTCATAATAATTGCAAGTACTTATCTGCGGAAAAACCGCGGGTTCGCTTTTGGAGGTTCGTGTGGCTCAGGTAGTCTTTTCCACGTGGGGCAGGAATGTAGTCGACAACCGGAATGTATCCGGTGAACCGCAGGCGGCAGCCTTCAAGCTGCCGGTCGCATTTGACGGCGAAAAACCGCTCAAGGCATTCATGGGATGGGACGGCATCATCCAGTTTGACAAGGATGTGGATATCCCGGCCATGACCGCCGAATATATGAAGCGGGTCCAGACCCTGTACTGCTGCGGTCGCTGCACCCCCGGCAAGAAAGGCACCAAGGTCCTGATGGACCTGTTCCAGAACGTGCTGAAAGGTACCGCCAGCGAGGCCGATCTGGATACGGTCGGGGATCTGGCCGAGCTGCTGAAGAACTGCAAGTGCACCCTCTGCCAGAGCGCCACGGTACCGGTATTCGATGCCGTGCAGCACTACCGCGCCGAGTTCGTTGCCCGACTGGGTGACAGGCGCTCGAATGAGGTCGTCGGCAACTACATCCACAAGATCACCGCACCCTGCATGGACAAGTGTCCGTCACATATCGACATCCCCAAATACATCGAAGAGATCAAGAACTACCAGTACGCCGAGGCACTGGCCACCATCCGCGAGAACATGCCGATGCCGGCTGTCTGCGGCCGCGTCTGTCCCCACCCCTGCGAGACCGCCTGCCGCCGCAAGAACGTCGATGACGCCGTCAACATCATGGTGCTCAAGCGCACCGCATCCGACTACGAGTGGATGCACAACGTTGAGCCCCCCAAAGTTACCAAGCCGAAGAAGAACAAGACCGTTGCCATCGTCGGAGCAGGCCCCGCCGGTGTGGCCTGCGCCTACTACCTGGCCCTGGAAGGGTACCAGTGCACCATCTATGAAGCGCTCCCCGAAGGTTTCGGCGGCGGCATGATCGCCGTCGGCATCCCGGCCTACCGTATGCCGCGTCACCTGCTCCAGCGGGATATCGACATCGTCCAGGCCCTGGGTGTGGAAATCATCTATAACTGCCGCGTCGGCAAGGATATTTCCCTGCCGGAGCTGAAGCAGAAATACAACGCGGTCTTCCTGGCACCGGGCGCCCACCGTTCCAAGCCCATGGGCGTGGAAGGTGAGGACAAGGGGTACAAGGGCTTCCTCTCCGGCGGCATCGACTTCCTGCGTGAGGCCTACATGGGGCGTCCCACCGGCATGGGCAAGAAGGTCTGTGTGGTCGGCGGCGGTAATACCGCCATCGACTGCGTCCGCGTGGCCCTCCGTGAAGGTGCCGAGGAATCGATCCTCCTCTATCGCCGCTCCCGCAAGGAGATGCCGGCCGACGTCTGGGAAGTGGATGGCG
>CAZSTJ010000166.1:7895-8288 GCA_964609805.1 uncultured Geobacter sp. | reverse complement strand
CTCAACCAGAGCCACCCCAGGGAGGCAAGCCGGCCCCCCAGACGAAGCCGCCTCAGGGGGGGAAACCGGTGCCCCAAGCGCAGCCGCCACAAGGAGGCAAGCCGGTGCCCCAGGCGCAGCCCCCGCAACGAGGCGAGTCGGTGCCCCAGCAACCATCGACCCCGCGGAGCGGGGAACGTCGGGAATCACCCCCCGCAACGATTCCGGAAGCACAGAAGGTCAGACCTTCCGGTGCCGGGCCAGCTCCTGAAAGGACAACCCGACCAACCGAGGAACGTCAGCGCTCCGCAACTCCCCCGTCCGCCGGAACGCAGGTACAACCGGTGACCGTGGCTCCCCGCAGTGATGAGCGCAGAAATGTTCCTGTTCCTGCACCGGCCCCTGCCGCACCAC
>CAZSTJ010000166.1:0-7885 GCA_964609805.1 uncultured Geobacter sp. | reverse complement strand
CAGAGAAACCGCAAGGGGGCGTATCGGCTCCGGCTGCAGCTTCGCGCCCCGCCCCCCCGGTTCAACGTGCCGAGCAGCCGCGTCGGGAACCATCAGACAAGGAAACCAAGCCGCGGCAGATCTGGCGCGTCACCACACCGGAGACGACACCCGCCCCTGGCCCGGCACCGCCCCAGGAACGGGAGGGTCGCGGCCGCGAACGCCGCTGAATGGCCAGCAGCTCCCGCCCGGAAATTGCGCTCTCCATCTCACAGGGCAGCCGGCACTCCGGTTGCCCTGCTGATTGCTGACCGGGCGCCGCTCGACCGCGGCAGATGCGTGTTGACACGTGCCGCCCCAATGGTACTCTAGTACCGGACTGTTCGGCCCCATCCACACGAAATGAAGGGTCTCCACCCACCATGGAAAACGGACGCATCGCCCATACCGACACAACATCTCCAACCTGGCCGGGCGATTTCTGGGGGGGCCTGGCCGCCATGCTGGTGGCACTCCCCTCTTCCATGGCCTTCGGCATACTGGTTTACACCGCCCTCGGTCCCGAATACGCCGGCGAAGGTGCCCTGGCGGGATTGCTCGGGGCGGCAGCCCTCGGCATCACGGCCCCGCTGGTCGGCAGAACCGGCGGCCTTATTTCATCGCCCTGCGCCCCGGCAGCTGCAGTCCTGACGGCACTGATCGGCACCCTTTCCGCCGGTACGGGCGAGATGCATCTCGCTCCGTCTGCCATTATGTCGCTGATGGCCCTGACCGTTCTCCTGTCGGCACTATTGCAAACCCTCTACGGGGTTGTGGGCGGCGGCAGGTTGATCAAATTCATCCCCTATCAGGTGGTCAGCGGCTATCTTTCAGGCGTTGCCCTGTTGATTGCTCTTGGCCAATTCCCCAAACTGCTCGGCCTTCCCAAGGAGGTCCACCTCCTCCAGGGGCTTGTCTCCCCCGGCCTGTGGCAATGGCAGGGGCTGACCGTCGGCATTGTGACTATGGTGGCCATGGCAGCCGCACCACTCATCACTCGCAGGGTGCCGGCAGTCATCATCGGCCTGGCAGGCGGCATCATCTCCTATTTTGCCCTGACCCCCTTTTCACCTGCATTGCTGCAGCTCCATGACAATCCCCTGATTATCGGACCGCTCCAAACATCCGGTTTGTTCATGGAGGTGGCACGCAGCAGAGCCGGGTCGTTGCTGGATATCAATCTGGACCTGCTGGAGCGGATTGCGATACCGGCCCTGACACTGTCGATCCTCCTCTCCATCGACACCCTCAAGACCTGCGTGGGACTTGACGCCCTCACCCGCAGCCGTCACAACTCCAACCGGGAATTGATCGGCCAGGGGCTCGGCAACCTGGCATCCTTCATGGTCGGCGGTATCCCCGGGGCGGGAGCCATGGGACCGACCATGGTGAATGTCGCCAGCGGGGGGCGTACCTACCGGGCCGGCATGGTTGAAGGGATTCTTGCGGTACTTGCACTGCTGCTGTTGAGCAGACTGATCGCCTGGGTGCCGATCGCAGCCTTGGCCGGTATCCTGATGATGATTGCCTGGCGGATGTTCGACCGGAATATGTTCCGCATGCTGCGCTACCGGTCGACCCGGCTCGACTTTTTTGTCATCGCCGGGGTGGTACTGGTTGCCCTGACCGTTGATCTGATCGCGGCATCGGGAGTAGGCATCGCCCTGGCGATCCTGCTCTTCATCCGCGACCTGGTGCGCGGATCGGTCATCCGGCGTAAGCGCGATCTCAGCCAGATGTCCTCCAAGACCCGCCGTGAACAGGCCGAACGGGAGATACTGCGGCGGGATGGAGCCCAGGCGGTCTTCTGCGAGCTGCAGGGCAATCTGTTCTTCGGCACCACCGATCAGCTTTTCAGCCAGCTTGAACCGGATCTCAAATCCTGCCGTTACCTCCTGCTGGACATGCGCCACGTGCAGTCAATCGACTACACGGCGGTACACATCTTCGAACAGATGCACGCCCAGCTTGCGGAACGGGGTGGACAGCTGATATTCAGCGGCATGCCGTCCGGCATCCTGGAACAGCGTGATTTTGAGCGTTATCTGGCCCATATGGGGCTCGTCAGGGAGGCGGGCGGGGTCATGATCAGCGAGACCCAGGACAGCGCATTGGAGTGGATGGAAGAGCGTATCCTGGAATCAGCCGGCCATGTCAGAAACGATGAGGAACAACCCTTGGAGCTGAAGGATTTCCGGCTGTTTCGGGAACTGGACCATCATGAGCTGGCGACTCTCTCGGAATGTATCGAAACCCTCACGCTGAAGCAGGGGGAGATGGCATTCCGCAGTGGGGACCGGGGAGATGAACTGTACCTGGTGCGACGCGGCATTCTGCGGGTTCTGCTGCCGTTGGAAGGGGGTAAATATCACCATCTGGCCACCATCTGCCAGGGAGGTGTCATCGGCGAACTAGCCTTCCTGGACCGTGGTGTCCGTTCTGCCGATGTCGAGGCTAAGGTCGATACCGATCTCTACGTCCTCTCCAGGGCGCGTTTCAACGATCTCGCCCGTGCCAATGCCGCCATGGGTGTACAGATATTCGCCCGGCTTGCCTTATCCATCGCAGAGAGCCTTCGGCAGACCGATGCCGAACTGCGGGCACTGGAAGAGCGGTGAGCGACTTATTTGCATGTTTCGTTGTGAAACAAGATTCTGGCATTGATATTTATTGCATGGTAAGTTAATAATATTTTATTTTATGGGACGAAAGAAAATTTGTGCGCAACAATCCCATAAATCTTAAGCTTACAGATGAAACAACCCATTTCTCAACCTTACTACATTCACATATCCGGATTCTAATTCACTTTACGAGGAGGCCATATGATGCACTTCATACTATTACTTCAAGTGTTGCTGCTGATGCTTTCCTATTCATATGCATTTGCAGCGGATTCAAAGCAACCATCAATTTCTGATACCATCGCACCAGCAAAGACAAATGAATCGGATGATTACTCGACTCTTTATGCTCGCAACGCACTCAAAACAGCCGAAAATGCTGCTGGCGCTGAAGATCACACCGTTGCGACGAGCCTTGTTAATCTTGCCAACATATATAAGCACCAAGGCAAAATTGATAGCGCTGAACCGCTTTACAAACGAGCTCTGACTATCTACGAGAAGAAGCTCGGACCTTACCACCCCAATGTTGCATTGACTCTCAACAACCTTGCAGATGTGTACACTGTTAAGGGGCAATACAAGGAAGCAGAAGCATTATACAATCGTGCTATTGTTGTCGACGAAAAAAGCTCTGGACCGGACCAACCAGAAGTTGCCAACGATCTTAACAATCTCGCAGGTATGTACAAGATTCAAGGCAGGTATACTGAATCTGAAGCCTTATACAACCGTTCACTTAAAATACTGGAGAATGCATTCGGAATGGCGCACCCCTCTGTGGCGCCTGTGCTCATGAATTTGGCAGCCATTTACAAAAAAACCGGCAGAATTGAGGAAGCAACTAAGGTCGAAGCAAGAGCAAAATCAATTAATGAAAGCAACCCGTAACCTGCAGATTTTACTTACGCCCGTCGTATAGTAAAAAAAAGGGCGCTCCGATTCACCGGGGCGCCCTTTAGATAAGCACAGTATCCAAGAAAGCTAGGAGAGCAATTCCTTCATCAAGGCATGCCCCTCCATCACCAGCCCCGTACCAGCCGCCTGTGATTCGTCATAGGAACCGGCACCATTCCCCTCACCTTCCCCGCCGCGGTAGATGATGAACGGCACTGGGTCCGATGTATGGGTCATTAGCTTCACCGGCGTCGGATGGTCCGGGGTGCAGAGAATGACGTAATCGCCGAATTTTTTAACCCCTTCTAGAACGGTCCCCACCACCTGTCGGTCAAAGTCTTCGATGGCCTGCAGTTTGTGCTGCATGTTGCCGGCGTGGGAGGCCTCGTCCGGCGCCTCCACATGCACATAGACGAAGTCGTGATCCTCGAGCGCAGCCAGGGCCGCCTGGGCCTTGCCGAGATAATTGGTATCGATATACCCGGTGGCACCCTCCACATTGACCACATCAAGTCCGGCGCAGATGCCAATCCCCTTGATGAGATCCACCGCCGAGATAACCGCCCCGGACAGACCGTACTTCTCGCGGAACGGCAGGATCTTCGGGGTCTTGCCGTGGCCCCAGAGCCAGACGGAATTAGCCGGCAGATGCCCCTCTTCCTTGCGTTTGACATTGATCGGGTGGTCATGCAGCACCATCTGAGCATGGTTCATGATGCTGTTCAGGGTGATGGAACCGTCACCGGTCGGCAGAAAATCCAGGATGGACTTGCCGGTTATATCATGGGGAGGGGTCCCCTTCATGCCGTCCTCCCCCCCCCGCCAGACCATCAGGTGACGGTAGCCGACACCGGGGTAGAACTCGAATTCACCCGTGCCGAGTTCCTTCTGCAGAGTCTCGACCAGTTCATGTGCCTCGGGGGTGGAGATGTGCCCGGCAGAGAAGTCCTGCATATAGATGGAACTGCCGTTGGGCCTCAGGGTGACCAGATTCATACGGAACGCCACATCGTCCGGGCCGAGGGTGACCCCCATGCTGATGGCCTCCAGCGGAGAACGACCGGTGTAGCAGTTGCGGGGGTCGTAGCCGAAGACCGACAGGTTAGCCACGTCGCTGCCGGGGGGCAATCCGTCGGGAACCGTATGGGCAAGGCCTACCCGGCCGTGCCTCGCCATGAAGTCCATGTGGGGTGTTGCAGCCGCCTGAAGCGGAGATTTATTGCCAAGTTCGGAATACACGACATCGGACATGCCGTCACCGAGAAGCACGATGACCTTCATACATACCTTTCACGAGGGGAGTTCCAACATAGTAATTTCCGAATGATCCTATTGTCAACCCCCGTTACCGCTCCCGGCGCTATTTCCTGACGAAAATCTCACGTGCCAGGTTGGTATCGATGGCAAACTCGGAGTAGCCGACCCGGAAGATGTAGGAGGGATAGGCCTGTACCAGGACGATCTTGTTGCCCGGCAGCACCCCCATGGCCATCAGCTTCTGCATCTTTTTGCTGTCCTCGGTCTGGATATAGGCGATCTCCCCCTGCTGGCCGGATTTGAACTCAGTCAGCGGCACCACCCCCAGGTCCCCCTGGGCCCGGGCCTGAGCACAACACTCACCCGGCGGGATCGGCTTGCCATGGGGACAGGTGGTCGGGTGGTTGAGCATGGTGCAGACCTTGACATCGGCACCTTCGTTCAGCAGGTGCTCAAACTGGCAGGCCTTGTAATCCCCTTCGTCACCCCGGATATTGAGCACGTCCATCATCAGCCGCTCGGCCAGTCGGTGGCGCCGGATGGTCATCTTTCCCTCTTCGCGCCCTTCCGGGCGGAAATAGACCATCCCCTGGCGGATCTCAATCAAGGCGTGGCCGGTCAACTCCTTATAAGCGGGATCATCCGAGGGGAAATCCATCCTGACGGGATCGAGAAACGCCGCCCCCCTTTCTTCCACCGCAATCCACAGCGACTCCAGGATCTCTTCCGCTTTTTCCGACAGCTTCATGGTCCTTCTCCTTTATGGGTGTCTTTCTTACCGAACAGAGATTTCAGCCCACGGGCAATCGAAGTCTCCCGGGGATTTTTGTAATTGCAGCGGGGGCAGTGGACACTGTGGCAACCACCGTGACAGCCGCCACACCCCTTTTTTGCCGTGTTCTCATCAAATTCAAAACTGCAGAAGCCGCAGATCATGTCAGGATACCGGTCACCAGCAACAACTGGTTCAGCAGATAACCACTCGCAAAGGCCAGCACACTCACGAAGATTCCGATGGCTCCCGCCACCTTCCAGCCCCGCTCCTTTTTCATGATCAGGAACTGGGCAACACAGGGGATAAACAGGGTAAGCGTCACGGCGGCCACGGTCAGCTGGCGTGCATTCATCAACCCCTTGGTCTGCAGTTCATACAGTCCGGCCGCCCCGTAATCACGGCGAAAAAAGCCGAAGATAAAGGCCACCGCCGTCTCCTTCGGCAGACCGATGGAGGCCATGACCGGGGTCATGGCACTTATCAGTTTCTCGAAGAAACCGGTTATTTTGCCGAGCCAGAGCAGCACCGAGGCCAGGACAAAGAGCGGCAGGATCTCCAGGAAGTACCACTGCATACGGGTATAGGTCTTGGTGACTACATTGCCGAACTGGGGAAGACGCATGGGAGGAAGCTCCATGTAGAACATGGGGGCCTCTCCCGGCAGGATCCGGGCGGATAGCAGGCCGACCACGATAAAGAGAAGCAGCAGGCAGCCCCCCCACACCGCAAGGGCCCCGGGATATTTAGAGAGCAGCGACATAATCACCCCAAGTTGGGCCGAGCAGGGAATGGTCAGAGACAGCAGGACCGTAGCGATGATCCGTTCGCGGGTAGTCTCCAGGGTACGGGTGACCATGGTCGCCATGGTATCGCAACCGAACCCGAGCACCATCGGGATCACCGCCCGGCCGGTCAGTCCGAAATATTTGAAGATCCGGTCCACCAGCAACGCCAGGCGGGGAAAATAGCCGGTATCTTCCAGAAAGGAGAAGAATACGAAGAACGTAGCGACGATGGGCAGGATGATGCCGACGGCATAGCGCAACCCCAATGTGATAATGCCATACTCGCCGACAAACAGTTCCTGAATTATCTCCCAGGGGATAATGCCTTTGACTACGGAGGTGATCCAGGGATTAAAGAGTTCCTCGAAGAGCTTCCCTTCCAGCAGGTCAACCACGGTGCCGGCACCGAAGACACCGACAAACTGATAGAGGCCGAAATAGAGTACGAGCAACAGCAGCGGAACCCCGGTCAATGGCTGCACGGCCAGTCGGGACAGGCGTTCAGCCATTGTCACTACCCGTTTCTCCGGGGCGCTGAAGACACCGTTAACAACACGCCGGACGATCTCCTTCCGCTCCAGCGAGAGATCCAGATGAAACGACTCGCGCCGGTCGAAGGCAATTTCCCGGACCTTGGCGGCAATAGCTGCATAACCTGCCCCCTCACGTTGTTCAATCAGGGCGACGATCTCTTCGTCCTGCTGCAGAAGCAGGAGTGCCAGGGCCCGCCTGGACAGGATATAGTCGCCTTCCAGCATAGTTGCCACTTCGTTGACATCATGCTCCAGCAACCGGCTGTAGAGAAAGCATTGCTGTTCACACCCCGGCTGGTAACCGCTGATTGCCGCACGGATCTCGTCAATGCCCCGCTTGCGGGCCGTAGCAGCACCGATGACCGGGATGCCCAGTTTCTGCTGCAGAAGCGTAAGATCAATGGTAAGCCCCATCCGCTCGGCTTCATCCATGATATTTACCACGAGGACAACGGGCAGGCTGGCCTCGATAAGCTGCACCGTCATGGCCAGCATCCGCTCCAGGTTACGGGCGTCAAGGACATGCAGCACAACATCGGGGCGTTCATGCAGCAGGATCTCGCGGGCAACCCGTTCCTCTTCCGTGATGGTATGGATCGAGTACATACCGGGGGTGTCGATCACTTGCCACAGCTCACCACCGATGGTTGCAGTTCCCCGGGAAACCTCCACCGAGGTGCCGGGATAGTTGGAGACCGTCACATAGGCACCGGTCAGGGCATTGAAGAGAACACTTTTACCCACATTCGGATTGCCGACCAGGGCGACCCGTTTGAGAGTATTTTCATTCCGTGCTGCTTCTACATGTGTCGAATTACTGCGGGACATTCGCACTCCCTTTTCTGCTCTTGATAATCATTTTCACTTATTGCACAAAAAAACACCCTCTCCGGAGCGAAGAGGGAACGCGGTTATGACCGGCAGTTGGCACACAGACCGTATATTTCCAGCTTGTGGCTCCTGATCTTGAACCCGTGACGGGCAGCGATCTCATCC
>CAZSTJ010000165.1:0-8323 GCA_964609805.1 uncultured Geobacter sp. | reverse complement strand
GGCCGTTGGTGTTGTTGGAAGGGTTGACAGGGGCGCCGGGGATGCCCTGAAACTGCGGCTCACCTCGCCGCCGGTGGAGGGCGCCGCAAACAAACTCTGCCGTGAGTACTTGGCAGAGTTGTTCCGGGTGCCGAAATCCGCGGTGGATATTATCTCCGGAGAAACCTCGCGCCACAAACGGGTGAAAATCACCGGCGGTACCCCCGAAAAGCTGCGGCAGATTCTCGATGCTGCCGGGGTGTGATAACACAGATACCTCAACCGGTCCCGGATTCCCTTGGGCAGAGCCTGCGATGGAATCGTCTGACGACCGGCGGAACTAACACACTGAAAGGAAGCATCTATGGCACAGGCAAAAAACGGCGACAAGGTCAGGGTTCATTATACCGGCACGCTGGAAGACGGCAGCATCTTTGATTCATCGGAAGATACCGAGGATATGTGTGGTGACGAGTGCGAAGACGAAGGGTGCGGCTGCGGAGTTGCTCACCATGACAGCCCCCTTGAATTCGTAATCGGGTCGGGGATGCTGCTTCCTAAATTCGAGGCGGCGGTGGTTGGGCTTGAGCCGGGCCAGAGCGTCACCGTCAAGATTGCGGCCGATGATGCCTATGGTCAGCGGGCAGAGGAGATGGTTGCCACGATCCAGCGCAGCGAGATTCCGGCCGACATGAAGCCCCAGGTAGGCGACCAGATGGAAGTCGTCCTGCAGGACGGTTCGCCGATGCCGGTCATGGTGACCGAGGCAACAGAGAGCGCCATCACCCTTGACGCCAACCACCCGCTGGCAGGGCAGGATCTCACCTTCGAGATCAGGCTGGTGGAGATCCTGTAAGCCGGGCGCCGTCCGTTGAAGCCGTAGCAAAAGAAAAGGCCGCTGACTGATGTCAGCGGCCTTTCGCGTTTCATGCCCTAACCGGGATTATTTTTCCGATTCCTTGGCGCTTGCCACCGTGGAGCCGGCCGGCTCTACACCATAGTCCGTCGCCCCGGCGGGGGGAGCGGGGATAACGATAATGAACGGTATGGCATCTCCCGGCGCAACCTCCATATTGGCGAGTGAGTCACCAAACTGGTTGGCCATGGCCGCCTCGATCTTGTCCATGCTCATGGTAGCAAGCTGCTCGTTGGTCAGCGGATTGCCGCAGAAGGCAATTTTGCTGGCAATCTCATCACCGTTGGCACCGAACACGAGACCTTTCACCTGGATGGATGCACGCGGCTTGTTGTATTCATTCACCGCTTCACCCGTTATTACGAGCAGGCTGCCGAGTTTCTTATTCTTGATATAGGTTGCCTCAACCCCGCGTACCGAGATGCGTCCGGCCTCCTGGGCTACGGCACCCTCTTCCTTGCCTTTCTCGGTCAGGGTCTTGAAGCCCCAGATGCCGTAGAAGGCAACCAGGGCGACGATCATGACCCAGAGCATCAACAGCATGCCGCTGAGCCGCGGTTTTTCCTTGAGACGGGATACCGGTGCCGGTGCAGCTTCTTCACGGGGGGGGGCAGGGGCTGCTGCCTCGAACGCTTCGGCTGAAAACTGGGGCTCAGACGGTGCGACGGGGGCAAAGAGGATATCCTTGCTCGGCTGCAGCTCTTCGGGGCTCACCTGCTGGACTGCGACGGAGGTAAGTTCATCGCCGAAATCGAGGTCGTCGAGGCTGAAAGGTGTCTCGGAACCTTTATCCGGAGAACCGAATGCAACATCCTGATCTGAAGTGGCACTGTCCCCCATGGAATCGGCGAAATCGTCCATCCCCATGTCAAAGGCGATGGTCTCTTCTTCCTCATCCGGGGCGGAGGCAATCTCACCGAACATATCATCATCGGAAAAGTCCAGCCCGCTGACTTCTTTCCTGGGTGTGGCGGCGGGGGTGGCCTGTTGAAAGGATTCCGCAGCAGCCGGTGCTTCATCGGCGGCATCGCTGCCGAAATCGAAGTCGCCGAAATCCAGGTCGTCCGAGCTCTTCTCCTCCTCAAGTACCGGTGCGGGCGTCTCCGCGGCGGGGAAGGTGAACTCCTCCTCCTCGGGAGCGGGAGCAGCTGCCTGTTCCTCTTCCTGCGGTTCCTCATCCGTATCAAAGGAGAAGGTGTCGAGCGGAGCGGACTCTTCTGACTCGGAAACCGCGAGCGTGGTTTCCGGCTCGAATTCCACGGCGGTTTCCAGGCCGGCAACCTCGCTTTCACGCTCTTCGGCAATCAGCGGGGCCTCTTCCCAGAGGGAGGCGGATTCTTCTGCGGGCGGAGGTGAGTCCACGGTAAACACGTGCTTGCATCTGGCGCACCGGACCTTGATGCTCTTGTCGGCAACCTTGGAATCGTCGAGCTTGAACTTCGTCTGGCACTGTTCACACTGGATTATCATCTACGGCCCCCGGGAGGATTTGAATGTAATGCACATTACATGGCGAAACTGCCTGAAACAACGTTTTTTCCTATATCAGAAAGAGATAGGGGTGTCAAATTATTAGCGCGATTTTCATGTCGGCTTCATGAGGGTTTACGACAGATCCCCTTGATCGAGCAGGTGAGGCAGCGCTCGTGGTCGTGACCGCTGCATCCTTCCGAAATACCCAGGTGGGCCAGGGAGAAGTCATATTTAACCGGATCAAGCGGGTCCAATCGCCGCAGCGCAGTGGTGATCTCCTGTGCCATGCGCCAGTCGGCGCTGGTGCGGCTGGTAAAACCGAGGAAGCTGCAAATGCGGCTGATATGGGTATCTACCGGGATCACCAGTCGGGCGGGAGAGATGCCGTGCCAGAGTCCCAGGTCGATGCCGTCTGCCGGCCTGACTACCCAGCGCAGGAACATGCAGAGCCGTTTGCAGGCGCTGCCGTTGGTCGGTGACGGGAAGAAGAAGGGGAAACGGGAATCTGCCGGTATGGTTCCCGTCCCGAATACCGGTTGGTAATCCCGGGACAGAACCGCGGCGGAATAGCCGCAGAGGGCGGAGGAAATATCCCCGTCGGACGGGGTGTCATGCCGGAGGAAGCAGGCATTGAGGCTGCCGGCATCCTCCAGCATCAGGCGGAGACTCCAGAGGAGCGCCGTCAGGTCGCGGCCGTCGTTGAAACGGTGCTTGAAGCCGCTGAAGGCCTTCAGTGTTCTGCGGGGGGACATGGTCGTCACATACCGGCGGGGTGAGGGGCCGAGCTCGGCGAACACTCTCTCCAGGGTCCGAAGGATGACCTTGATGCCGCCATAGGCAAAGGCTGCCGCGATGGCGGCGGCCACCTCCCGGTCGGCCGGGTCTTCATAGCGGTGGCAGAATGAGAGGGGGTCGTTGTGGAGGTGCTGCGGCGACCGGGCGTTATAGAGCCGGTCGAGGACGGTTTTTACCTTCATCGCTACATTTCCGCCTCGCGCAGGAACCGGGCGGCATCTTCCGGCGACGTCGGGTTGATGAAGAACCCGGTGCCCCACTCAAAACCGGCGAACTGCGTCAGTCTCGGCACCAGCTCGATATGCCAGTGGAAATCGTATTCAAGGGAATTCCAGTGGTTCGGCTTGCCGGGACGGCGGTGCATCGGCGGTGCCGTGTGGAGGATGAAGTTGTACGGCGGATCGTTCAGCACGGTCTTGATACGCTGCAGCATATCCTTCATGGCCACCGCCAGTTCGGCCAGTTGGGCATCGTTCATGAGGGCAAAGTCGTGGCTGTGCCGCTTCGGATAGAGCCGCAGCTCGAAGGGGGAGCTGGATGCATACGGGGTCATGGTGACGAAGTTGGCGAACTCCCTGACGATCCGCTTCCCTTCATGCAGTTCGAATTCGACCATGTCGCAGAAGATGCAGCGCTCCTTCGCGTTGTAATAGTTGCGGGCCACCTTGAGTTCCGTGGATGCCACCGGGGGGAGCAGGGGGACCGCGATCAGCTGGCTGTGGGAGTGGTGCAGGGTTGCCCCGGCACGGAGGCCGTGGTTCTTGAAGAGCACCATATAGCGAAAGCGGAAATCGCGACGGAGATCCAGATAACGGGCACGGTAGGCGATCAGGACATCGGTGATCTCGCCGTGGGTCAGGTCGGCCAGGGTCCGGTCGTGGTCCGGGGTTTCGATGATCACCTCATGGGCGCCGATGCCGTTCATCACGTCATACATGCCGTAGCCGTGGCTGTTGAGTTCACCTTCCACCCGCAGGGCCGGATATTTGTTGGGGATGACCCGGACGCGCCAGTTGGCGGCATTCGGCATGCCGCTGGGGCGGATGGCGAAGATCTCGGGCGGCGTCTTGTCCTCGTTGCCGTAACAGAAGGGGCACGCCCCCCTGCCCGGGGTTTCCTCCTCCACCATGAAATCCCGGGGGCGCCGCCCCCGTTCAGTGGCGATGATAACCCAGTGCAGCTTTATCGGATCCCAGCGTAATTCTGACATTGTGTTCTCCTCGTATGGGGACAGGGGACCAGGGACCAGGGACGAGCAAATCAACAAGCTCGTCCCTCGTTCCCCGTCACTGGTTCCCGCATTAGATTAACCAGTTATCCAGCTCTATCTCCGGACCGACATAATTCACCACCAGCGACGCGTCGGACGGCCAGCGACCGATTTCCTCATTGTCACGCACCAGGGTGACGGAGGCGAACAGCTTGCCCCCCGGTTGCAAGGCCAACGGGGCCAGGGGGACCTTTATCTCGCAGGTGCGGTCGATCTTCCACGTGCAGTGACCGGGCGTCGGTATCCAGACGTTATTCTCCTTGACCTGCAGCAGCCCCTCTTCGGCGGTGTTGATCATCGGCAGTCGGTATTCCCGGTCATAGATCAGGTGCAGATTGATAATGTCTCCCCCCCGGAGCAGCCGGGAGAAGTCCTGAACCGCATCGATGCGGAAGAAGAAGGCGGTGCGGCTGTAGCCGAAGTAGAAACTCTGCAGCATCCGGTCGGACGAATGCATGGCTGACCCCTGCCGGGTCAGGTCGTAGAGTCCGGCGGCCAGCCATTCGAAGTAGCTGCTGGTGCGGCCGTTGATGGCCGGCTCGATCAGTGCGGCCGGCTCCCGGATCAGTCCGGCGGGACTCTTCTTCTTGATCGGCTCCAGCAGCAGCCGGGGCGGCTCCTTCCCCAGCAGCCGGTAGATGTTCTGCAGGTGCTGGCGGAACAGCCGGTCGAAACGGTCGCTGTGGGGTGAAAAATGATCATCACCGTACCACCAGAACCAGTCGCTCCCCTCGGCGGCATAGAGGGAGCGGCAGATCAGTTCCGCCGTGGGATCCACCGGGGGATGGCCGCTTTCCAGGGCCGCCGCCACCGACGGGCTTGCCGCCACCGCTTCGGCCCGGGCGGCGGTAACCAGATCCCAGGCCAGATTCTCTTCGGGGTGTCCGATCCAGATGCCGTAATTACCGTTGATCCACGAACCGGGGAAGATGTCCCGCAGTACCCCCTCAAAGCTGCTCCGCTCCAGGACATCGGAACAGGTGGTCAAGTTGAGCTGCGGTGAATCGGCAATGCCGCGATACATCCCCTGCAGGAAGTCGTAGGCGTTGTCGGGGTAATATTCCCAGGCGTTTTCACCGTCCAGAATGATCGGCACGACCCGGTTCCTGCCGCCGATCCTCCCCTTGATGGTCTGCAGCCTGCTGCAGAGGTCGGCGGTCGCCCGTCCGGCGTCCCATTGGGAATAGGTGAAGCCGATCAGGTCCGAGAGCTGGTGATCGCGGAAGAAGACCCCGATCTCCCCTTTCGGGGCCCCGAACCGCCAGGGACGGTACAGCTGCTCCTTGTGGTCCCCCAGCCCCCCCAGGGATTTTGCCAGGATCTCTTCGTCCGTTGCAACCCACCCGATGCCGCAGTCGGCGATGATGCCGAGGGCCTCGTTGCTGACCGATCCCTCCGACGGCCACATCCCCCGGGGGGTGAAACCGAAGATCTCCTGGAAATATTCGATGCCCCGTGCGATCTGGGCCCGGGCGTCCTCCGGGTGACGGAAGCCGGCAGTCGGGAGCTGAACCGCCGGCATGGCGGTGCTGGCCTGACGGATATCGCAGAGGAGCGGCAGGATCGGGTGGTAGTAGGGGGTCACCGACAGCTCGATGCGCCCCTCCTCGTGCAGCCGCTTGTAGAGCGGGATGATGCGCTGCAGCAGGTCGCGATGGGCCGCAAAGAGGAGCTCCTTGTCGCCGGCGGTAAATTTTTCCCCCTTGGCGATCAGGTCGGCGTAGACCGGGAAACGACGCCGGGCGGCTTCGCCGGTCCAGGCAAGGAAGAACCAGACCTGCAGATCCAGCAGATCCTGGTCGCTGAAATGGCGGACCCGGTCCCGGGCGCTCCCCGGCTTCCCTTCGCCGGCCATATAGAGCAGCTCCAGGTAGCGGCGGGACGGTTCGATCATGCGCTGACGGTTGGCGGAGAAGAAATTCTCAAGCAGGAAGACGCGGTCGTCCTCGCCCAGGTCGGCCGGTGCTGCCATCCCCTTCTGCAGGAATGGGTCGACGGCGGTGCCGTTTGCATACTCCAGCAGTTGTTCTATCAGCGACGGCACCAGGTTGAAGACCGCCCGTGCGCCGGGGGTATCCTCGACGATGGCCGGCATGTCGAAGTAGTCCTTGATGCCGTGCAGGTAGGTCCAGGGGAGGATGTATTCGTTTTTGAGCGGGTCCTTGTAGTACGGCTGGTGCATGTGCCATACGATGACCACGTCGAGCGGGGTGGACGGCATAGTGTCTCTCCGGGGCGGCAGCATCAAGCAGTGCCTGCATCGCCGGTTTGTTGTTTCCTCATCAACGGGCAGCGGCGCTGTTAACGGGTCTGTTACTCTAATGCATCTTCATGCCTGATTACAAGAGACAGTCGCCATGTCGGGCAACCGGGAAACGCATCTCCGGGGGAACATCAGTGACAGGGAAGAAAGGGCAGTCCGGTCTTCAGTGCGGTCGCACCTACTCCAGCTCCTTCTTCCAGGCATCCAGTTTTTTCTGATATTCGCCCAGGAGTTTCTGGGAGGTCTTGTGGTCACGGGTCTCCACCACGATGTGCACGCAGGGGAGGTACTGGTCGGGGAGCACCAGCACCCAGTCATCACCGAACTGGACCTTGATGCCGTCGATGAAGGAGGCCTCCTGTTCCAGGGAATCCTCGCTCATCTTGCGCATGATCCCCCCCTTCATCTCCCAGGCGCAGGGGATGCAGGTCTCCTGGTAGGCCCGTTCCGGCACCGCAGCCAACCCCTGGGAGAGGCTGGTGCCGCCGAGGGCTGCCAGCTCCATCAGTTTGGCGATGGCAAACATGCCGTCGAAGGCGGCCTGGAAACGGGGGAAGGAGAAACGGCCGTCCACGGTGCCGGTCAGGACAATCTCCGACGAGGTGGCCGCCTCAAGCATGGCGCGGTCGGAACTCTTGGTACGGACCACCTGGCAGCGCTTCTGCTCGGCCATCTGCTCGATGCTGGAAGGGGCCTGCACCGGCACGGCGATGGTCCCCTTCTGTCCCGATTTCATCAGCAGGGCGGTCATGAGGGCCAGCAGTTCGACCCCGCTGTGGATACGGCCGGTTTCGTCCACCAGGGTGATGGCCTCGGCGGTCGGGTGGAGCCAGAACCCGGCCTGGGCCCCCAGGGAGGTGACGATCTTGGAGAGCTGCTCGAGGGCGCCCGACTTTTCCTTGGGCTCCACACCGCGGGCCTCGTCCACGTAGGCATTCAGGGCAATGACCGAGAAGCCGAGCTCGTTGAGGAGCTGGGGGAGGATCAGGCTGGCCGGTGAGAAACAGAAATCGATGACCACCGTGCAGGCCGCCTTTTTCAGGGTCTCCCGGTCGATGGACCGCAGGAATCCCTCGCGGTAGAAATCGGCCACGTTGTTGATATCGGTGATGACCCCCGGCTCCGTATGGTGGGCCCGGCGGAAATTTTCCTTGAAAAAGGTGCGCTCGACGTTCTTGCCCATGTTGCTGGAGAAATCCAGGCCGTCGCCGTCCAGGAAGACGATCTCCAGGGCAGCGGGGTCGTCCTGGGCCTGGCGGAAATGGACCCCCCCCACCTCGCCGAAGGTCTTCAGTTTGTAGCGGAGCATCGGGAGCGAGGTCATCTTCATGTCGCGCACGTTGACCCCCGCCGAGAGGAGCCCCCCCACGAAGCAGCGCTTCAGCATGCGTGACGACGGGTTGGAATCACGGCCGCCCAGGACGAAGCTCCCCTTGGGAAGGGAGGTGCCGTAGGCGCACCCCAGCTTGGCCACGAACTCCGGCGTCAATTCCACGTTGGAGAGCCCCTTGATGATGGCCCCTTCGAAGAGTGCCTTCTTCCACTTTTCGCCCCAGATCATGTTGGAGGTGACGGTGGCGCCGGCCTCGATCGTCTTTTTGGGCCAGATCTTGACGTCGGCCTTGAT
>CAZSTJ010000164.1:0-8458 GCA_964609805.1 uncultured Geobacter sp. | reverse complement strand
TTCTTGGGGCAGGGGAACGCGAACCGGACGGGCGCTTCGCTCCACTGCGGCTTCCCGGCTTTTCCTGTCCTTTCCGCGCTGGCGGCTTGGGACGTGCCGTCCGGACATAATCGTTCACGAACAGATCATCCTCTGCCCACTCAACCGGTATTTTCCCCTTGATGTATTCCTCGATGGCTTCAAGGTACAGGGCTCCGTCTTCGTCCGCCATGGAGATGGCTTTGCCTTCGGCACCGGCACGGGCGGTGCGGCCGATACGGTGTACGTAATCCTCGGCGTCCTGGGGGAGGTCATAGTTGATGACATGGGAGACGCCGTCGATATGAAGGCCGCGCGAAGCGACGTCGGTGGCGATCAGGATCGGCAGACTCCCCTCCTTGAAATCCTCGAGGATGCGGAGGCGCTTCTTCTGCTCAACGTCACCGGAGATGATCCGGCAGGGAAAGCCGTTGGCGTTGAGGCGGTCATGTAGGTATTCACCTTCGCGCTTGGTGTTGATGAAGATCATGGTCCGTTCCATACCCTCGCGACGCAGCAGGCCGAGGAGCAGCGGGAACTTTTCCTTGCGTGAGGCATGATATAGAATCTGCTCAACCCGCTCGGCGGTCATCTTCTCGGGAGTCACGGACACCTTGTCCGGGCAGTTCATAAACTCGTATGCCAGTTCCATGACCCGCTGGTTGAGGGTAGCCGAGAACATCAGATTCTGCCGTTTATCAAAGGGGGGGAGACGACGCAGGATAAAGCGCAGATCGGCAATAAACCCCATGTCGAACATACGGTCCGCCTCATCAATCACCAGCATTTCAATCTCTTTGAGGCTGTAAACCTTTTGCTTGAGATAATCGATCAAGCGCCCCGGGGTGCCGATGACGACGTCGGCACCGTCACGGAGCGCATCACGCTGTTTCATATAATCGACACCACCATAGATGGCCTGAATAGTCAGCCCGCAGTGGCGTCCCAGCAGTTGTGCATCCTGTTCAATCTGAACAACCAATTCCCGGGTGGGTGCCAGTATCAGTGCACGCGGATGGCGGCCCGACGGTGGCGGGGGTGCGTTCAGCAATCGGGTGAACAGGGTAATCAGAAATGCCGCTGTCTTGCCGGTTCCGGTCTGGGCCTGACCGGCAACATCCTTGCCGGAAAGACTGATGGGAAGAGTTTGCTCCTGGATGGGGGTGCAGTTGCTAAAGCCGGCGTCCCGAATGCCCTGCTGCAGTTTTTCGGGAAGTTGTAAATCAGTAAAGTGCATGAAATCCTCGATGTCGGTTGTTCGCCTGTTCGTAATTGTTGCCGGTACGATGACCGGTTACGCAACTTTTATACCTTATACCGTGACAGGGCAACTGGCAATGGAAACATTCGGTTTGGGCAGTGCCAACAGCCAGAAATTCTTTGACAAAACGGAATTCATTCCATTAGTATGACGTAAATTTACCCTCTGAGGACCCACCTGATGCAGTCCGCACTGAATATCATCGGAGAAGAACTGAAAAACGTCGAACTGCAGTTCCGCAAGGACCTGGAGTCCGACGTGCCGCTGATTCGCAAAGTTGGCGAATATGTACTTTCCAGCGGCGGCAAGCGCGTTCGTCCCGCTCTGCTCCTTCTTGCCGCCCGTCTGTGCGGTTATGAAGGCACCCAGGCGGTCCCGCTGGCCAGTGTCGTTGAGTTTATTCACACGGCAACCCTTCTGCACGATGATGTTGTGGACAGTGCCACCCTCAGACGCGGTCTCGCATCGGCCAACACCCTCTGGGGCAACGAGGCCTCCGTGCTTGTCGGTGATTTTCTCTTCTCTAAATCTTTCTCTCTCATGGTTGGGGTCGGCAGCCTGGACATCCTGCGGGTCTTTTCCAGCGCCACCACCATCATTGCCGAAGGCGAGGTCATGCAGCTCCTCTGTACCGGTGAGCTCGATCTGTCTGAGGAGCGTTATATCGATGTGGTCCGCTCCAAGACCGCCATACTCATGTCTGCAGCCTGCGAGGCAGGTGCAATCCTCGGCGAGGCCACCCCGGAACAACAGAAGGCGTTGGCGGATTTCGGTATGGCGCTCGGGATTGCCTTCCAGCTGATGGACGACACTCTTGATTATATCGCCACAGAGGAAGACTTCGGCAAGAGCATCGGTCACGATCTGGAGGAAGGGAAGATAACCCTGCCGCTCATCCACACCCTGCGCCACTGCACTGCCGCCGAACGGGTAGCTATTGCCGCAGTCGTTGAAAAGGATGAGATGACCCTCGATGAATTCCGGCTGGTGTCGGGTCTGGTGCATCAGTATGGGGGTATCGTCTACACCGTTGAATCCGCCCGTCGCTATATCGGCGAATGTCGTGCCCACCTGGATCTTTTTGAAGCTTCTCCCGTCTCATCAGCCCTGTCAGAACTTGCCGAGTACGTTGTTACCAGAAACCGGTAGCCCGCCAGAGCCTGGCAGTATCACATCATACTATTTTCCGGAGGCCCCAATGAAACGTTTTGCCGCATACTGCCTGCTGGCGTGCACCATCCTGTTTGCAGCAGGGTGCAAGAAGAAACAGGAAGAGGCTTCCCTGCCCACGGTCGGCGTCCAGGAAAAGAAGCCGGTTCCTGATATCACGGTAGTATCCATGAAGAACGAGCCGCTGCAGCTGTCTTCGCTGAAGGGCAAGGTGGTTATGCTCAACTTCTGGGCCACCTGGTGCCCTCCCTGCCGTGAAGAAATCCCTTCAATGATGAAACTGAATACGGCCATGGCCGGCAAGCCGTTCCAGATGCTCGCCGTCTCTATCGACGAGGGGGGCGTGCCTGATGTCGAGGCGTATTTCAAATCCAGCGGCTATTCCCTCCCCGCCTATCTCGATCAGGGGGGGGCGGCTCAGAAGGCCTACGGGGTGACCGGCGTCCCCGAAACCTTCGTTATCGACAAGAACGGTGTCCTGGTTAAAAAAGTGATCGGACCTCTTGCGTGGGACTCAGCAGAGACGATTTCTTTTATTGAAGGTCTCATGAAATAGGAGCTGCGCCGTGCAATCACCGGAAGTCACGTACCTCGGCGCATTCATCGCAGGACTGCTGTCATTCCTCTCCCCCTGCGTGCTGCCGCTGATTCCGTCCTACATTACCTACATCACGGGCCTGTCGTTTGTCGACCTGCAGGACGAACACCCCAGTCACAAGGTCCGCCGGACGGCGATTCTGCACTCCTTGGCCTTTATCCTGGGCTTTACGGTGGTGTTTGTCTTCCTGGGAGCATCGGCTACCTATCTTGGCTCATTCCTTAACCAAAATGTGGGACTGCTCCGCAAGGTGGGCGGTGTGCTGATTGTCCTGCTGGGGGTTCATGTTACCGGCCTGGTGCCGATCCATCTGCTGATGGGTGAAAAACGGATTAACCTGCACCGCAAGCCTGCCGGTTTTGCTGGTACATTTCTGGTAGGCATTGCCTTTGCCGCCGGCTGGACCCCCTGCATCGGACCGATTCTCGCCGCAATCCTGATGGTGGCGGCGACGGAAGAAAACGTCACCCATGGTATCATACTCCTGTTGATCTACTCACTGGGGCTCGGCATCCCCTTTCTGCTCTCTGCATTGGCCATGCACCAGTTCGTCGTCGCCTTTCAGCGTTTCAAGAAATATATCCGGCTGTTTGAGATATGCACCGGCATCTTCCTGATTTTGGTCGGTTTTGTCATCTATTTTAACTGGCTCTCACGTCTTTCCACCCTGTTTTCATCCATTTCAGGCGGCCAGTAGATGAAGTCGCATCGGGCCCGGCACTCCATTCAGCTGGCTGTTGCCAATCTGTCAGTGACCGAAGCCTTTTATGCCGGTATCCTGGAACTGCCGATACAGCGTTCCCTGACGGCTATCGGTGCACCTGACCATCTGATGCTTGATATGGACGGCATCGCCCTGGTGTTTGTAGAAGAGGACGATGTAGTCAGAGCCCACCCGGTGCTCGGCAACCGTTTCAGCATGTTTCCCCGGGGCATCGGGATAACCCTGCATTTCGAGGTTCATGATCTCGAGGGGATCAGCGACGCTGTCAACGAAGAGGGGCTCGAGATTCTTTATCCACTAGAGATCAGGCCCTACGGCGTCAAGGAGATGTGGTGCTTCGATCCGGATGGATATCTGGTGGTTCTGGACGAGGCGCGCACCAAGGAAAAAAAGGCCGGAACGTAATTCCGGCCTTCTGTTATTTCGGCTGTTCTTTTTTCTCCTCCCGCACCGCGGGGGAACAGGCGTCACTCATTCAGGTCTGAACCCCCATCCGGGGAAGGATAAAGCGGTTGAGGACAAACCAGACGACGACAATAGCAATAATGATCAGGATATCCTTCATACAACCCTCCTTACTGCATCGTTTATACCATGTATTCATACAAATATATACCGGTATTGCACCGTCGTTCCCGGACATCAGGCCGCTATCCGGGGCTTCGATAGCCATGATTGCCCATGACTGAGCTGACCGATATCAAATGCCATCACTGCGGCATCAGCTTCAGCTGGAAGCCGTTTTCTGAAACAACAGAAGACGGCACCGTCGTGCCGTTCTGCTGCCGCGGCTGTCTGGGGGCTTTCCGGCTGATTTCCTCTGCGGGATTAAGCACCTTCTATTCCCGGACTGACCGAGCTCTTCCCACCGTTTCGGAGCAGGGACGGGCCCTCTTCAGGGATGAAGAGCTTATTCAGCACGTCGTGCCGGACGGTGACCATACCCGTATCGATATCCTGGTTGGGGGAATCAGCTGCCCGTCATGTGTCTGGCTACTGGAGCGCATGATTGCCCGCGTCCCCGGCGTCGTCCGTGTCAGCATCTCCTATGCCGGAGGCATTGCCTCGACACTCTTCGATCCGGCATTGACCGGTCCGGCGGCGGTTTTCAATGCCATACATTCACTCGGTTTCATGCCGCGCCCCTACACGCCGGACCTGTCAAGCCGCGAGGCCCGCAGGGAACGAACGGATCTGCTCCTGCGTTTCGGGACCGCCCTGTTTCTGACCATGCAGCTGATGGCCTACTCCTACAGCCTTTATGCCGGTTATTTCCAAGGGATGAGCTCTGGCATCAAATCAGTCCTGCAGTACGCCTCCCTCATAGTGTCGACCCCCGTGGTATTTTATTGTGGCTGGCCATTTCTGTATGGCGGCTGGAAGTCGCTCCGCAGTCGTTCCCCCGGCATGGACCTGTTGATCGCGGTTGGTGCCCTTACCGCCTGGTTCTACAGCCTCTGGGCGCTCGTGGCCGGCTATGAGACCTATTTTGAAAGTGCGGCCATGATCGTAACGTTCATCCTGGTCGGCCGATTGCTGGAGCTCTCGGTGCGCCGCACGGCCATGTCGGGTGTCGAATCGCTCTATGCCGCGGCGGCCCAGCGGGCAACAGTGATCGAGAACGATCTTCACCGGGAGGTCCCTGCCGATGAGGTCAGGCCGGGTCAGCGGCTGCTGGTACGGCAGGGGGAGCGCTTTCCGGTTGACTGCCTCCTGCGTGATGGTGAAACGGAGATCGACCAGTCCCATGTAACCGGTGAAAGCCAGCCGGAACTGGTGGCTGTCGGGGCAGAACTCCGCGCCGGTTGTATCAATATCGCAGCCCCGGTACTTGTCGAGGTACTGCGCCCGGTGGGGCACAGCTACCTGATGCGGGTTGCAGCCCTGGTACGGATGGCTCAGGCCGGAAAACCTGACATTGAGCGCCTTGCCGATCGCATCGCCGGCTGGTTCGTCCCAGCGGTTATCCTGCTGGCAGTCCTGGTGTTTGCAGGACATTGGGGACTAGCGGGGCAGGGGGCAGGGTCAGCTCTGATGGTTGCCCTGTCGGTGGTACTGATTGCCTGTCCCTGCGCCATGGGACTGGCGGTGCCCGCGGCCGTGCTGGCCGCATGCAGCCGTTCTGCCGCTTTGGGGGTGATCCTGCGCGGAGGCGATGTGATAGAACGGCTTGCGGCAATCGATTCGGTGTTTTTCGACAAAACCGGTACCCTTACCGCCGGACAGCCCGTGGTAACCAAGGTGACACCTATCGACACCACAACCCTGCCGGAGCTGCTCTCTGCCGCCGCCACGATTGAACAACCGGCCGCACATCCATTGGCAAAGGCCATTGTGCGCTATGCGGCTCAAAACGGGATTCTGCCCGATGTCTGCCGCTCGTTTGCCCTGATCCCGGGGAAAGGGATTTCCGGTATGACCACCACTGGCCGTCAGGTCCTGTGCGGCAGCCGCCGCTTTCTTCTGGAGCAGGGTGTTCCGTTAGACGGCTTTCCGTCTCCGACCGATGGCACAGAAACGGAGGTCCTGGTGGCCGTCGACGGGGTTTCGGCCGGTCGTTTCCTACTCTCGGACCAGCTGCGCCCCGGCACTGCCGGTCTGGTTTCGGATTTGACGGGACGCGGTATTGAACTGCGCCTTGTGAGCGGTGATACCCAGGAGGTCGTTTCCCGGATTGCTTCGGAATTCGGCATTAGCGGGGCCTATGGCGGATTGACTCCTGATCAGAAACTGGAAATGATTCGGAAGATCCAAGGTGAGGGGAGACAGGTGCTCATGGTCGGTGACGGTGTCAACGATGCTCCGGCTCTGGCCGCGGCGAACGTGAGCTGTTCCCTGGCCGGGTCCAGTGACATTGCCCTGGAGAATGCCGATATTATTATCACCGCAGACGATCTCTCCCGACTGGCAACCGCGCACCGTATCGCCCGCAGGACCATGACCGTCATCAAGCAGAATCTTATCTGGGCATTTCTGTATAATCTCATCGGTATACCGCTGGCTGTTCTCGGCTTGCTGACGCCGGTGTACGCCGCTGTTGCCATGACCGCCAGTTCATTGCTCGTGTCCCTTAACTCACTACGTCTCATGAGGATCAAACATCGTGGATGAAAGTCTTATCTTGTTGATTATTCTCTCGCTCTGCCTTGGAGGGGGGTGCTGGCTTATCTTCCTCTGGGCGGTCAAACGGGGTGAATTCGACGATGTGGAAAAACCGAAACACCGCATGATGGATGACGACGACTGACCCCTGACATTCCCCTGTTTTCTTTTGCAGCTGATTTTGCTACCCTGCCGCAACCAATACGTTCAAGGCGGTCTCCATGAAACGCGAAGGCATCATCCTGATCATATCCGCCCCGTCCGGTGCAGGAAAAACCACCCTCTGTCACAAACTCCTCAACCGGTTCCCGAACATGACGGAGTCGATCAGTTACACGACCCGCCCGCCCCGTTCAGGAGAGGTAAACGGCACCGATTATTTTTTTGTTTCCCGTGACGAGTTTCAGCGCATGGTTGACGCGGATGCCTTTGCCGAATGGGCCGAGGTCCATGGCAACCTGTACGGTACCTCACTGGCGACCATCGAAGATGCTCGAACCAACGGTGTCGACCTGGTGCTCGATATTGACTGCCAGGGGGCGCGCCGCCTCAAGGAGCAGATCGAGCGGTGCGTCTATATCTTCATCCTCCCCCCCAGCATGCAGGAGCTGCGCAGGCGACTGGAAAGCCGGTCGTCCGACACTCAGGATGTCATAGACCGCAGGATAGAACGGGCCGCGGCCGAGATCAAGGAGGCCCGTTGGTATGACTATATCCTGATCAATGACAATCTCGATGACGCTTTCGAAGAGTTGTCATCCATCGTGATCGCCCACAGCCGGAAGACCTTCCGGATGCTGGGACAGGTGGCGAAATTGTTTGATATTTGAAGTAAAATAGCGTAATAACATCATTTCAATCATCTGTTGCAGGAAGGAGAATTACACCATGGCACGGGTAACCGTTGAAGATTGCCTCGAAAAGGTCGATAACCGCTTCCTCCTCGTCATGCTTGCATCCAAGCGGGTCAAGCAGTTGTACAAGGGGAACCAGCCATTGATCGATCCCAAAAACAACCGCCTGGTTGTTACCGCACTGCGTGAGATCGCTGCCGGCAAGGTCAACTTCGAGCTCAGCAAAAAACAGCAAGCCAATTAAGTCCGTATCCGGGGTGAAGCCGTTTATCACGGTTTCACCCTTTTTTTATCCAATCCCCGTCTATTCACTCCTTCATCAGGTGACTGATTACGCATGATCCGCCTTAACGATATCCTCGACAAGGTAACCGCCTATAACCCTACGGCTGATTTGAATATCATCCGCAAGGCATACGTGTACTGTGCCAAGGTGCATCAGGGGCAGACACGACTCTCCGGTGAACCGTACATCATCCATCCGATGGAGGTCGCCGGTCTGCTGGCCGATCTACGTCTGGATGTCCCCACCATAGTGACCGGCTTTCTGCACGACACCATCGAAGACACGCTGGCCACCTATGAAGAGCTGGCGGAGATGTTCGGCGAGGAGGTTGCGCTGCTGGTTGACGGTGTCACCAAGATCAGCAAGATTCATTTCAAGACCAAAGAGGAAAGCCAGGCCGAGAATTTCCGCAAGATGCTCCTGGCGATGGCCAACGATATCCGGG
>CAZSTJ010000163.1:0-8509 GCA_964609805.1 uncultured Geobacter sp. | reverse complement strand
ACATGATCGTGCGGGCCACCGATGTGCCGACCTATGTGGAGTACGGCAGCGCCGACCTGGGTATCGTCGGCAAAGATACCCTGATGGAACAGGCAAAGGATCTCTACGAACCGCTGGACCTGAAATTCGGCTACTGCCGGATGATGGTGGCGGAACCGGCGGGGTTGGCCAAGGATGATGACCCGACTGGATGGTCCCATATCCGTATTGCCACCAAGTACCCCCACGTGGCCGAGAGTTATTTTGCTTCCAAGGGAATCCAGGTGGAGATCATCAAGCTGTATGGTTCCATCGAACTGGCCCCCCTGGTCGGGTTGTCGGAGCGGATCGTCGATCTGGTCTCAACCGGAGAGACCCTGCGGCAAAACGGTCTGGTGGAGGTTGAGACCATCGCCGAGATCACGACCCGGCTGATTGTCAACCGGGCCAGTCTGAAGACCAAGCAGAAGAGAATTACTGAAATAATCCAGGGTCTGGAGCAGGTGCTCCAGACCGCCTGAACAGGATAGGACATGCTTTTCCTCGATATACGCGATCACGACTTTTCGGCAAAATTCGATACCATACTCTCCCGTGGCGAAGAGACCGGCCAGGCGGTGGAACAGACCGTGCTCGGCATCATTGCCGACGTGCGGGAGCGCGGCGATCAGGCGGTGTTGGAGTTGACCCGCCGTTTTGACCGTCTGGAGGCTGCCGGCATAACCGATCTGGAGGTGTCACCGGCAGAGATCGATGCCGCCATGGCGAAGGTGGATTCGCAGGATCTTGCGGCCCTCCGGCTGGCGGTGGAACGGGTGGCCCGGTTCCACGAGAAGCAGAAACAACAAACCTGGATCTCCACCGAAGAACCGGATGTCATGCTGGGGCAGAAGGTAACGCCGCTCCAGCGGGTGGGTATCTATGTGCCCGGCGGCAAGGCCAGCTATCCCAGCAGCGTGATTATGAATGCCGTGCCGGCCCGGGTGGCCGGTGTGGGTGAGATCATTATGGTGGCCCCGACCCCGGGCGGCGAGATCAATCCCCATGTGCTGGCCGCCGCCCATCTTTCCGGCGTGAACCGTATCTTCCGCATCGGCGGCGCCCAGGCGGTTGCGGCCCTGGCCTACGGTACCGCTACGATTCCCCGGGTGGACAAGATCACCGGTCCGGGCAATATCTACGTGGCCACGGCCAAGAAATTGGTCTTCGGCCAGGTCGGCATCGACATGATCGCCGGTCCCAGCGAGATCCTTGTCATCAGCGACGGCAGCGGTTCTCCGGTTCATATCGCCGCCGACCTCCTTTCCCAGGCTGAACATGATGAACTGGCCTCCTCGATCCTGATCACGACTGACCGAGTTTTCGGCGAGCAGGTTGCGGCAGAGGTGGAACGCCAGCTGGGAGAGCTGTCCCGTGAGTCCATCGCCCGCGCATCGTGGGACAAATACGGCGCCGTAATTGTTGCGTCCGGTCTGGATGAGGTAATCGAGTTCTCCAACCGTATCGCCCCGGAGCATCTGGAACTGGCGGTGACTGATCCCTTTGCAATACTGCCCAAGATCATCAATGCCGGAGCGATCTTCATGGGGCACTGGACCCCCGAGGCCGCCGGCGATTATCTGGCCGGCCCGAATCATACCCTGCCGACCGGTGGTACCGCCCGTTTCTTCTCGCCACTCTCCACCGACGATTTCGTGAAGAAGTCATCCATCGTCTATTTTTCGCAGGACGGTCTGCAGCGGCTGGGTGACGATATTGTCCGCATAGCCGGGTTGGAGGGGCTGGAGGCCCACGGCAAGTCGGTCAGCAAACGGCTTCGATGATAGTTGATCCCCTGATTATGTAACGACAAGGTACTATCTTATGATTTCATTACGTCCCAATATTGCTGCCATGCAGGGGTATGTCCCGGGCTATCAGCCGCCGGATATCGCCTTGTGGATCAAACTTAATACCAACGAAAATCCCTATCCTCCGTCGCCGAAGGTCCGCGAAGCGATCCTCGCCGAACTGGGTAATGACGGGGCCTCCCTTCGCACCTATCCCAGCGCATCCAGCCAGATGCTGCGGGAAGCGGCCGGCAAGCTGTATGGTTTTGATCCCTCCTGGGTCATCATGGCCAACGGATCGGATGAGGTGCTCAATAACCTGATCCGCGCCTTTGCCGGTCAGGGGCAGGAGATCGGCTACGTCCACCCCTCCTATTCCTACTACTCTACCCTGGCCGAGATCCAGGGGGCGATCATCTGTACCTACGGTCTGGACGAGCAGTTTCGTATCGAGGCCTTTCCCGAATACTATCACGGCAAGATCTTCTTCCTGACCACCCCCAACTCGCCACTCGGGTTCGCCTTCCCCCATGAATATGTGGAGGAGGTTGCCCGGAACTGTGGTGGTATGCTGGTGGTAGATGAGGCCTACGCAGATTTTGCCGACGGCAATGCCCTTGACCTGGTACGGAAATACGACAATGTCGTGGTGACCCGCACCCTGTCCAAGAGTTATTCCCTGGCCGGGATGCGACTCGGTCTGGCCATTGCCCGCCCCGAGGTCATCGAGGCGCTGGATAAGATTCGCGACCACTACAACCTGGATCGACTGGCCCAGGCGGCCTGTCTGGCTGCCCTCCAGGATCAGGAATATTTCCGCGAATCCTGCTGCAAGATAGTCGAGACGCGGGAATGGTTTGCAAAAGAACTGCGCGCCGTTGGCTACGAGGTCATCCCCTCTCAGGGGAACTTCGTCTTCGCTTCACCTCCTGACCGGGGCGGTCGGCGGGTCTATGAAGGACTTTATGCAAGAAAGATCCTGGTGCGCCATTTTTCCGATCCGCTCCTCTGCCATGGTCTGCGTATCTCCATCGGCACCCGTGAAGAGATGGAAACGACACTGGCAGCCATGAGTGAAATCAACTAAGGAGGGTGTATGCCGCTGAAAGACATGTATGAACCGTGTGGTCAGTGTGGGTTTGAATACGGCCGGGTTGATACCGAGGCTTGGGGTAAAAACAGCGCCCGCCGACTCATGTGCCCGGTATGCGGCTGGACCGCCTACGAAGAAATCCTGTGGGACGATGATGAACCGTATGTCATCAAACGCAACGAAGCTAAGGGGTTCGGTGCCTTCCGCCTGATTCCTCCCGGCGGGTATTGTGGCTACAATGCGTTCCATGAGCCGCCTACCCAGGAGGTGCTGCACAGCCTCAAGGAGCTGATGTCTAACAGGGGGTGGAAGGGGTATATCTCCCTCTGGGATGAACAGGAAGGGAAGGCATTTCTGCTGATGGGAAGCCCGCTGGACAAGTTTGCGATAATGACGAAAAAATAGAACCGCACGTCCCCTGAAAGGGGATGCAGGAGACCTGATATGTCACGTACAGCCCGTATCGAGCGGATCACCAAGGAAACCAGTATCAAGCTGTCGCTGGCGGTGGATGGAAGCGGCGAGGCAAATATTTGCACCTCGGTGCCGTTCCTCGATCACATGCTCAACCTGTTTGCCCGCCACGGGCTGTTCGACCTGGAGGTGGAGGCCAGCGGTGACATCGACATCGATTTCCATCATACGGTGGAGGACATCGGTATCGTTCTGGGCGAAGCCTTCAAACAGGCACTGGGGGAGAAGAAAGGGATTCGCCGCTACGGACAGGCCACCGTTCCCATGGACGAAACCCTGGCAAGTGTGGCGGTGGATATTTCAGGCCGGCCGTATCTGGTGTACCATGTCACCCTCCCCAAGGTTAAGATCGGCGAGTTTGATGTGGAGCTGGCGCGGGAATTCTTTCAAGCCTTCGTCAACAACTGCGGCCTGAATCTACATGTCAATGTCATGTATGGCGAGAACGTTCACCACATCATCGAGGCCTGTTTCAAAGCCTTTGCCCGGGCCATGGATGCGGCAACCCAGATGGATCCCCGGGTTCAGGGGGTCATGTCGACCAAGGGTGTGCTGTAATCTTGCTCAAGAGTCTGGTAACTACAAAAGGCGATCCCCGATGGATCGCCTTTTGTCTTTTAAAAGTGATAATCCAGATGTGTGGAAGCTAGTTACCTACGACTCCCTCCCCCTCCCGAAAAAGGAGTTCCTCTGACGGTATGTCCAACGGGACGCTGAGGGCTACCCGCGTCCCTCCGCCAGACCAAGACTTGATTGCAAAAGTACCATCCAAATGCTCGATACGGCGTCTCACATTCTGGAGCCCGATCCTCCGTTACGTCCCGACTTGACGGCGGCTGTGCTGGGGTCGAAGCCGCAGCCGTTGTCGCTCAGCTGCAACAGCAGGGTCCCGTCACATCGTTTGATGTCGATTTCGATTCGGCTCGCTCCGGCATGTTTCGCCGTGTTTAACAGCACCTCTCTCGCTGCCTGGAATACAACGGAACGTGCCTCGTATCGGAGTGGCTTCGGTTGGCCATCATTGGAATAGTGTAGCAGTAGCCCATGGTTCTCCTGGAATTCTCCACCCAACCAGTGAAGCGCTGCCTCCAGTCCGGCACTGGCCAGCAACGGTGGCCGCAATTGGAAGGTGAGCGTCCGAACATCCTGGATGGTAAGATCAAGAACATTTTCCAGAGCCGATATTTCACGGGGCAATTCAGCCCCTTCTGAACGCTCCGCAAGGGCGCCGAGGGCCATCTTGCCGAATAGGAGTCGTTGACCGACCTGGTCGTGCAACTCACTCGCGATGCGGTCCCGCTCCCGCTCCTCCGCCATGGCCAGATCGATGGAAAGTGATTCCAGCAACCGGTTTTTGTCGATCAGTTCTTGCTCAATCTTCTTACGGACCTCGATCTCCCGGAGCATCTGGTCATTGGTTATGCTGAGTGCGAAGGTCCGTTCCTGTACCTGAGACTCTAGGCAATCGTTCAGTTCTGCCAGTTTTAGCTCGGCCAGTTTACGTTCGGTGATATCAACCTGCATGCCGATCATGAGTGTTTGCCCAAGGTGTTCGAACAGCTCCGCCGACATCAACAGGGTCCGGATCTCTCCTGACTTATGACGGAGGTGCATCTCGTACCGGTCAACCCTCCCCTGTGCCTGCAGTATTGACATCATTTGCTCCCGCTCCTCCGGATATGGCCAGAGCCCCACCTCGAGAGCCGTGTGCCCCACCAGCTCTTCCCGCATAAAGCCGAACAAAGCGACAAATGAGTCGTTGATGTCAATGAACTCGCCACTGGTCAGATACGAGAGACCGATGGCAATCGGGCTGTGATAAAAGATTGCCGCAAAGCGCCGGGTACTGTCCCGCAGTTTTTCCTCATTACTTTTGCGTTCGGTAATATCCCGGACAATACAACAGTTGAGTTCGTTTTCGTCATAGGTGCGGTAGCTGACGGCGATCTCCACCGGGATGTCACGACCGTCCTTGCTCCTGTGGATGGTCTCAAAGGTGCATCCCCCCCGTTGCTTGAAGTCCTCCCACACGAGCGGAAAGGATTCAAACGGGAAAATCGGATCAATATCACCTACGGTCAGGGATGTTATTTCTTCCAGGGTATAACCGAGCATACGGCAGGCGGTGGCGCTTGCATGGATAATCCGCCCCTCCGGCGAAACCCAATGTATCGCGTCGAATGCTGTGTCAAAGGTATCGCTGTACATCTGTATCTGTTGCGCAGATGATTTATGATCAGTGATGTCGGAGATGAAACCGTCCCAACAGATGCTGCCGTCAGCGAGTCTCTGGGGCTGAGCCACACCAAGACACCAGCGCACAGAATCATTTGGCCGGATGAAACGAAATTCCTGCCGCCAGGTTGACAAATTCTCGGCTGATTCGTAGAAGGATGATATCAGGGCGTCTCGATCGTCCGGGTGAAACCGCTCAAAAATAGCAGCGGCATCCTCCCTGACTGCCGAGGGAGGCAGGGCATATAGTTCGTTCATGTACGGACTGGCATAGGGGATGCTGAAATGGCTGTCCGGATGAAGGTGAGCCTGGAAGATGATGCCGGGAACCTGGCTGGTGAGCTGGTCGAAAAAGGAACGGCTCTGCTCCGACTCATGAAGGTGCTGCCGGAGCTGTGACGTCATTTGGTTGATGTCTGCCGCCAGTTCGGCAAATTCGTCGCCACCGTCGATGATTATCCTGGTCTCAAGAGCGCCGCCAGCAATTTTGCCGGCACCGGTTTGCAGCAGTTGAAGGCGCTGGCTCATGACATGGTTGATAAAGTGGGAACTGGCCGTCAGGGCAATCGTCAATACAATTACCAGCAGCGATGCGATCAGGATGCCGTTTCGACTGTACCGGTCACGCTCCTCCTCGACAAGATCTCTGAGTTTTCGGATGGAGCCTTCCAGTGCGGTGTCGCAGATGACGAGTTGGCGGAAGAGGCTTCTGTGAGATTCCGTTGCTTCATCTGAAGGGGTGGGATCTTGTGCGAGCTGAGCGTTCATGGCGGCACTGGTGTCAAACTGCCGCCGGATATCCGCCAGAATTTGATGTTTTTCGGTACCGTTGATTATTGTGCCGTCAGCCTTGTCAAGGAGCCTTCTGAATCGTTCCGTATCCGCCAGTAATTGCGCCCGTTGGCTCTCCTCGCTGAACAGGGCGTGTTCATTACGGTGATCGACCCGTTCTGAATGTACGGTAACCAGCTGTTCTGCCAAGGCGTTCTGCTGGCGGGCGTCCTGAACCGCCAGCATGATCCAGGCGAGCACGGGGAGGAGGATCAGGAGGACCCCGAAGGAACAGTATGAGTTGAGTTTCAGTCTGGTGGCGAATCTCATGGTGCGTCGATGGCGCTCCGTAACTTCATAAGGTTGTTACCTCATAACATCGCTTAGATACAGCAATGGGCAACCATGTGGCTGCCCATTGTCATTCTACCGGAACATTTGAATAATGGAAGCTACTTTGTCTCTTTCAGCAGTTCCCTGGCCTTGGCCACCTCATCGCTCTTGGGGAATGCCTCCACCAGTTTTTTCAGGACATATTTGGCGCTCTTCTGGTCGTTGATGGCATTGAAGGCCATGGCCTGCTTCAGCATGGCGGCCGGCACCTTCTCCTTGGTCGGAAAATTCTTGATAACCTCCTGGAATGCCAGGATGGCCGGTTCGTAATTCTTCTCGCTGTAGTAGGTCTCGCCGGTCCAGTAATGGGCGTTGGCCGCCAGATCATGCTGGGGGTACTGTTCGAGGAATTTGGTGAAGATCTCCCGGGCGGTCGGCATGTCGCCAGCCTTGAAGGTGTCCAGTCCTTTCAGATACAGAGAGTCCGGTGTTACCGGCACCTCTTTCGGTTTGGCGAGGTCAGACACCTTCTTCGTCAGCTCATCAAGCGTGGACTGCTGTTTGAGGATGCGGTCCTCAAGGGCGATAATCCGTTTGTCGGCATCCTCCCGGTAGCGGGCCAGGTCTTCGGTCGGTTTCTTGATGCCGGTCCCCATGTCGTCGACCTTGCCGCTCAGGGCCTGCATCTCGGTCCGTGTGCTGTCGATGGTGGCCTGGATGTCGGCGGACATCTTTCTCACCGCTGCCACATCGGACTTGAAGGATTTCTCGAATGAACCGAACTCGTCCCGGGATTCATTACGAATTCCCGCCATGTTTTTATCCAGGGCGGTGATACGGGCACGCAACTCATCGACGTCATAACGGGTGGAATCAAGGGCGCTCTGGGAGGCACACCCGCACAGGGAGAAGAGCGCAACCGCGCTAATAAATTCAGCTGCCTTCATAAGCAAAGATCTCCTTTGGGACCTTGGTTAACTGCATGACTTCACATGTATATCATGCAAGACATTCATTGACAAGGATGAGGGTTTTGTAAAGAGAACTGTTCAGAAATACAGGCAAAGCGGCAAATAGTGGTTGACAAATCTGAAAGATTCCTCTAACAATTTTCCGTTTTTGGTACAGAGGAATCCCTTTTCGGGTTATTCATATCAACAGGAGGATTTGTTAATGGAACAGTACGCAGTAGTATTCGCCCTGGTCTGTGCCGCTGCGGCCGTAGCGTACGGCCTGATCTCGGCCCAGTGGATTCTGGGACTCCCCCAGGGAAATGACCGTATGAAGCAGATCGCGGCCGCCATCCAGGAAGGTGCCGGCGCCTACATGAAACGCCAGTACACCATCATTGCCGTGGTCGGTGTTGTCATGTTCATCGCCCTCTTTGCCACCCTGGGCGTCAAGACCGCCGTCGGCTTCGCCATCGGCGCCATCTTTTCCGGCCTGACCGGTTTCATCGGCATGTTCGTCTCGGTCCGTGCCAACGTGCGCACCACCGAAGCTGCCAAGAGCGGCATCGTCAAGGCCCTCAACGTCGCCTTCAAAGGGGGCGCTATCACCGGCATGCTGGTTGTCGGTCTCGGCCTGCTGGGCGTTGCCGGTTACTACATGATCCTTCTGAAACTGATGCCGGGCGCACCGGTCAAAGAAGTCGTCAGCCAGCTGGTCGGTCTCGGCTTCGGCGGCTCGCTGATCTCCATCTTTGCCCGTCTCGGTGGCGGTATCTTCACCAAGGCTGCTGACGTCGGCGCCGACCTGGTGGGCAAGGTCGAAGCCGGCATCCCCGAAGACGATC
>CAZSTJ010000162.1:0-8584 GCA_964609805.1 uncultured Geobacter sp. | reverse complement strand
CTCTGTTTCCAGTGCGAACCGGACGCAAAAACATCTGCCGGTGTGTCGGATGTGACGGGTGGCCGTTCCTCTGCGGCAGCCGGCCCGGAAAATGGCTTATCCGGCCCGCACATGGACCGGACTGGCAACAAAGGCGGCCGGGATGGAATAACCACCGGTAAAGTCTGGTCCGGAAAAGGCGGAGACCCGGCAAAGGCCCGGGGACCGGCGGTGGCCTTCTATGATGTTGCCACCAGCGAACCGCTGCTGCGGATTCCCATCCGGTTTACCGACGGGAAGGAAGGGGTGCGTGATGAACACTGAGGTGATAAAGCCCGGTTTTATGAGCAGACACCGCACGGCGATCATGCTCCTGTCACTCATCCTATTCCTGCCCCCTTTGGCATTTATCTTCCAGCTGACCACCGGTGACGGAGACTTCTGCGGGACCTGGTGCCCGCGCATGTTCTACGCCATTCGCAAGGGGGCCGGCACGGGCGAGATCATCGGCGGCATCATGCGTGCCTACATGGGAGTTGCACTGGTTGTTGCCACCATCGCCGCCACCTTCTTCCTGGGCAGATACTGGTGCAGCCATCTCTGCCCGGTGGGCGGGGCGGGAGAACTGGGCAGCAAGCTTGTTCCGGATAAACTCAAGATCGATTACGGTTCAATCCCGGCAGCTCCTGTCCGCTATGGCTATCTGGCCGTTTATCTGGCAGCACCGCTACTCGGTTTAGGAAGCCTCTGCTGCAACTACTGCAACTTCGCCGCTCTTCCACGGCTGTTCGGTGCGGCCTTTGTCCAGGCAGACCTGGCATATTTTTTCAGGGCCTACGGCATCATCAACCTGGCCCTCTTTATACTGCTGGCTGTTGTGGCGAAGGGGGGCAGGGCCTACTGTAACTTCCTCTGCCCCGTCGGGGCTCTGGACGCCATTGCAAACCGAGTGGGCGCAAAATTCGGCAAGCGGGTCACTGTGGCGGAGGAGAGCTGCAACGGCTGCGGGAAGTGCACCGAAGTCTGTCCGACCTGGGCCATCAGCGTTGGCTCCACAGCAAGGATCGACCAGTTGTCCTGCATGCCCTGCCGACAATGCGAGCAGGCCTGTCCGGAGGGGGCCATCTGCTATGGGAAAGTTACGTAACTCGTTGGCCTTCGGTGCCGTCGGTGTTGCCGGCGGCGTAACCGGCCTGTCCGCAACAGCCGGAATGTGCAGCGGCGGGGCCTGTTCGGCCTGTTTCCGCTGCGCCGGAATGGGGGCTGCTATCGTTGTATTGGCACTCTGGAAAAAATGGAAAGGAGAAAAAACAGATGGAATGGCTCAAAGCAGCAATTGATTACGGCGTTATCGGCTTCCTGATCGTCATGAGCATGGTTGCCGTCGGTGTGGCACTTGAACGCAGGAACTTTTACCGCAGACTCAATGTGGTCGACTTTGGAGACAAGAAGGAACTGGAGCTTGCGCTGACCCGCAAGCTCCACATCATTGCCACGGTGGGGAGCAATGCCCCCTACATCGGGCTGCTGGGAACAGTGCTCGGCATCATGCTCACCTTTGCCACCATGGGGGAGCAGGGGTTCATGGATGCGAGCAAGATCATGGTCGGCCTGGCCCTCGCCTTGAAGGCGACTGCAATCGGCCTGATTGTGGCCATTCCGGCGGTAACATCCTACAATTTTCTGGTCCGTCAGGCAAAGGAACTGATGCTGACATGGGAGATCGCACATGGACGAGAAAGAGTTTAGTGTCATCAATGTCATCCCGTTCATCGACATCATGCTGGTGTTGTTGACGATAGTGCTGACGACCTCGACGTTCATCGCCCGGGGGGCGATACCACTCGAACTGCCGAAATCTTCGCCAACCCGGACGGAGACACTGAAAGGCCATACCATCGAAATCGACAAGGCCGGGAAGATGTTCCTGAACGGACGACCGCTCTCCCTGGCCGATCTCAGGCAGGAGTTGTGCAGCATCGACCGAAGTTCTCCTGTTCTGATCCGCGCGGACCGGGAACTGGTGCTGCAGGCCTTCGTGGATGTCATGGACAGCGTCAAGGGCCTTGGCTTCCGTAAGGTCAGCTTGCAGACAGAGGCACGATCATGAATGAACAGGCAAAATATTTCGGGATGTCGGCCGGCCTTCATGGCTTACTTTTCATGCTGCTTGTTGGATTATCTGCTACGGCCGGGAAATCTCCGCGCGTAGTGACAATCGATTTCAGCCTGAACGATGCTCCGCCTCTTTGTGCGCCGGAGCAAACAAAGGCAGCGCAACCGTCTGTACCGAGTCGGCCTCAGGCGGTGCCTGAAACGCCCAGGCCGGTTGTGGAAGCGCCCGCGCAGGCGTTACCCGCGGTTACCAGCATACCGGCACATATTGAGCCGCTGCCCCAGACCGTGTCCGCTGCAGCACAGCCAGCACCGCAACAGACAGGGCAGCGGCCTGAAAAAGCAGCGACCGGCACACCGCCCACGGTTGTTGCCGGCACACGACCGGTTGCGCCTTCCACGGGCGTCAGCCCGGCAGGTGAAAACAGCGTTGAGCAGGTCAGGAAAAGATATCTCAAAGAACATTTCAGCTATATCCGGGAGTTGATTGTCAAGAGGCTGGACTATCCCCCCGTAGCGCGAAGGATGGAGTGGAGCGGCAAGGTGGTTGTTGCGTTCGTGGTCGCGGAGGACGGGGACGTCCGCTCCGTCAACGTGAAGGAAAGTAGCGGCTACCCTCTCCTTGACAATAGCGCCGTAAACACGGTCAAAAAGGTGGCGCCATTTCCACGGCCACCAGTTGCTGCGGAAATTGTCATGCCGGTTCAGTTCAGGTTGCAGTAATACGCAATTTCAGGATAATCGTGGTAATGTTTGTGCCTGCCACAATTATCAGAACCGAACTGTAAGAAGAACGAAGGCATTTATGTTTCAACCTCCGACTATTGACCGGAATTGATCCTATCTTTGCCTTCACGTCCCCTGAATAACGGTCTTTACATGCCGGGCCGGACCCATTTCAAGGTCCGGCCCGGCTTTGTTGTGTCTCTGTGAGACTGGCCATAACAGCCACCACCCCGCTGATTGCCAGCCGGATTCCCCCTTGCATTTACCGGCCTGTTCTGCTAATGTTTTTGGCCTTTTACAATTAGTTCACCTCTGTAAGCTGCCGTATTCGGACGAAAGGATTCAGAAATAATGTTGAAGATATTTGATTACCTGTTCGGGATGTTCTCCAATGACCTCGCCATCGACCTTGGCACCGCCAACACCCTGGTGTACCTGAAGGGCAAAGGGATTGTCGTGCGCGAACCCTCAGTCGTTGCGGTGCAGAAGATGCCCAACGGCCAGCAGAAGGTACTCAAGGTCGGCATGGAGGCCAAGCAGATGTTGGGCCGTACCCCCGGCTCCATCACCGCCATCCGCCCCATGAAGGACGGCGTCATCGCCGACTTCGACATCACCGAGGAGATGCTCCGCTACTTCATCCACAAGGTCCATAACCGCAAGACCCTGGTACGCCCCCGGGTCGTCATCTGCGTCCCCTCCGGCATCACCCAGGTCGAGAAACGTGCGGTCAAGGAGTCGGCCGAATCGGCCGGTGCCCGCGAGGTCTACCTGATCGAGGAGCCGATGGCGGCCGCCATCGGCGCCGGACTCCCCATCACCGAAGCCTCCGGCAACATGGTCGTCGACATCGGCGGCGGCACCACTGAGGTGGCCGTTATCTCCCTGGCCGGCATCGTCTACGCCCAGTCTACCCGCATGGGGGGCGACAAGATGGACGAGGCCATCGTCCAGTTCATCCGCAAGAAATACAACCTGCAGATCGGCGAGCGCATGGCCGAACAGATCAAGATCGACATCGGCGAGGCCTATCCGGGCCCCGAGGTTCTGACCAAGCAGGTCAAGGGGCGCGACCTGGTCTCCGGCATCCCCAAAACCATCGAGGTCAATTCTGACGAGATCCGTGACGCCCTCAAGGAGGCGGTCAACTCCATCGTCGACACCGTCCGTATCTGCCTGGAGAAGACCCCGCCCGAGCTGGCCGCCGACATCGTCGACAAGGGGATCTTCCTGGCCGGCGGCGGCGCCCAGCTGCGCAATCTGGACATGCTGCTGCGCGAGGTTACCAAGGTGCCGGTTCTGATCGCTGAAAACCCGCTGGACTGCGTCGTCCTCGGCTCCGGCAAGGTGTTGGACGAACTGGACCTGCTGCGCCGCGTTTCAGTAACGTCTTAATCACAACCCATTTACCACAGAGACACGGAGACACAGAGAAAATCGGTAAACCAGGAAAACTGATTTACAGGGATGAACAGGATAAACGGGATGAAGTCTTAAGGATGTACCCCGAATTAGGTTGCAAGATGTTATCCCTTTCATCCTGTATATCCCTGTTAAAGCGCTTTTGAATTTCTCCGTGTCTGTGTCTCCGTGATAAAATTTCCGGTTTGTGTAATTCCCCTATGCCCTCACCTACCGTCGACATACTCGTCCCTGTCTGGAACAACCCCTTCGAAACCCGCGCCTGCCTGGCGGCTATCCTGGAATACTCGCCGGAAGCACGCCTGATGGTTTTCGACTACGGCAGCGGCCGGGAAACCCAGCTGATGCTGGACGAGTTTGCCGAATCCCTGGATGAACGTGCCATCTTCATGACCTCCGACCGCAACATCGGCCTGATTCCTGCCATCAACCGGGGTCTGGCCAGTTCCGACGCCGACTATACAGTCATTGTCCGCCCCAACGTCACGGTTTCGAAAGGATGGCTCTCCCACCTTCTGGAGGCGGCAGGTACACCCGGCACCGGCATCGTCTCGCCGGTATTCCGGGGCAATGGTGCCCCTCCCGTGGTCCGTCCGGCGCCAACCTGCCCGCTGATGGAAACCTTTTCGATCTCACTGACGACACTCCTGATCTGCGGCGAGGCGCGGCAACGGCTGGGAGGGTTTGATGAGGGACTGGATGGTGCCGATTGGTGCCTGCGGGACTACCTGCGCCGGGCAGAGGCCGCGGGCTTTCGGGTCTGTGTCAGCGCAGCCCCCGAAATGAAGTGCACCCCCGAGACCCTCTTCGGCTCACCGGAGCGCCGGGGAGAACTGAGCCGTATCAGCCGTGAACGATGCCGGGAGCGCTGGGGAATTGCCCATCACTACTGTGTGTATTTCGGCCCCGGCACGGACGCCGTCGGCCTGAGCGGCACCCTGGAGGCGATTACCGCCGGCGCCCGCAAGGGAGACCGCTTTACCCTGCTGCTCCATCGCCGGCAGTACAAGGAATTTCGCAAACGGGGCTGGAACGTCCTGCATACCGCCGTCGATGTGCGCTCCCTGCCGCTGTTCGGTACCATGCGCAGCCTTGCCCGCCAGGTGGCAGAACTGAGGGAAACCGCCCCCGACCTGATCCTCGTCGCAGGCAGCGAGGCTGCAGAATTCCCGGGAGCATCGACTGCGTTGCGGCTTGAAGACGTGTTGATCGTCCAACGGGGCGATGAATCATCAGCTGCAGCCTGGAACAATCCTCTGGAGGTTGTATGATCAATGAAACGCGGAAACAGCTGCAGGAGCACCGGGCACTTTTCGAGCTGCTGGAGCGGGACCTGGCCCCGACGATTGCCGATCTGGCCGGCCTGATCGCGGATGCACTCGCCGGCGGCGCCAAACTGCTGATCATGGGGAACGGCGGGTCGGCCGCAGACAGCCAGCATTTTGCCGCCGAGATAGTGGGACGCTTCAAGATGGAGCGGCGCGGCCTGCCGGCGATCGCCCTGACCACCGACACCTCGATCCTGACCGCCATCGGCAACGATTACGGATTCGATGCGATCTTCAGCCGTCAGGTTGAGGCCCTGGCCAACCCAGGAGATGTGGTCATCGGTTTCTCGACCAGCGGCAACTCCCCCAACGTGTTGAAGGCACTGAACCTGGCCCGTGAGCGGGGGTGCCGCACCGTCGGCCTGCTGGGACGGGACGGGGGGAGCATCAAGCCGGTCTGTGATCTCCCGCTGGTTGTGCCATCGTTCGACACCCCCCGCATCCAGGAGGCGCATATCACGATCATCCACATCGTCTGCGACCTGGTGGAGAAGAAGCTGTTCGGGTAACGTCAAAAACATCTCTCACGAAGCTCACAAAGTCACAGAGGAAAGCTGACCTTGACGAGACAGGTCGTTAACCGTAAAACATCATGGAATAATCTGTAACGTTTCAAATGGTTTTCTTTGTGTACTTTGTGCCTTTGTGAGATGCAGATTTTATTCTGAAAGGTACTGTTTATGAAACATCACCCCATCGATCTTTCCCGCGTCACCACCTACCCCATTGCCGAACGACGCAACAAGGTTTCCCTGGCCAACGACTTTGCCGGTGACATCACGGCCGGCATGAGTGTGGCCGGCCTCCTGGCAGCGCTCCCCAACCAGCTGGGGGGAGAAAACCTCAACGCGGTCATCAATGCGGTGGTTGCAGCCCGGCGGAAGGACAAGCCGGTGGTGGTCGCCCTGGGTGGACACGTTATCAAATGTGGCCTGCAGCCGGTACTCAGACGGCTGATCGAGGCCGGCGCCATCACCGCCGTGGCCATGAACGGCTCTGCCACCATCCACGACTACGAGATATCCCTTATCGGCGAGACCAGCGAGGACGTGGGGGCCGTGCTGCACTGCGGCACCTTCGGCATGGCCGAGGAGACCGGTCGTGACATCAACCTGGCCCTGAAAGAGGGGGTTGCCGAGGGGATCGGTTACGGCGAGGCGCTGGGACGTTTCATCAACGCCAACAACAACCCGCACCGGCAGTTCAGCCTGCTGGGGGTCTGCCAGGAAAAGGGCATCCCGGCCACCGTGCATGTGGCAGTGGGAACCGACATTATCCACCAGCATCCCGACTGCGACGGGGCGGCCCTGGGACAGGCCACCTTCACCGATTTCCGTCTCTTTACCTCCGTGGTATCCACCCTCGGCGGCGGCGGGGTCTTCATCAACATCGGCAGCGCCGTGATCATGCCGGAGGTCTTCCTGAAGGCGCTCTCCATTGCCCAGAACATGGGGTATCACGTGGACGGCTTCACCACCGCCAACTTCGACATGACCCAGCACTACCGCCCCCTGCAGAATGTGGTCAAGCGTCCCACGGCCGGCGACAGCCGGGGGCTGACCATCACCGGTCACCATGAGATCATGATCCCGCTCCTGGCTGCAGGAATTCTCGATAGAATGGGGCACTGACATGGACCGGAAGACGATCGAATCCCTCTTCAGCCGCACCGGCTCGATCCGCTGCCTGGTGATCGGCGACCTGATGCTGGATGAATACCTCTGGGGCAAGACAGAACGCATCTCCCCCGAGGCTCCGGTACAGGTCGTGGATGTGGTCCGCGAGGAACTGCGCCTGGGCGGCGCCGGCAATGTGGTCAACAACCTGGCAGCCCTGGGGGTCCAGGTGGCGGTCTGCTCGGTGGTCGGCGAGGATGACAACGGCAGGGCACTGCTGGAGGACTTCACCCGCCGCGGGATCGCCGCCGACGCCATCTTCCACGACCCGGCACGCCGCACCAGCCGCAAGACCCGGGTGGTGGCTGCCCATCAGCAGATCGTCCGGATCGACCGGGAGTCGCGGGATCCATTGACTGCCGGGGTGGAACAGCAGGTCTGCGCCTGGATCTCGGCCAATGCGGCCGGTTTTGATGTCATCCTCCTTTCTGATTACCTGAAGGGTGTGCTGACGCCGGGGGTCATCGCCGCGGTCACGTCAGCCGCACGGCCGGCCGGCATTCCGGTCCTGGTGGATCCCAAAGGGACAGACTTCACCCGCTACCGGGGCGTCACCCTGCTCACCCCCAACCGCAAGGAGGCCGAGGCAGCGGCCGGCATCCCGATCCGGGATAGCGAATCGCTGCAGCAGGCGGCGACGGCAATCATGGAAAAGGCGGGACTGGAGCACCTCCTGATCACCCGCAGCGAAGAGGGGATGTCCCTCTTCTCCCGAGACAGTGAAACGGTACACATTCCCACCGTGGCCCGGGAGGTCTTCGATGTCTCCGGCGCCGGCGACACGGTGCTGGCATCACTGGCGGTCGGGATTGCCGCCGGCATGGGGATGGCCGAAGCGGCCCGCCTCGCCAATATCGCCGCCGGCATCGCCGTGGGCAAGCTCGGCACCTCCACCGTCTCCCCGGACGAGATCGTCAGCGCCGTTTCCCTGACGCACAGCGACAGCGACTCCAAGATCAAGAACCGTGATGTGCTGGCCGGCATCATCGCTGGGGAGAAGGCCAAAGGGAAGAAGGTGGTCTTCACCAACGGCTGCTTCGACCTGCTCCATGCGGGCCATGTGAAATACCTGCAGAAGGCTCGTTCCCTGGGCGATCTGCTGGTCCTCGGCCTCAACAGTGACGCCTCGGTCCGGCGCCTGAAGGGGGAAAAGCGCCCCCTGATCGGCGAGGAGGAGCGGGCCCATATCATGGCGGCGCTCAACTGCATTGACTACGTGACGATCTTCGACGAGGACACACCGCTGGAACTGATCACGGCCGTCAAACCCCATATCCTGGCCAAGGGGGGGGATTACACGATCGACGGGGTCGTCGGCAGGGAGATCGTGGAGTCATA
>CAZSTJ010000161.1:0-8618 GCA_964609805.1 uncultured Geobacter sp. | reverse complement strand
CTCCACGGCGAGAATGCCGAGAATGTATTCCTCGGGCACGCCGTACTGGCGCGTGGCCCGCTGCAGGGTGCTGCGATGCTGGCGGGCAAACTCGACGCCGGCGCCGACGTGCCGCTCATCCAGAAATTTTTCCCGGTACCGGGTCCAACTGCCCTGGGCGGGCTTGCCCTTGAGGGTCTGGTCAGATTTGGCCAGGTAATCGAGCGTCCACTGCTTGCGCTTGGCCTCGGAGAACAGTCCTTGCAGATATTCACGCTCAAAGCCGTGTTTCTTCACCATCTGGTCGATGAACTGCTGCAGGCTGGCATAGCCCGCAAAATCGCCGCCGACCTGCTTGGCGTGGTAACGGCCGACGCTCTTGCGCGGCGGGGAGCCGACCGCAGGCCGGGCTTCCCGGACCGGAGTGCTCGCGGCCGAGTCGGTGGAGGGACTGCCCTTGCGCACCGGTGGCGCGCTGCAGGCGGAGAGGAGTAGGGAACCCAGCAAGAAACAGCCGGCAAAGCGGAGCAGGGTGCGGAGCATGGTAGCGGGCCGCGACGGCCGAGGCGACCCTCCCTCGGGCCCGGCAGGCGAGGTGTCGCGATATTGGCTGATGGTGATCATGGCTAGCGTTGGGGGACAAGTGGGTTCTGGATCTGACAGAGCCTGCCTTTCTGTCGGGCGCTCCCGAGTCTTTTGTACAGGAGCACCTGACAAGGCATAAAACTCTATCGCACCCACCGCTGAATGCAACCGGTTTTAGGACAGTGCCCGGGTTTTTCGAACAGCGCCGGGCAGTCTGGGCGATCGGGTCGCCATCGGCATACCGTCCTCATCCCATCCCGTGAGGCAGCAACCACCCTGGCGCGGCTGCTCCATCTCGGCCGCGGTCTGGGCGCTGCCCGCCGGCAGCTTCTCCTCATACAGTCGCCACGGTAGCCGGTCGTCCCTCTGGCTTGCACATTGTGCGTTGGCTGAAGATCCGGGTCAGCGGGCGCCATCATCCTGCTCAGAACACAAACGGAAACTTTGGTTCCTTTTCCGCATCCATCCCCTCGGCAAGGATGAGCGGAAAGGAAATCCCGTCGATTTTCCGTGTTGACAGCACCCCCTGGATGCGCACCCAGCTATCGTTGGCCGGCGCCTGGAGTCCCTGCTGTTCAACAAATACAAACAGGGGCAGGGCATCGGCGGCACAGCAGGTGATCTTGAACCGGTAACAGAGGAGTTGATTCTCCGGTAGCCGCCGATCACTCAGGCTCTGGCAGACGACCTCGACCCTGTGGCCGACGTACCGTTGTGGCTCGTAGACGATCTGGCTGAACGAAGCTTCGATCAGACCGGATTCCTTCGTTTGTTCGGGTCCATCGGGTGCCGCGGCATCGTCCTCGACGGACACAGCGGGGCTGAAGGGAGTGGATCGATCAAGAAAGGTCTGGCTGTCGAACCGCGCCGACTGCATCGGCCAGAAATAGACCAGCGGCACAAGGAGCACCAGGTATGACGGCCATGTCCACCGCAGGGTTCCAGTTGGCTTGGGCGTGCTCTGCCGGCCGATGACCACGCCACAAAAGAGTGCCAGCACAAGTGCACCCACCACCAGCCACCACAGTCGCGGGTGCAGCAGCCGGGCCAGCGCCGCCTGGTCAAAAACAATCAGCCAGAGGAAGAATGCGGCCCAGGCCGCCATGATGCAGACCTGTAGGAATCGGGAGATCACAGATATTCAGAACGGGTTGGGGGAGAACTGGTGCACCACCAGCATGGTGAGAAACACAAGGCCAAGCACAGTGGCGACCAGACTGGAAATCACTCGCTTGCGGAAGAGGCCGAAATACATCAGCAGCAGCTTGAGATCAAACATTGGCCCCAGAACCATGAAGGCAAGTTGTGCGCTTGGCGGCAGGAGTCCCCGAAAACTCGCGGCAATGAAGGCATCCGCCTCGCTGCAGAGATTGAGCACCACCGCCATGGTCATCATCAGGAGAATTGCCTGCCACGGAGCTGCGAGGAAATGGTTGAAGGCCTCCAAAGACACCACGCTGCGGACAAAGGCGGCAATGAAAGCGCCGATCACCAGATAATAGCCCACGCTGAAGAAGTCATCGAAGGCATGGGCCAGCGCGTGCCGGAATTGAAACATCAGACCGGGTCGCTGACCGTCAAAGGCGCAATGATCATGACCACAGCAGGCATCGGATCTTGTCCTGGCATCACGAACCAGGGCATTGTCGTTGGTGAACCATCGACTCAGCAACAGCCCGACCGTCACTGCGATCAGATAGCCGCATCCCAGACGCAGGGCCACCACCTGCCAGTTGAAGCTGTACGCGACGGCGGTTGAGGCTGCCACCAGCAGGTTGACGATCGGCCCGCCCAGAAGAAAGGCCACCGCCGCGCCGAACGGCGCCCCCTTGCCGAGCAGTCGACGGATCACCGGCACCACCGCACATTCGCAGACCGGAAAGACCAATCCCATGGCACCGCCGATGAACACCGCCCGAAAGCGATGGTTCTGGCAGACGCGTTCCACCCAGGTCACCGGCACAAACACCTCGATCACACCGCCTGCGAGCGACCCGATCAGCATGAAGGGCATCGCTTCGACCATCATGGCAAGAAAGTTGATGGCAATGGCGCCGACCAGATTGTTGTAGGCCGGTGTCTGCCCAAGCAGCAGCAGCAACAGGGCAACGGTGAGAAAAATGAGTCCAGCGACCCAGGACAGTTCCAGGGACAGATCCGATTGCTCCTGCGGGGGAGTGGGCTGATATCGAGGGAATGGCGGCATCACCTCTTTGTTCATGCACAATCCTGACAGAGACCGAAGAATTCCAGGTGGTGCCCCTCAACCGTGAAGCCGGTCTTGCGGGCGATGAGCTGTTCAAGAATCGACAGATCGCAGTCACTGCATTCAACAGCCTTGGAACAGGATCGGCAGACCAGCATATGGGTGTGCCCCGGCCGGGAGGCAAGGAATCTGTGTTCCCCTTCCGGATTATGGACCCAGCGCAGATACCCCATGCCCTGCAGGGAGTGTACCGTTCGGTACACGGTGGTCTGGCTGATCTTCCGTTCAGCCAGAAGGACAGTTGCCTGGGCGATGGTCAATCCATTGGGAGTATCCGCAAACAACCGCCAGACCGCCTCACGCTGGGAGGTGAACCGCTGGCCTGTATTATGAAACAGGGTTTTGAGTTCTTCCGTTGACAAGATTGGCAATTCGCTTTTTATTGACATAATTTTTCATTATACATAAGGTACACGCAACCTGTATCTCTCAGCAAACCTATCAATATTTCACTAAAATATCAAACATTTTAAACTTATGGGCCTTGGCCGCATCAGTAATCCGGCACGGTTCACACATCCTTCCAAATCAGACAAATGATAAAAAATACAATTAAATCGAAAGAATCTGGGGGGCGCCAAGACCCAAGGCAAATACTTCTGCCTACCGGTGTATCGCGGTTTTCACCACTCGCCTGCAGCGCCGGACTGCGCCTACTCGGCGCTGCGGCCGCCTCCCTGCTGTTGTGGGTTGTCGTGTTCTGGGCCATGCGCCCCTGAGCGGATCGCCTTCATGGCCGCCATCACCCTGCACAATCTCACTTTGGGCTTCCAACGCCACCCGGCGGTCCATCATCTCTCCGGCAGCTTTGCCTCCGGCTCGATGACCGCCATTATTGGTCCCAACGGTTCGGGCAAGAGCACGCTGGTCAAGGGGCTTACCGGCTTCCTGCGGCCCATGGAAGGCTCGATCGATCGCGACGGCCTGCTGCCCCGCCAGATCGCCTATCTGCCACAGCGCCTGGAGGTGGATCGCAACTTCCCCATCACCGTGTTTGACACCGTACTTTTGGGGCTGTGGCAGGAGATTGGCATGTTCGGCGGCATGAACCGTACCCTGTGGCAGAGGGCGGCACAAGCGCTTTCCATCGTCGGTCTGGGCGGATTGGAGGGACGGGCTATCAATGAACTGTCCGGCGGCCAGTTTCAGCGGATGATGTTTGCTCGCATGTCGCTGCAGGATGCACCGGTGCTCATCTTTGACGAACCGTTCAGCGCCATTGATCAGCAGACAATCCTTGATCTGATGGCCATGATCCGACACTGGCACGACGAGGGCCGCACCTTGTTGATAGTTATCCATAACCTGGACCTGGTGCGGGAATTTTTTCCGCAAACCCTGCTGCTCGCTCGTGAACCCGTCGCCTGGGGCCAAACCAGCGAGGTGCTCACCGAGAAACATCTGCTGCAATCGCGCACCATGGCCCAGGCCTGGGATCAGTCAGCAGCCATCTGCCGCCAGGCGCCGCTATGAACCAACCGCTCGATTTCCTGGTTTCACCCTTTCAGGAGTTTCTCTTCATGCGCCATGCCCTTGCCGCCTGCGTCGCCCTGGCTCTGGGCTGCGGTCCTGTGGGGATGCTGCTGGTACTGCGGCGGATGAGCCTGATGGGCGATGCCCTCTCCCATGCAGTGCTTCCCGGTGCGGCCATCGGTTTTCTTGTCTCCGGGCTGTCACTTTATTCCATGACCATCGGCGGTGTCATCGTCGGTCTGCTGGTGGCCCTGATAGCCGGGGCTGTGTCACGCTATACCAGCCTGCGCGAGGATGCCAGTTTTGCCGCCCTCTACCTGGTGTCCATCGCCATCGGCGTGCTCATCATCTCGGTGCGCGGCACCAACATTGATCTCATCCATGTGCTCTTCGGCACCATTCTGGCAGTGGATGATCCCGCACTTATCCTTGTTGCCTCGATCACCACGCTCACCCTCTTCACCCTGGCGCTGATCTACCGGCCGCTGATGGTGGAATGTTTCGATCCTGACTTCCTTCGTTCCGTGGGGGGCCATGGCGCGGCCATGCATTTTGTCTTTCTGGTGCTGGTGGTGCTCAACCTGGTGGCCGGATTCACCGCCCTGGGTACCCTCATGGCCGTGGGCATGCTGATGCTGCCAGCGGCCTCGGCCCATTTCTGGGGCAGCCATTTCTGGTCGGCCTCGCTGATCGCCGTGCTGATAGCCCTGTTTTCAGGCTACTGTGGTCTACTGCTCTCCTTCTATGGCGATTTGCCATCCGGCCCGGCCATCATACTCGTGGCCGGAGGCTGTTATCTCTTCTCGATACTGTTTGGCAGAAAAGGGGGCCTGCTCAGTCGCGCTCAGCGGGGCCCGCATTTAACCGGTTAACTGCAAAGGAGGAACTCATGATGTTGGGAAGAACAATGGCGGCAATGGTGCTGGCGGTGGTGCTGTGGAGCGGTTCGGGCCTGGCGGCAACGCCGTTGAAGGTTGTGGCCAGTTTCAGTATTCTCGGCGATATGGTCGCCAATGTCGGTGGCGACAGGATCGAGGTGATAACCCTGGTGGGCCCGGACGGGGATGCCCATGTGTATGAGCCGTCGCCCGCCGATGCCAAGAAGGTGAGCAGTGCCGATCTGGTGGTGGTCAACGGTCTGGGGTTTGAAGGCTGGCTGGAACGTCTCGTCAAGGCCTCCGGCTACAAGGGCAAGATTGTCGTGGCCAGTGAAGGGGTCAAACCGCGTGCCATGGAGGAAGAGAGCCACGAGCATGATCATGCCGAAAAAGAGACCAAGGAACATCATACCGCCAAAGGACACGACCATGAACACGGCCATGCCGACGCACATCATCATGGCCACGATCACGGCGATGTAGATCCCCACGCCTGGCACAACCTGGCCAACGCCAAAATCTACGTCAAAAACATCGCCAAGGGACTGGCCGAAGTCGATCCGGCCAATGCGGGCGGGTATCAACAGGCTGAAGCCGCTTATCTTGGTGAGTTAGATACCCTTGAAACCTGGGTAAAAGCGCAGCTTACCCAGATTCCTCAACAGAAACGCCGCATGATCACCTCCCATGACGCCTTGGGCTATTTCGGCGAGGCCTACGGGGTGAAGATCCTCTCGCCAATGGGCGTGAGCACCGCCAGCGAGCCCTCGGCTGGCGGGGTGAAAAAACTCATCCGTCAGATCAACCAGGAGAAAATCACAGCAGTCTTCGTGGAAAATATCAGCGACCGGCGCCTGGTCGAGCAGATCGCCAAGGAAAGCAAGGTGAGTGTGGAGGGTGAACTCTACTCCGATGCCCTCTCGAAACATGATGGTCCGGCGTCAACCTACATCAAGATGGTCCGTGCCAATGTCGACACGATCGTGGCTGCCATGAAACGGGGACTCCAACCGGATCGGTAATCGGAATAGGGTTGCCCCTGAGAAGATAGCCGACCGTCCTGGCGACCAGTCCTTCTCAGATGGCGGCAACCGCGTCAGATGAGCCTTGTTTTGGATAATGATGCATCCCCTCGATTTCTTGACACGTTCTGCAAAGCTATCGAACCGTCCAAGTGGCGCTGGTTGTCTCCAGCCTTCTCTTCCCCCTGATTGGCGAGGAGAGGCAGGAGGAAGAGGCGAGCCCATATTCATCGATACCGAGTTTGCATACGCGGGATATTCACGGATGAGCCCCGGATCCTTTCCCTTGAAGCTTTTGCCCGCTGCGGCGATGGATGCACCCGAGGGGGCCCCTTGTCATTTGGTCTGGATAGGCCCCCTCTCTCTATCAAATCCACACCAAAGGCCGAGGAGTAAATATTAATTTTGCAAGGTCCATGCGTTACGGTGGATGTTCTAATTTTTCACTTTTAAAAAATAATAACTTCTCTAATATGATAAATAGTCTCGCGAAGAAAAAGACAGCTCTGTTTCAACCATCTGTGTAAGGAGGCAATTATATGGTGGAAAATCAAGAGATTGGCTGTGCTCGCCCCACCGGTGGGCTGGTCGGTCAACCGAACACTCACGAAGAGCAAGAAATGGCACCACCAGTAAAGGAGGGAAAAAAAATGATCCAGGTAGGAAAACCTGCCCCTGATTTCACGGCACCTGCATATCACAAGGGCCAATTCACCTCGGTCAAGCTTTCGGAGCATCTGGGGAAATGGGTCGTGCTCTGTTTCTATCCAGGTGACTTCACCTTTGTCTGAGCAACCGAGATATCGGCGGTCGCCGATCATTATCCGCAGTTCCAGAAACTTGGCGTCGAAGTATTCTCCATGAGCGTGGACAGTGTATTTGTCCACAAAATGTGGGATGACCATGAATTGTCCAAAATGGTCACAGGCGGCATTCCCTATCCCATGCTCTCCGACGGGGGAGGCAAAGTTGGCGCAGCCTATGGCGTGTACGATGAGGATGCCGGTGTGGAAAACCGGGGCAGGTTCCTCATCGATCCCAATGGCATTATTCAAGGATTCGAAGTCCTGACGCCTCCGGTGGGCAGAAATGTGGCGGAGACCATCCGTCAGATTCAGGCCTTCCAACTTGTCCGGGAAAGCAAGGGGTCCGAGGCTACGCCTTCAGGCTGGAGACCCGGTAAACTCACCCTGAAACCCGGTCCGAATCTCGTGGGCAAAGTATGGGAGGTGTGGAAGGTCAGCATGGAATCAGAGTAATGGCATCCTCTTTTTCTTCGCGTACACTCGGCACAGGACAATTCGTGACCCTAGCGGTTGGCACGTTTGTCCCGTGCCTTTCTTTTTACGCCCCCGGCATTCCGGCATCGAGCGATTTCATCTGACCGGCATCTGACGGAAAATTACAAACTGAAAAGGGCTCGCGAGACGTATCTCGCAAGCCCTTGATTTTACTGGTGCCGGAGGTCGGGGTCGAACCGACATGAGGTCACCCTCGCTGGATTTTGAGTCCGATGGGGATACATTTACTCTCATTGGCCCAGCTTGATACAGATTTATTTACGTTGCAGTTTCAATATCTTTGAGTGTATGGTCATTCCAGTGGGGCATACAGAAATAGACTGAAATTGACCTGTTTTGATGGATTCCATTGGCCCGGCATTGGCCCGATCAAAACCATGAGGTATTGAAATGACTGAAAGAAAGTTCGCGTTTACCGATGAAAGGCTCAGAAAACTTGGCCCAGAGGTCAAAAGAACAAGGCTGTATGACACCAAACAACCAGGGCTTGCTTTACGGATTACAGCCTCGGGGAGCAAGACCTTCAAATTCATCGCATGGGACAGCACACGTGGCCGTTCCGTTGAGACAACCATTGGTGCCTATCCCAAGATCACCCTTGCTGACGCTCGCAGTATAGCCCAGGAGTTGGCAAGCAGGATGGCCATGGGGGAGGACATCGTCGGCCAGTCCCAGGCCGAACGGGCCGAGCCTACCCTCGACCAGGCCTTCGACCGTTGGGTCACCAAGAAGGCAGCCCGCGGGCGCACCAGCTGGACCATGGACCGGCTGCGCTACGACAAACACATCAAGCCCCGCTTCGGCAACAGGAAGGTCCGCGACATCACCACCAAACAAATAGAGGACTGGTTCCTGGGGCTCCCCAAGGCAACCGGATTGTCCACCACCTCGGCCAACCGGTGCTTGGTCATCATCCGTACCGTCTACAACCAGGAGTTGCGGTCATACGCTAACCCATGCGCCGGCATTGGTTTGAACAGGGAGGAGAGCCGCGAGCGGTTCCTCCGTCCAGCCGAGCTACCTGCCTTCTTCGAGGCTCTCGAGAGTGAACAAACATCTGTCCACCTGCGGGATCACGTCTTCCTCTCGCTGTACACCGGAGCCAGGAAGAGCA
>CAZSTJ010000160.1:6140-8619 GCA_964609805.1 uncultured Geobacter sp. | reverse complement strand
GGAACCTACTACCTCAGGGTCCAGTCCTCAGGCGGAAGGGCAGGATATGCCGTCCGCATTGAGAAAACAACTCCGCCTCCCGGAGTCCCCACAGCCGTTACCGGACCGGCAACTTCGATCACTGCTGTGGATGCCGTCCTGAACGCTACCGTCAATACCAACTTCGACCAGACATCTGTTGCCTTCAATTTCGGTCTTGACACAAACTACGGCTCAACCCTCGCCGCATTGCAAAGCCCTCTGACCGCATCAGCAGGCAACAGTCCGGTTTCTGTGATCATAACCGGTCTCAACTGCAATACGACCTATCACTACCGCGTTATAGCATCCAATTCGGCCGGAGCTGTTGCCGGGCTCGACAACACGTTCACCACCGCCGTCTGTCCGATCCTGCCGCCCGTCGTCACTACCGGACCGGCAACGGCCGTTTCGACAACAGCCGTTACCCTCAACGCCCTGGCCGGCGCTAATGGCGGGGCAACCGCTGTCATTTTTGAATACGGACTCACAACAGGCTACGGGACAAACATTACGGCATCTGAAAGCCCGCTGGATATCAATACCTGGCGTTCAGTCACTGCCAAGGCGGCCGGACTCGCCTGCGGCACAACCTATCACTTTCGGGTAAGCGGATCCAACAGCGCCGGTACTACCAACGGCCAGGACGCCAGCTTCACCACCACCGCCTGCCCCCCGTTCGGCAACTCGATCATCAACACCGTGGCAGGCAATGGCTTGGCCGCCTATGCCGGTGACGGCAGCGCCGGTACGTCGACCAGCCTCCATTATCCCTACGGTGTCGCTACGGACAGCGTTGGAAACGTCTATATCGCCGATACCTTCAACTACCGGATCCGAAAGCTAACGACAGGGAGCGGTATCATCACAACTGTTGCCGGCAACGGAAGCTATGGCTCGGCAGGAGACGGCGGCGCAGCAACTTCCGCACAATTGAGTGCTCCGTACGGTATTGCCGTGGACAAATACGACAATATCTATATCGCAGACACCTATAACAACCTCATCCGTAAAATCGATGCACAGACCGGCACTATCAACACCATTGCCGGCCTCGGGTACTTTAACGGCGGCTATAACGGCGACGGCATCGCAGCCACCTCAGCTAAGATCAACTGGCCGAAGGGTATCGCCGTTGATTCGACCGGAAACGTCTTTTTCGCCGACTACAACAACCACCGGATCCGCAGGATTGACTCGGTGACCGGCCAGATCACCACCGTAGCCGGAAACGGCACCGGCACCTTCGCCGGCGACAACGGCCCCGCCACCTCTGCCAGCCTCAATTGGCCAACGGGTGTCGCACTTGACACTGCCGGCAATCTCTTTATTGCCGACTCCCTGAACATGCGTATCAGGCGGGTCGATGCAGTTTCCGGCAACATTACGACGGTCGCAGGAAAAAGTGCAACCGGTCTCATCACATACACCGGTGAAGGGGGCCCTGCCACCTCAGCCACCCTCCCGAATATTAACGGGCCTATTGTCGATGGAGTCGGTAACATCTTCTTAACCAGCAACAACCGCGTCCTCAAAGTTTCGGCCGCCACTGGCATCATCACCACCGTGGCCGGTAATGACGCCGCCGACTACTACGGAGACGGCGGACTTCCCACCGGCGCCGGTCTCCACGCTCCGGCGGGATTAACTCTTGATAACGCCGGAAATATGTACATTGCCGACACCTATAACCACATGATCCGTAAAGTGACAAAACAGGGGGTGACCACTGCCAGCATCGCTTACTCGCCCCAAGGTCCATATAAAACAGGGGATCAGGTAACCATGCTCATCACGTTCAACGATCTTGTGGTAGACACACCGGTACCGAAGATATTGTTGAGCGGGGCAAACATTCTCGCCCCAACCCCCATGACCAAGGTTGATTACCGGCACTACTCCTATATCCACAAGGTTACAGCAGGCAGCGGCACGATAACTGTGTCTATCCCTTCCGGGTCGGACATTAACGGTCTGCCCGTCTCTGCATCGCCTGCCAGCGGAGCAACCTTCCTTGTTAACGCTATAGCTGAAGCACCTGACTGGGTCGGTGCACAACTGGCAAACGCCGGCCAAGACATCAAAGTCTGGTGGCCTGCATCTGCAACAGCAGGCGCCACCTATACCATCTTTGCCAACGGTATCCAGCAGCAGACCGACGTAACCGGCACTGTGGCCATCCTCACCGGATTGGCTAACGGCAGCTACTCCGTCACCGTCCGGGCAGACTTGGCCAGTTGGATCAGCAGTACACCAAAAGCAGCAGCCTCCCCGGTCGTCATCGCCAAGACTGTTGCCGCTCCGGATTGGGTCGGTGCACAACTGGCAAACACCGGCCAAGACATCAAAGTCTGGTGGCCGGCCTCAGCAACAGCAGGCGCCACCTATACCGTCTTTGCCAACGGCATCCAGCAGCAGACCGGCGTAACCGGCACTGTGGCCATCCTCACCGGATTGGCTA
>CAZSTJ010000160.1:0-6040 GCA_964609805.1 uncultured Geobacter sp. | reverse complement strand
CTTTGCCAACGGAATCCAGCAGCAGACCGGCGTAACCGGCACTGTGGCCATCCTCGCCGGATTGGCTAACGGCAGCTACTCCGTCACCGTCCGGGCAGACTTGGCTGGTTGGATCAGCAGTACACCAAAAGCAGCAGCCTCCCCGGTCGTTATCTCAAAAACAGCTCCGTCCCCGGCTTGGCTGGGTGTTTCTAAAAACGGAAACAATGTCAAACTCTGGTGGCCGACCTCTTCTCTGACAGGGGCGGGGTATAGGATTACGGAAACCCGTAACGGAGCCGCCAACGCCACGCCGATCACCGGCCCGTTCCTGACATCCGGGGCACTGAGCTATATAATCCTGACCGGCAAGACGGCCGGGACATACAGCTATACCATCCGCACCACGGTTCCCGGTTACAACGACAGCGCCCCGACGGCCGGTTCGGCATCCGTGACAATCCAGCCGTAACCAAAACCGGACTCTCAAAAACAACAAAACGAACGGCCCGCTGATTACTCAGCGGGCCGTTCTTATTTCAATTCACCGTTGATCGTGCAGAAACGTATATTTTTTTGCTCTGGCAAGGCTGTCGAGATAATGGGCGGAGGCGTAGCAGCGCTACGCCGCACAACCAGTATCGAAGACTTACACCGCCAGAGCGAAAAAGAGACGTTTCCGGTAACTACCGGGCCATGGCGTCGTCCATGACCTTATACGCACAAAACTCCCCGCACATGGTGCAGGCGCCGTGGTCTGACACCGGCGAATCCTCGCGGTACTGGCGCGCCTTGTCCGGGTCCAGGGCCAGGGCGAACTGCCCTTCCCAGTCCAGCTTCTTGCGACAGCGGGCCATGGCGATGTCCTTGTCCATGGCACCCTTCACCCCCTTGGCGATGTCGGCGGCATGGGCGGCGATGCGCGAGGCGATGACCCCGTCCCGCACGTCCTGTACATCCGGCAGACGCAGGTGTTCGGAGGGGGTGACGTAGCAGAGGAAATCGGCGCCGGCAGCAGCAGCGATAGCCCCGCCGATGGCACAGGTGATGTGGTCGTAACCCGGGGCGATATCGGTCACCAGCGGTCCGAGGACATAAAAGGGTGCACCGTGGCAGAGCCGTTTCTGCAGCTGGATATTGGTCTGGATCTGGTTCAGGGGGACGTGGCCCGGCCCTTCGATCATGACCTGCACCCCCGCCTCCTGTGCACGCTGGGTCAGTTCGCCCAGAAGAATCAGTTCATGGATTTGGGCCCGGTCCGTGGCATCAGCCAGGCAGCCGGGACGGAAACCGTCACCCAGGGAGAGTGTCATGTCGTACTCTTTGGTGATCTCCAGCAGCTTGTCAAAGTGCTCGAAGAGCGGGTTCTCCTGCTTGTTGTACTTCATCCACTCGATGGTGAAGGCACCGCCGCGGGAGACCACATCCATGATGCGCCCTTCGTTCTTCATCCGCTCCACGGTACCGAGGGTCACGCCGCAATGGACGGTGATGAAGTCCACGCCATCCTCGGCATGTTTGATGATGCCGGCGAAGATGTCATCCACGGTCATGTCGACGATGGCCTTCTTCTTGACCCGTACGGCGTCGAGGGCGGCCTGGTAGAGCGGCACGGAACCGATGCAGGCGCTGGTCTCGGCCACGACCGCGCGCCGGATCTCGTCCACCGGGCCGCCGGTGGAGAGGTCCATGATGGCGTCGGCGCCGTATTTGACCGCAACGCGGGCCTTTTCCAGTTCCTTCTGCATATCGGTATCATCCGATGACGAGCCGATGTTGGCGTTGATCTTGGTGCGCAGGCCGGCGCCGACGGCCAGCGGGATGCCGTTGGGATGCCTGAGGTCGTTGTGGCAGATAACGATGGTGCCGGCGGCGAGTCCTTCCCTGATAAAATCGGGAGAGACCCCTTCAGCTGCGGCGACCTGTTTCATTTTTTCCGTAATCATGCCCCGACGGGCGGCTTCAAGTTGTGTCATTGGTTCTGTTCCTTTATTTTTTCTAGAGCTGCCAGATAATGATTGATCGGACTGTGTCCCTTACCCAGGGGCCGGGCCAGGCGGATTGCCGTGGTAATGAACTGCTTGGCCTTGTCCACCGCCCCCTTCAGCGGCTCCCCCTGAGCCAGGTAAGCGGCGATGGCCGAAGCATAACTGCAGCCGGTGCCGTGGGTGTTGTTGGTGAAGACCCGTTCGGCACTGAAGTGATGACATTCCGTACCGTCGAAGAGCACATCGGTCGATGTCTGTCCCGACAGGTGTCCCCCCTTGACCAGGACATTGGCCGCCCCTTTGGCGTGCAGTCGCTGAGCCGCCTCCTCCATCTCCGCCACGGAGCGGATCGGTATCCCCAGGAGTCGTTCCGCCTCCGGAAGGTTCGGCGTCAGCAGGTAGGCCTGGGGGAGGAGCTGTTCGGCAAAGATATAGGCCGCGTCCCGGTCCATCAGCGCCGCCCCCCCTTTGGCGACCATCACCGGGTCCACCACCAGGGGAATGAGGGTTTTTCGTTCGGCAAGGTTCTCTGCCAGGGCCGAGATGATGGAGGGCGTGTGCAGCATGCCGGTCTTGATGACATCCACCGGAATGTCACTCACCACCGCTTCCAGCTGCTCGATAACAAACGAGGGGGGGAGCCCGTGGATGGAGGTGACCCCTTTGGTGTTCTGGGCAGTCAGGGCGGTCAGTACACTGGCGGCATAGCTCCCCAGCAGGGTGACGGCCTTGATGTCGGCCTGTATCCCCGCTCCGCCGCCGGAATCACTCCCCGCCACCGTCAGCACCGTGCCGCGCGGGAAGGGACGGACCCGGTTGAAAAGCAGCTTCAGTTCTGCTGCGGCGATATCCGGGCGTGGACTGGAGAGGACCGAGGAGATAACCGCCACGGCGTCCGCACCGGCGTCTATGACGCGACAGGCGTTGGAGGTGGTGATGCCGCCGATGGCGACGATCGGGATCCTGATCCGGTCACGGATCTCCGCCAGGCCGGCGGTACCGGCGATGTGGGTCACATTCTTGCTGCCGGTGGGGTACATGGCACCGAAACCGATATAGTCGGCCCCCTCCCGTTCCGCCTGCAGCGCCTCTTCCAGGTTATGGGTCGATTTGCCGATGATCCTGTCGCTGCCGAGCAGTTGCCGGGCCTCCGCAATACTGCCGTCGTCCTGGCCGAGATGCACGCCATCGGCGTCAAGCTCCAGGGCCAGATGCATATCGTCATTGATAATGAAGGGGACGCCGAAGCTGCGGCAAAGCTGTTTCAACTCGGCCCCCTCCTGCAGGCAGATGGCGCGCTCTTTGTCCTTGGCGCGGTACTGCAGCACCGATACGCCGCCGCGCAGGGCACGCCGTACCCGCTCCACCAGGGCGTCTCCACCATCGGTGACCAGGTACACCCCCTCTACCGGTGCAGTCGAGGCCTGGGCCGAGTTATCGACCACCAGGCGGATTGTTCTCTTGCGGTTTGCCATGTTTATCCCGCTTGCTGAAAATAAAGAGGCCGCACTGCGTGTAAACGTCAGGCGGCCGGACATAACTGAAGGTCTCGCGAGCCGCTTTCCTACGCCGGTATCAACCGGATCAGGTTCAAAGGGTCTGATTCCACCGAATCATCTCAGTTCTGACGAACTCCCCCAGGGCCTTACATCGTGCCTACCGTACTGGAATTTGGCTTCACTGTCAACGCATATGACAGGCGCCGGAGCCTCCCGAGCCGTTTCCCTTTACAGCGCCGATCGCTGCGTGATAATAAAGTCTCTTTCGCCGGTTTCCGCTGAAATCAGCCCGAAGGGAGTCCTCTCCGTGTACGACGGCCGCCCCACATTTGCCGAGATCGACCTTGCCGCCCTGCAGCACAACGTCGGCGTGGTCCGTTCATCCCTCCCCCCCGGTACGGAGATGCTGGCGGTGGTCAAGGCCAATGCCTACGGCCATGGCTACGAGATCGTCAGTCGCAGGTTGGACAGCCTGGGTGTCAGCGCCTTCGGCGTCGCATTTCTGGGTGAGGGTGTCCAACTGCGCAAGAATAACATCGACAAGCCTATCCTCCTCTTGGGAGGCGTCTATCCGGGGCAGGAACGCCGCTGCATCGGCCTGAACATCTCTACTGCCGTCTTCAGCCTGGAGCAGGCACGGGCCCTGGATGCCGCGGCGGCAGGCCTGGCCCGCAAGGCCAGGGCCCAGATCCATCTGAAGATTGACACCGGCATGGGACGCCTGGGGGTCCGGTACCATGACGTGCCGGAATTTCTACAGGAACTTCGCCGGTTGCCCCACATCACCCTGGAGGGGCTCATCTCCCATTTCTCCAGCGCCGACGAGCTCGATCCCCAGGGGCAGGAGTATACCAGGACCCAGTACGAGCGTTTTTGCGGTGCGATCGCCGCAACCCGCGCTGCCGGTTTCACCCCCCGCTATATCCATATCGCCAACAGCGCCGGAGCCCTTGTCGGGGGCTTCCCGGAATGCAACCTGGTCCGCCCCGGCATCACCATCTACGGTGCCCTCCCCTCCCCCGATTTCACCGACAAGCTCGACCTGCGGCCGGTCATGCGTCTGAAAAGCCGCATCGCCATGCTCAAGTGGGTCGAAACCGGTTCCTGCATCAGCTACGCCCGGCGCTTCACCGCCGGCGACAACACCCTGATTGCCAGCGTCCCGGTGGGCTACGCCGACGGCTACCCCCGTTCACTGACCAACAAGGGGGAGGTCCTGATCAGGGGGCAGCGCGCCCGGGTTACCGGTACGGTCTGCATGGACTGGATCATGCTGGATGTCACCGCCATCCCCGGTGTCTCCGTCGGCGATGAAGTGACCTTGATGGGGGCTGATCGGGAGGGGAACAGCGTGCCGGTGGAGGAACTGGCCGCCGCGGCCGGCACCATCCCCTACGAGATCTTCTGCGGGATCAGCGAGCGGGTGCCCAAGGTTTATCTGGAATAGGGTTGGATCTTTGGACGGATTTAAAAGCTTTCACCACGGAGGACACGGAGAATAAACAGAGGAAACCAAATTTTACAGGGATGAACAGGATACACAGGATAACGGCTTAAAGGCAGTACACACATTAATGGGTAGTTTCAGTCTTTCATCGTGTTCATCCTGTATATCCCTGTAAGACAGGTTTTGGCTCTCCTCCGTGTGCCTCTGTGTCCTCCGTGGTAGAGCTTTTGGAATTTTATGAATTCATGCAGCACATTATGTTGTTACGTACCCTGAAAGGAATTCAATTTCCCTATGATCAAGCTGACACAGCTGGTAAAAGCCGCCGGTTGAGCCGCCAAACTGGGCCCGGAGGGCCTGGCGAAAGCCCTGGAAGGGCTTTGGGCAACCGAACGCGATCCACAGCTGCTGGTGGGACCGGAGACGTCTGACGACGCCGGGGTCTACCGGATCGGGGAGCGGTGCGCCCTGGTGGAAACCGCCGATATCATCACCCCGCTGGTGGATGATCCCCATACCTTCGGCCGAATTGCCGCCGCCAACGCCCTCTCCGATGTCTACGCCATGGGGGGGCGTCCCGTCACAGCAATGAACCTTGTCTTCTTCCCCGCCTGTCGCCTGCCGGGCGAGGTCCTGCGGGAGATCCTGGCCGGGGGACAGAGTGTCCTGCGGCAGACCGGGGTCTGCCTGGTCGGGGGACATACCGTGGAAGACGACGAGCTGAAATACGGCCTCTCCGTGACCGGCCTCGTGGATCCGGCACAGATAATCCGCAACTCCACCGCCCGTCCAGGGGATCTGCTGCTCCTGACCAAGCCGCTGGGTACCGGCATCGTCTCCACCGCGGTCAAGGGTGAGATGGCTACGACCGTACAGGTCGCCGAGGCGACGGAGTGGATGATAACCCTTAATCGCGGGGCCGCGGAACTGATGACCTCCTGCCGTGCCACCGCGGCGACCGACGTCACAGGGTTCGGCCTGATCGGCCACGCCGGGGAGATGGCCCGGGGCGCGGGGGTCACCATTCGCCTCTCCCTGCCAACGATACCGCTCATGAACGGACTGGACGGGTTGATCGCCGACGGACTTATCCGGCCGGTTGCTACCGCAACCGGCCGGGATAAGTC
>CAZSTJ010000159.1:0-8623 GCA_964609805.1 uncultured Geobacter sp. | reverse complement strand
CGACCAGGGCGATCCCTTCGGTCTTGCAGCGGTCCGCCAGTTCGATGCCGACATTCATCGCCGCCAGGGCCTCATCACGACTCATGGCCGGTCCCTTGGCAAAGTTCTTCGTGCCCCGTGCCACCTTGGCGTGGATCATGCCGGGCGTGGCACCGAAGTCGTAATCCACCCCCACGTCCACCACCCGCACTTCGGCCCCGCTATGGCGGGCCAGCACGTTGACGCCGGCGCCCCCCCCCAGGAAGTTGAAGACCATCTGCGGGGTGACCTCTTTCGGGAAGAGGGAAACCCCCTCCTCGACGATGCCGTGGTCGCCGGCAAAGGTGAATACCACCTTCCGGGACATGTCCGGTTCCTGGGTGCCGCTGATGGCGGCAATGCGCCGGGCAAATTCTTCCAGACGTCCCAGGGATCCGAGCGGTTTGGTTTTGTTGTCCAGCCTGGTCTGGGCCAGCAGCAGCAGGGTTTCGTCCACCGGCCTGATGCGGGCAAGGGTTGTTTCGACGATGTTCATGTATTCCTCCGGAGAAAATAAATGCGTTCTCTCACCCTCTCACATGCGTTCGCTCAAGTTCACAAAGGCACGAAGAAAGGTTTTTTACAAATATTATATAAATACTTTACTGGGTCTTCTGAGTGCCCCGTGAGGAGCGGTTTAGGGTTGTCCTTCCTTTGTGGCTTTGTGCCTTCGTGAGAAACAGATGTACCCGTTATTTCAACTTCATCGGTATCCCGCTCACCACCAGCCAGGCCTCATCGGCAGCCCCTGCAAGGATCTGGTTCGCCTTGCCGGCAATGTCGCGGAAGCGTCGCGCCAGCCGGTTCTCCGGCACAATTCCCATGCCGAGCTCGTTGCTGACCAGGATGGCCGGTGTATTCATGGCTCGCAACCTGCCGGCAAGGTTGCGAACGTCTGTCATGATGCGCTCTTCAGTATCAGGAGCCTCTTCGCCGTAGTGGAAGAGCAGATTGGTAATCCAGAGCGTGATGCAGTCCACCAGCAGCACGCCGTATGCACCGTCACGGCCGGCCATTGCCTGCTCCAGCAGCAGCGGTTCCTCAATGGTGCGCCAACTGTCGCCCCGCCGATTCCGATGCTGCTTTATCCGTTCCGCCATCTCCGGATCGAGGGGCTGGGCGGTGGCCAGGTAGCCGTGGGGTGAGGGGAAACGAGCCGCGAGTTGTTCCGCAAAGGCGCTCTTGCCGCTGCGGGCTCCGCCGGTTATGAAGGATATTCTTGACATGCGCACCCCCTTCAAAATGAAAAACCCCTGTCAACAAAACGTGGACAGGGGCTCGAAACCAGTGGCTCTGATGGTGCAAGCCAGCCTCGGCCCCTCTTTCCACGGAGGTTCCACAAAGCAATCGATCTGGCAGGTTTCCTGGCTCCAGGGTCATCTTACTCGCCGCGCCTTCCCAATCGAAATCAGTGGCTTTGTGCGGTTTTCATCGCCTGTTACAGTTGCGGGACAGCGAGGGACTCACACCCTCTTCCCTTTTAACCATGCATTGTCTGCACGGCACCGGAACGATACGGACGTCAATTTTCAATTTTTGTATCAGCGTTATGGAAATATGTCAAAATTTAATTGATTCCTGGGGGAAGACTGTACATGCCACTCTGCTTTTGGGGAGTGCGGATATGCCGTAAGTTTTCGAATAGTGTTCTCTATGACTGAGTTCAGTGTGCCCTGTGAACTCAGGTGTATCGGCCTGTTCCAGCTGTTTTCATGGGGCTTGACAAGACAGTAATAATGATGTGTTATTTGAAAATTAAGATAAAAATTAAAATTCAACGAAATTATAATGCGTTAAATCAGATCTGCTGGTATAAGATTTATTGACTTAACGGTATGTTCTGTAAATATTTCGACGGGGGGATTTATGAAACGGTATCTATCAATCTTGTCATTGTTTTTGATCGCCATGGTGCTGGTCTCTTGCAGCGGCGGCGGGAACAGTAGCGGTGGTAGTGTTGCGTTGCCCGGTGACACAGTTGCTCCAACCGTAACAGCGTTTGTAATTCAGCCTACGGCATCAAGTCTTACGGTTCCGGTAACCTTTACTGCCACCGATAACGTCGGGGTCACCGGTTATATGGTAACGACCACAAATATCCCGCCACGACCAAACGAATCGGGATGGTCGACTACCCCGCTGACCAGCGTCACCTTCACTTCTATCGGCCTCCTGAATGTTTACGCCTGGGCCAGGGACGGTTCCGGAAACGTGTCGCCCGCAGGCACCGGGACCATAACGCTTGCGAACGTTCCTGCACCGGATGTCCTGGGCACCGGCATTGATGCACAGACCGGATTGCCGATTGCCGGGGCTACCGTCAACGCCTACCTCCTGTCAGCACCGGGTACGGTCGTGTCTTCGGCAACAACCGACGCCAACGGAAATTTTGCCATGTCGGGGCTTTTTATCGGGGAAAATTACTATTTTGAGTTCGTCCAGACCGGATACGTCTTGCTTACCTACTACAATATTGTGCCTGATGTAACCATCGTTAACCTGGAGACCTTCAAGCCGATCCCGGTCGCATGGCAGCCCCAGACCGCGTCTGTCAGCGGTATGGTCAAAAATGCCTCCACCAATGCCGGATTACCGACAATGACCGTAACCTTGCGGCCCGGCATCAACAATCAGAATGTCGGCGGTGTAACTGCCACCACCATCACGGACGCTACTGGTGCATATTCATTTGCCAACCTTGCAGCCGGAACCTATACTGCAGAGATCACAGGAAATATCGGTACCACACCGATCATTACGTCGTATTTTACGTTGTATAGCTTCCCGGGTAACGTGACCGTGAACAATAATCAGAATTTCCCTGTTACCGCAGCGGCCGGGCCGGGTCAATTCAAAATTGTCCTGAACTGGGGCAGCAACCCAAGGGATTTGGACAGCCATCTGACCGGTCCGACTACGATCCTGGGGACCCGTTTCCATACGGCCTATTACTCAGATGATTACCCAGCCGGATCGACCACCTTCGGAGGTACCGGTTTCCGGATTGCCGGACCTAATACGGAGGCGTTCCTTGATGTCGACAATACGAGCCATGGAACTGACAATGGGCCGGAAACAACGACCATCGTTGTCCCGCACACAGGAACGTACCGGTTCTATGTTCATCATTTTTCAGGATCTTCGACCATTTCATTGTCCGGGGCCCAGGTAAAGGTCTATAAGGGCAGCACCCAGCTGGCGACCTTTAATCCCCCTGCCGGCGCAGCAGGTCTTTCGACCGAAGTGTGGTCGGTTTTCGTCATGGACGTAACATCAACCGGTCAGAGCATCAGGCCGGTAAACACCATCACGACGGTTCAGTCGACGTCAACTCTTGCGAGACTCGCCGGAACAGGCTTTGAGGAATATTACCTGTTCTCGGATCTTCCGATGAAATAAATTAGGTTAGTAACACTGGCCTCAAATGCGGAGGATCTGATTTTTTCACCATCAGATCCTCCGCTTCGTTTCTCTCCCCGGCATGTTTTTTGTTCATTGAAGTGTAGACCCGCATCGAAAAGATGACCCGCCTTTAAGCCGATCCCCTTTTTCCATTTGAAGAGTCAATTGATCGTGTAGTATGCGGCAAAGTGATGGAAAATCCTGGGCAATCGGATCCCCGTAACAGCCTTTATCCAGGCGGGAGCAGACCGCCCCCGCCCGCCATGCGCCATCGATTTGGATTTTTTTTCCATTAGCCCCTTGATTTTTGAATGACCGCTGTTTATATTTCGACAGTGTTAGCACTCAGGAGATTCGAGTGCTAAATTTATCTCGACTTTACTCAGAAGTCATTTATACGAAGAAAGGAGTAGGACACCATGAATTTGAGACCGCTGCAGGACCGTATCATCGTCAAGAGGGTAGAAGAGGAAACCAAGACAGCAGGCGGGCTTTTTATCCCCGAAACCGCCAAGGAAAAACCGCAGCGCGGCAAGGTAGTCGCCGCCGGTAACGGCAAGAAGACCGAAGAGGGCAAGGTGCTGCCGTTGGACGTTAAGGTCGGCGATACCGTGCTGTTCGGCAAATATGCCGGTACCGAGATCAAGGTTGATGGCGAAGAGTTCCTGATGATGCGCGAAGATGACATCCTCGCCGTCGTTGAGTAGGAAACGAGCCTTTTCCGCGCTGGTCTCGCCGGTTTTCGTCATGCCTTGTGCGGCGTAGCGCTGCTACGCCTCCGCGGCAGGCCTCAACCGACAAAACCATCATCGAAAAAATCTCGTTTCAGAACGTTATACATAAATCTAAATCACTCATATGGAGGAATAGAACATGGCTGCAAAGATCATCAAGTTCGACCAGGACGGCCGTAACGCCATCCTGAAAGGCGTCAACACCCTGGCTGATGCCGTTAAGGTAACCCTCGGTCCCAAGGGCCGCAATGTCGTTATCGACAAATCCTTCGGCGCTCCGCTGATCACCAAGGACGGCGTTACCGTTGCCAAAGAGATCGAGCTGGAAGATAAATTCGAGAACATGGGCGCACAGCTGGTCAAGGAAGTTGCTTCCAAGACCTCCGATGTTGCCGGCGACGGCACCACGACCGCTACGGTGCTGGCCCAGGCCATCTACAAGCAGGGTTCCAAACTGGTGGCCGCAGGACACAACCCGATGGAGATCAAGCGCGGCATCGACAAGGCCGTTGAGACCATCGTGGCCGAACTGAAGGCCATCTCCAAGCCGATCAAGGATCACAAGGAAATCGCCCAGGTCGGCACCATCTCCGCCAACAACGACAAGACCATCGGTGACATCATCGCCGAGGCCATGGAGAAGGTCGGCAAGGAAGGGGTCATCACGGTTGAGGAAGCAAAGGCAATGGATACCACCCTTGAGACCGTTGAAGGTATGCAGTTCGACCGCGGCTACCTCTCTCCCTACTTCGTCACCGATCCGGAGCGTATGGAAGCTGCCCTTGAGAACGCCCTGATCCTGATCCACGACAAAAAGATCTCCAACATGAAGGACCTCCTCCCGGTTCTGGAGCAGACCGCCAAGTCCGGCCGTCCGCTGCTGATCATCGCTGAAGACATTGAAGGCGAAGCGCTGGCAACCCTGGTTGTCAACAAACTGCGCGGTGTTCTGAACGTTGCTGCTGTCAAGGCTCCGGGTTTCGGCGACCGTCGCAAGGCCATGCTGGAAGACATCGCTGTTCTGACCGGCGGCCAGGTGATCTCGGAAGAGGTCGGCTTCAAACTCGAGCAGACCACGCTGGACATGCTCGGCCGCGCCAAGCGCGTGACCATCGACAAGGACAACACCACCATCATCGACGGCGACGGTAAGGAAGATGCTATCCAGGGTCGCGTCAAGCAGATGCGTGCCCAGATCGAGGAGACCTCCTCCGATTACGACCGCGAGAAGCTCCAGGAGCGTCTGGCCAAGCTGGTCGGCGGTGTAGCCGTTATCAAGGTCGGTGCTGCTACCGAAGTCGAGATGAAAGAAAAGAAAGCCCGCGTGGAAGATGCTCTGCACGCTACCCGCGCAGCGGTTGACGAGGGCGTGGTCCCCGGTGGCGGCGTTGCCTACATCCGCACCCTCAAGGCCCTGGACAAGGTCAAGCTGGAAGGCGAGCAGCAGTTCGGCGTCAGCGTCGTCAAGGCTTCCCTCGAGGCACCGATCCGCCAGATCGCTACCAACGCTGGTATCGACGCCTCCATAGTGGTTGACAAGGTTAAGCGCGGCAAGGATGCCTACGGGTATGACGCTGCTACCGACGAGTATGTCGACATGCTGGCAGCCGGCATCATCGACCCGACCAAGGTTTCCCGCTCGGCCCTGCAGAACGCCGCTTCCATCGCCGGTCTGATGCTGACCACCGAGGCTCTGATCGCCGAGAAGCCGAAGGAAGAAGCCGCAATGCCGGCAATGCCGGGTGGAATGGGTGGAATGGGCGGCATGGGCGGCATGTACTAAGAAGGAAACGCCGCTTTTACGCCAGCTCGGCGTTGCCTTCGTCAATCGCTTGTGCGGCGTAGCGTTGCTACGCCTCCGCGCTCTTCCTTGGCGCCTTGATCTGACGAAAAATCGACGTTCCCGCAACATTTATATCCAAAAGGGCTGGAGGTATGTGCTTCCAGCTCTTTTGCTTACGCGGTGTAGCGTAGCGATGTCGCTCAAGTTTCTGATCTCCTGCCCAGGACGAAAAATAGAGCGTTTTCTGCTACAACACTATCAAAGGCCGGGAGCAAACGCTTCCGGTCTTTTTTTGTTGCCCCTCCGGCGGCGTGAAGGTACTATTCCAGATGGAGGTGAATCAGTATGGACCTGATTGGAAAAGCCCTGACCATGAATGAACTGGTCGCCTACAGCGATGGTTCCGTGGTCAGCAAGACCCTGATTGACAAGAAGATCGGTACCCTGACCCTGTTTTCGTTCGACGCCGGCCAGGGGCTGAGCGAGCATACTGCACCCTACGACGCCTTTGTGCAGGTTGTGGATGGGGAGGCGGAGGTTACCATCAATGGTGAGCCGCATACCGTCGGTACCGGGCAGATGATTATCATGCCGGCCAATATCCCCCATGAGCTCAAGGCGGTAAAGCCGTTCAAGATGCTCCTGGTAATGATACGTGCCTGATATGTCTGATAAAACGGCCGTGTTGCTGCTCCAGATGGGCGGCCCCGACTCTCTGGAGTCGGTGGCACCGTTTCTTTATAACCTGTTTTCCGACCGGGACATCATCAAGATCGGTCCGGCATTCCTGCAGCCGTTCATCGCCCGCATGATCGTCAAGCGCCGGGCGCCGAAGAGTGCCGAGAATTACCGGCAGATCGGCGGCAGTTCCCCACTGCGGAAGTTGACTGAAGAGCAGGCTGCCGCCCTGGAAGCTGCTCTCGGCGATGGATACTGCTGCAGAGTTGCCATGCGGTACTGGCACCCCTTTGCGAACGAGGCATTGGCGCAACTGAAGCGTGAAGGGGTACGGAAGATCATAGCCCTCTCGCTGTATCCGCATTTTTCCCGGGCCACATCCGGTTCGAGCTTCAACGATCTGGAGCGGGCCGTCAAAGCGTCCGGCGTTTCATTCCAGGTGGTACCGGTCCGCCAGTTCTACAATCATCCGCTCTACATCACGGCCTTGGCAGAGCGCATCGAGGCTGGTCTTGCCGGATTTGGCGACCGTTCGAAGGTGCAGATCTTCTTCTCGGCGCACTCGCTTCCCCAGTCGTTTATTGACGAGGGGGACCCGTACCTTGACCAGATCACGGAGACGGTCCGCCTGACCATGGAACATTTCGGCGACGTGGCCCATCATCTGGCCTTCCAGTCGCGGGCCGGTCCTGTCAAATGGCTGGAACCGTCCACCGGGGACAAGCTGAAGGAGCTGGCGGCGAAGGGGCACCGACAGGTGCTGATGGTACCGCTCTCCTTTGTTTCCGATCATATCGAGACCCTGCACGAGATCGACATTGAGTACCGCGAGGAGGCCCACAGCCTGGGCATACCCGATTTCAGGCGCATGGAGTCGCTAAACAGTTCGCCGACCTTTATCGCCTGTCTGGCGGACTTGGTTAAAAACGCTGTATAAATAGGTTGTTGTCCGTGATTGCCATTCAGGCACCACGGTTGCATATGGTAGCGTCAGTATCAAATCAAACGTAGGACAAAACACAACAGGAGGATGTACCGGATGAGAAAAATACGTATAGCGGCACCAATAATTGCCTTGTTTCTCGCTGTCGGCGGAGTATCGCTGGCCATTGGTGGACAGACGGGCGGTCCGTGCGGTAAATCGGGCGGCTGCGGCAATTGTGCCCAGGGTGGCCAGTCTGTTCAGGCAGCTCCGCTGAGCCAGGCTCCGGCCGGGGAAGCCGATCCGTACCGTCAGTTCGTACAGAGCACGATCGATCTGCGTCAGGTCATGATGAACAAACGCTTCGATCTGCAGCGTGAGAACCTGAAGGCGACCCCCGATACCGCCAAGGTTGCAGCACTCAAGACGGACATCTTCCAGATTCAGACAAAGATCGGTGAGATCAGAACCCAGAGCGGTCTTGCCGATTCCGGCAAGATGGACGGTGAGTGCGGCAAGATGGACGGCACCTGTTTTAAAATGGGTGCCGAGTGCGGCAAGATGAACGGCGAGTGCGGTGGGCAGCCCTGCTGGAGGAACTAGCCGCACTTCCTCAGGAACATAATAAACGATGAACGGGATAATTCATTCAGCACCGTTCAGTAGACAATCTATCGAAGGAGATCGTATGTTCAAGAAAATCATTACCCTGGTAGCAGCCTTGTGTCTCTTTGCAGGAGTCGCCTGTGCGCAGGCAAAGAATCCGGTCGTCGAGGTTGACACCACGATGGGTAAGATCAAGATCGAGCTGTTCGAAAAGGAAGCACCGATCAGCGTCAAGAACTTCATTGATTACGCCAACAGCGGTTACTACAAGGACACCACATTTCACCGCATCATCCCCAACTTCATGATTCAGGGTGGGGGACTGACCGCTAAACTGCAGCCGAAACCGGGTGATCGTCCGGCAATCAAGAACGAGGCCGGTAATGGTCTGAAAAATATCCGGGGGAGCGTTGCAATGGCCCGTTCCGGTGATCCCAACAGCGCTACGGCCCAGTTTTTTATCAACGTAAACGATAATGC
>CAZSTJ010000158.1:0-8647 GCA_964609805.1 uncultured Geobacter sp. | reverse complement strand
GCTTGCTCCGTCTACCCGAGGGGGGGCACCCGTCACCCGAACCGGTAGACCATCCGCCCGTCCTGATACAGCTCAATCGGCCCGTCCTGGGAGACCTTGATCACCTTGCCGAAACGCGATGCGGCGATGGCCGCGGTGGTGCGTCCGCCGCCGGTGACCATCTCCCGGGCGTGGGAGGTGTCGATGATGAAGCCGGTCTCCAGCAGTCGGCCGGCTCGGGAAAAGACCGTCAGACCGTCGGCCGAGAGGATGCGGATCAGGGTGCCGGCCTGCTTCAGCTCGGCGATGTTGCGACCCTTGACCCGCTCCGTGAGCAGACGGCTCACCGGGTCGTCCCCGCCGACGGAACCGGCGCGGAGCGCGGCCAGTCCCCGTCCCCCCGTGGGGTGGATCAGTATCACGGTACCGTGACGGATCTTGGAGAGGGCGTAGACGGTCCAGACCAGGTCGTCGGCCGTATCGGGCTCCATGGTATCTGACAGGAAGCCGCGCAGGATGTCCGGGTCGAAGATGCACCAGCCGCCGTGTCGCCGCACCAGGATACGGGCCGGGCTGGTCAGAACCTCGATCTCCGCCGACCGGTTGACCGTCATGGCGAAGGCGCCGCTGCCGCAGCGCTGCACCAGGGAGAACAGCTCCCGCTGGGTCTGGCGTTCCACCTCGTTGGAGAGAGAGTCGCCTGCGAGCCGGAGCACCCCGCCTACCTGGAGCTGGATGTTGGCGACGAAGAAGATGTTGCTGCCGTCGATGAAGCGGTAGGTGAGGGGGTTGTCGAAGAACCCGGGGGTGATCCCCACGGCCGGCTTGAGCGGACTCATGGTGTGCCGGCGCTGGCGGAACAGCCGGGTCAGTTCGGCCTGGGTGGTGCGGTGGACAAGGAAGCCGCTGGTGGCCTGCTCCCCCTCATAACGCTGGTAAGAGAGCCCTTTCATCAGCTGGATGAGCTGCTGGATCGGCCAGAAGACCTTGCGGTGGTCAACCCTGAGGGAACGGGCCACGGTGATGTCCATGATGGAGGAGAGGAGTGCCGTACGGAACTGGGCGGCATACCCCTGCTGGTGAAAGCCACCGTTCAGCATGGTGAAGGCGGTGAGGAGCTCGCGGCAGAAGGCCTCTTCGCTCCGGGTGAAGGGCACGCCTTCCCGCCGGGCAATGAAGTCGTAGAGCTGCTCGTCGATGGTAACCGGCAGCCGCATGACACCTTCGGCTTCTCCCTGGCCGGCCGGGTAGAGCTCTACGGCAGCTCCTCCCAGGAACCGGATGATACCGCCCTTCAGCGATTCGAAGATTGCGTTCCCCATTGTTCCTCTCTCCCGTGATCCGCAATGGTGCCGGTGCGCCGTGATGAACCGTCCGGCTTGTGCAGGCTCAGGATAGCACAAGGCGCCGCCGTTGTCCTCCCCGATGTGCGGGATCACTGATCGCCAGTCCCCCGGGAAGATCGTCGAGCAATACGGTGCTGTTCCGATATTCAGCCTCCCTGGACCTGCGGTAATGGATTCAAAATCCGTTTCCCGTCGATCCACAGCTGGCATGAACTCGAACGGCTGCCCGGGAGGAATGATAGCGCAAGAACAGGTGAAAATGTGGTAACGTAAAGAAGAAAGAGCATAAATATTCTCATGGGCGTCAGCCGGGAAGGTGTACCGATAACCAGAGTCTCTGCATGAATTCGGGGGCTGCCATGACTGTGGTATTTGCCATAACAATCATCTGGATACTGGCCTATTACCAGGCCGGGGCATGGTTATGGACAACGTTCGGCTTCATGATGCTCTGGTGGAGCATCCCCCCGTCGGGCGGTCTCGCCAGCCTGTGGGTGTGGTGCCTGGCACTCCCCGCGGCACTGATCCTCAACCTCCCCCCCTTGCGGCGAGCCATCCTTTCCCGGCCGCTGCTCTCCCTGTTCAAACGGATGCTGCCCCCCCTGTCTGAAACCGAGCGCGAGGCCCTGGAGGCAGGCACCGTCGGTTGGGACGGGGAGCTCTTCAGCGGCCGGCCCGACTGGCACAAACTCCTCTCACTCCCCACCCCGCACCTTACCGCAGCAGAACAGGCATTCCTGGATGGTCCGGTCGAAACGTTGTGCCGGATGCTGGACGACTGGCGTATCGTTGAGCAAGACCGTGACCTGCCTCCTGAAGTCTGGCATTTCCTGAAGGAACAGCGATTCTTCGGGATGATCATCCCCCCCGAATACGGTGGTCTCGGCTTCTCGGTTCCGGCGCACTCCCGGGTGATCATGAAGGTCGCCAGCCGCAGTGTCACCGGCGCGGTCACGGTCATGGTCCCCAACTCCCTCGGGCCGGCTGAGCTGCTGCTGCGCTACGGCACCCAGGCCCAGAAGGAGTATTATCTGCCGCGTCTGGCCCGGGGCGAGGAGATCCCCTGTTTTGCCCTGACCGGGCCCGAGGCGGGCAGTGATGCCGCGGCCATCCCCGACCGGGGTGTGGTCTGCCGGGGGACCTTCGAGGGGCGCGAGATCGTCGGCGTCCGCCTCAACTGGGAAAAACGCTATATCACCCTCGGGCCGGTGGCAACCCTCCTGGGTCTGGCCTTCAAACTCTCCGATCCCGACCGGCTGCTGGGCGGTCGGCCGGAGCCGGGTATCACCCTGGCCCTGATCCCGGTCACCACCCCCGGCATCAGCATCGGCACCCGCCACATGCCGCTGGATATCCCCTTCCAGAACGGCCCCAACTGGGGGCGGGATGTCTTCATCCCGCTGGAGTGGCTCATCGGCGGTCCTGAACGGGCCGGGCAGGGGTGGCGCATGCTGATGGAATGTCTGGGGGTCGGCCGCTCCATCTCCCTGCCGGCCCTGAGCACCGGTGCCGGCAAGCTGGCCTGTCGGGCAACCGGTGCCTATGCCCGCATCCGCCGCCAGTTCAAACTCCCCATCGGCCACCTTGAGGGGGTCGAGGAGCCGCTGGCCCGCATGGCAGGACTGACCTACCAGATGGAGGCGGCCCGGGCCATGACCTGCGCGGCTGTGGACCGTGGTGAACGCCCCTCGGTCCTGTCGGCCATCGTCAAGTACAGCCTGACGGAAGGGATGCGTCGGGTGGTGAACGACGCCATGGATGTGCAGGGGGGAAGCGGTATCTGCCTCGGCCCGCGCAACCTGCTGGGACGGGTCTACCAGTCCATCCCGATCGGCATCACCGTCGAGGGGGCCAATATCCTGACCCGCTCCATGATCATCTTCGGTCAGGGTGCCGTACGCTGTCATCCCTATGTCCTGCGGGAGATCCGGGCGGTGGCGGACCCCGACCGATCCGCCGGTCTGCACGAATTCGACCGGGCCTTCTTCGGACATTGCGGATTCACGATCAGCACCGCTGCCCGGGCCCTCTGGCAGGGAGTGACGGGCGGACACCTGCTGCGGGTCCCCGGCGGTCCGGCCCGGCGCCTGCTGCAGACCACCACCCGTTTGAGCACCGCCTTCGTACTGGCGGCGGACCTGTCGATGATCATCATCGGCAGCGGTCTCAAGCGGCGCGAAAAACTCTCCGGCCGCCTGGCCGATATCCTGTCTCACCTCTATCTGGTCTCGGCCACGGTCAAGCAGTTCGAAGAACACGGCCGGCCGGCCGATGAACTGCCCCTGCTGGAATGGGCCTGCGCCAACAGCTTCCGTACCATTCACTCCGCCTTCGAAGGGTTCTACGCCAACTTCCCCAATCGCCCGGCCGCGCTGCTGCTGCGGCTGATATCCTTCCCGCTGGGGATGCGGGTACGTGGTCCCGACGACCGTCTCGGTCACCGGGTTGCCGCCCTCCTGCTCTCCCCCTCGGCGGTGCGGGACCGGTTGACGGCCGGGATCTATCTCCCTTCGGAGCTGAACGAACCGCTGGGGCGACTCGACGATGCCCTGGTCAGGGTCATCGCCGCGGAAGCCGTGGAGAGGAAACTGTACGATGCGGTCAAAAGCAGGAAAATAGCAGCCGGCACCGACGACCAGGTCCTGGAGGCGGCCCTGCAGGCAGGCGTCATCACCGCCGGGGAGGCGGGGATTGTTACCCGGGCACAGGCCGCCCGGCGGGACGTGATCCGGGTGGATGACTTCCCGGCCGACTACTGGCGTACGGGAGGAGCCCATGAATAACTCAAGAGCAACCTATGGGGGCGGCCGGCCGGTCTACGTTGTCGATGGTAACCGCACCCCTTTCCTCAAGGCCCAGGGCAGGCCGGGCCCGTTTCGAGCCTCTGATCTGGCCGTGGCGGCCGGCAAGGCGCTCCTGGCGCGGCAGCCCTTCACGGCCCAGGCGTTGGATGAGGTCATCCTCGGCTGCATCATCCCCGGTCCCGACGAGGTCAATATTGCCCGTCTGGTGGCGCTCAGGCTGGGGTGCAGCACACGGATGCCGGCGTGGACCGTGCAGCGCAACTGCGGTTCCGGCATGCAGGCCATTGACAGTGCGGCCACCGACATCGCCTTCGGCCGTGCCGATCTGGTACTGGCGGGTGGTACCGAGGCCATGAGCCATGCGCCGATCATGCTGGCGCCGATCATGGGGGAACTGCTGGGTGCCTGGAGGCAGGCGCGGGGCTGGGGAGAACGGCTGCGGCTGCTGGGCCGGCTGCGTACGGCCCATTTCCGCCCCGTCTTCAGCCTGCTGCAGGGGCTGACGGATCCGGTCGTCAATCTCACCATGGGACAGACCGCCGAGGTCCTGGCCAAGCGCTTCGCCATCAGCCGGCAGGAAATGGACGCGTTCTCCGTGGAAAGTCACCGCAGGCTGGCCCGGGCCCAGGACCAGGGGTGGCTGACGGAGATCGATCCGCTGTATGGCGCCGATGGTTCGGTCTACGACCATGACGACGGTGTCCGCCGCGACAGCAGCTTGGAGCGCCTGGCCCGGCTCAAACCGGTCTTCGACCGTCCCTTCGGACAGGTGACCGCCGGCAGCAGCGCCCAGGTCAGCGACGGGGCCGCACTCCTGCTCCTGGCTAGTGAGGATGCGGTCCGGCGCTATGGTCTGCCGGTGCTGGGGAGAGTAGTGGATTGCCACTGGGCCGGAGTGGACCCGGCGCAGATGGGGCTGGGGCCGGTGCATGCCATGGCCCCCCTGCTGCTGCGCCAGGGTCTGTCCACCGGTGATATCGATTACTGGGAGATCAATGAGGCCTTTGCCGCCCAGGTGCTGGCCTGTCTGGCCGCCTGGGGCAGCGACGAGTATGCGCGTGATGAGCTGGGGCTGGAGGGCGCCCTTGCCCCCATCGACCCGGCGCGCCTGAACATAGACGGCGGCGCTGTTGCCGTCGGTCATCCGGTGGGGACCAGCGGTGCCCGGATCGTCCTGCACCTGCTGCAGGTGCTTCAGCGTAACGCGGCGCGGCGCGGCGTGGCGGCTCTCTGTATCGGCGGCGGCCAGGGGGGAGCCATGCTGCTGGAGCGCTGCGGGGAGGCGGATCATGAACGGTGACACCGGCTATCGCCACTGGCGATGCGAACAGGATGAAAGCGGGATCATCCGGCTGACCCTCGACCGTGCCGACAGCAGCACCAACACGCTCTCCCGGGAGGTGCTGGACGAGCTGGACTGCCTGCTGGCAGGGGTGGAAGGGACAACAGCCAGGGCTCTGGTTATCCGCTCGGCAAAACGGAGCGGCTTCATTGCCGGCGCAGATGTCACCGAGTTCGACACCATCACTACGCCCGAAGAGGCGCTGCAGCTTATTCGCCGCGGCCAGGAGATCCTGGGGCGCATCGAGGGGCTCCCGTTTCCGAGCGTGGCATTGATCCACGGATTCTGCCTGGGGGGCGGCCTGGAACTGGCCCTGGCCTGTCGCTACCGCATCGCCAGCGATGATCCGGCCACCAGGCTCGGTTTTCCCGAGGTGCTGCTGGGCATCCACCCCGGATTCGGCGGCACGGTGCGCTCCATCCGGCAGGCCGGGCCGCTGGCCGCATTGGAGCTGATGTTGACCGGCCGGACCATCTCCGCCCGGCAGGCCCGCACGATCGGCCTGGTGGATTTTGCGGTTCCCGAACGGCAGCTGGATACGGCGATACCGGCCCTGTTGACCGCCCCGCCATTGTCCCGGCGGCAGCCGCTGCAGGAGCGCCTGGCCGCTCTGCCGGCCGCCCGGTCCGTCGTAACTTATTTTTTGCGCCGCAGCGTACATAAAAAGGTCGATCCCCGCCACTACCCGGCCCCCTACGCCCTGATTGATCTCTGGCGCGGCTTCGGACGCGACGAGGCCGTCAACTACGCGGCCGAGGCCGAGTCGGTGGCCGAACTGATCACCGGCAACAGCTCCCGTAACCTGGTGCGGGTCTTCCAGCTTCAGGAACGGCTCAAGGCCCAGGGGAAGATCGACGGCCCGCGGCCGCAGGCGGTCCACGTGGTTGGCGGCGGGGTCATGGGGGGGGACATCGCCGTCTGGTGTGCCCTGCAGGGGCTGCAGGTGACGATCCAGGACCTGGATCTGGCCCGTCTCGGCCAGGTGGTAAAGCGCGGGCATGAGCTGTTCAGCAAGACCCTCAAGGAGCACCGTTTTGTGACGGCAGCCATGGATCGGCTGACTCCGGACCCGATGGGTCACGGAGCGGCCCGGGCGGACATCGTCATCGAGGCGATCTTCGAGGATGCCGATGCCAAGCGGGCACTCTACCGCCAACTGGAACCGCGCCTGCGGCCCGACGCCATCCTGGCCAGCAATACCTCCAGTATCCCGCTGGAGGAGTTGGCCGGCTGCCTGGCGCGCCCCGAGCGGCTGATCGGCCTGCACTTCTTCAATCCGGTGGCCAAGATGCAGCTGGTAGAGGTGGTGGCCATGGCCTCCTCCGATCCGACGGCCCTTGCCCGGGCCGCCTCCCTGGTGCTGGCCATCAGGAAGCTGCCGCTGCCGGTGCGCAGTACGCCCGGATTCCTGGTGAACCGGATCCTGGTGCCCTACCTGCTGGAGGCCGTTACCCTGGTGGAGGAAGGTCTCGCCCCTGAAGATATCGACCGTGCCGCCACCGATTTCGGCATGCCCATGGGGCCGGTACGGTTGGCGGACTCGGTCGGCCTGGATATCTGCCTGTCGGTGGCCCGGGTCTTTGCCCGTCACTACGCCATCGAGGTGCCGGTACGGCTGGAGCAACTGGTGGCGGCAGGGCATCTCGGACGGAAGAGCGGTCGGGGGTTTTATGATTACAGGAGACGACGTGCCGCCGGGAGGGCAGCGGACGGGAACCCTGCCGTAACGGAAAGCGGCGACCGGATCATGCTCAGGCTGCTGAACGAGGCCGTTGCCTGCTGGCGGGAGGGTGTGGTGGCAGATGCGGACCTGCTGGACGGCGGCGTGATCTTCGGCAGCGGTTTTGCCCCCTTCCGGGGCGGGCCGCTGCAGCACATCCGGGATGCCGGGCCCGATGCGTTGTATGCCAGATTATGTGACCTGGCACAACGTCACGGCAGCCGCTTCACCCCCGACCCCGGTTGGAAGGGGTTACTATGAATCGTCAATCTGGGCCGGAGAGGTCAGAACCCGAACAAAACCTGTTTCACGCAGCGGCGCAACGACGCAACGTAAAACCAACAAGATAAGATTCGATTATAAGCCTTTCGTTGCGTGAGCAAGATCTTTCAGAAGTTTTCACACGCAGTTATTGGTTCAACCGAGGCTAGAGATCATGAATCGCACACTCGACATCATCGCACCTGAAGAAGCCGGGACTCTGAGTGGGTTATTCCGGGAGCGGGTCCGCCGCACCCCCGACGGCTGCGCCTATCGCCGTTTCGACCAGGAGGGGCGCTGCTGCCAATGCACCACCTGGAGTGAGACGGCCGCCCTGGCGGCCCGCTGGCAGGCGGCCCTGCGGCGGGAAGGCCTGCAGCCGGGAGAACGGGTGGCGGTCATGCTCAGGAACAGCCTGGAGTGGGTTCTGTTCGATCTGGCTGCCCTGGGGCTGGGGCTGGTAACGGTGCCGTTGTATGTCAACGACCGGCCGGAAAATTTTGCCCTGATCATCCAGGAAACCGAGGCCCGGATACTGCTGATCGAGGGGGTGGAACAGTGGGAGCGCATTCGCGAGGTGCAGGGGCGGCTCGATTGCCTGGTGCGGATCGTCTCGCTGACCCGGGCCTGCACACGGGAGTGCGATCTCCGGCTGGCCCTTCTTGATGAGTGGCTGCCTGCCAGCGCCGGCGGTTACGATGCGGGGGGGTGGCCTGCAGCGGCGCTGGCCTCCATCGTCTACACCTCCGGCACCACCGGCAGGCCCAAGGGGGTCATGCTGTCACATGCCAACATACTCTCCAACGTATCTGCCGGCATCAACCGCGTGCCGGTCTACCCGGATGACCTGTTCCTCTCCTTTCTGCCCCTCTCCCATACCCTGGAACGAACGGCCGGCTACTATGTCCCGCTCATGACCGGCGCCAGCGTGGCCCACTGCCGTTCACTCGAACAGCTTCCGGACGACCTGGCCGCGGTCCGGCCTACGATCATTATTGCGGTGCCGCGGATTTTCGAGCGGGTCCACAAGAAGATCTCCGCCAGGCTGGCCGCCGGCCCGCGCTGGAAACGCCGGCTGTTCGATCTGGCGATCGAGGTCGGTTGGCGGCGTTTCCTTCACGGACAGGGGCGGGGGAGCTGGTCAGCGGTTTTCCTGCTTTGGCCGCTGCTGGATCTGCTGGTGGCCCGGCGGGTC
>CAZSTJ010000157.1:0-8665 GCA_964609805.1 uncultured Geobacter sp. | reverse complement strand
GGATTACTGCGCGCTGGAAAGGTCGATGACCTCTTTACCCCTATACGTGCCGCAGCTCGGACAGACGCGTTGGGGGAGCTTGGGGGCCGTACACTGGGGGCATACGGACACTGACTGGGTAGTCAGGAAGTCATGGGCACGCCTCATGTTTTTACGCGACTTGGATGTTTTCTTCTTAGGTACTGCCATCGTGATTCTCCTTTGTACGACGCTGCCGGGGCAACGTCTATTGTTATCGGGACACCTTAAAGTCTTTCAATGCGCCGAATTTGATATTTTCCGGTTCCTTGGAACAGGAACAGTCCGCTACGTTAAGATCAGTGCCGCATGAAGGACAGAGACCCTTGCACTCCTCACCGCAGAGCGGCTTGAGGGGCACTCCCATGGCGACCTGTTCCTCAATCTCGTGGGTAAGATCGATCTCGTCACCACTGTAGGTGGATGCGATCAGATCCTCGTCACTCAGTTCAGTCTCATCACAGATCTCACCCTGACGGGTTGATTCCTTGCGGAAGATGATCCTGAAGGGTGAATCTATCTGGGCCCTATATGATGCCAGACAGCGGCTGCAGACCAGCTCCACCGGCACCTGCACCCTGCCCGTAGCCTTGAGATGATCGTATTCACGCTCTACTGAAACATCCGCCGTCACGCCGCCGAGGAAAACACACTCCCCGTCAGCCTGCATCTGCTGAAGAACCGGGAAACGCTCCACCGGCTCGTCAACCCTCAGATCGACCGGTTTATTTTTGATAAGATCGGTACGTATCTTCACGAGAGTGGTTCCGGTCCAGATGAATTAATGATCAAAATACAAAGCAAGCTAGTATATGCAAAGATGCCGTATTGTCAAGACAATTAAAGGCACCGCTAACGACACCGGCCATAACGCATCAGGGTGTGCCGATACTGTTCCGTGAACCCTTTATCGAGCATATCCCAGGTAAAACGCCATTCCCAGTTACCGGCAGCCGTCCCCGGTATGTTCATCCGGGCCGTAGAAGGAAGAACCAGCAGGTCCTGAAACGGGATTACGACCGTATCGGCAACGGACATAACAGCCGCACGCACGACCGCAGCGACACAGTTATCCACGGAAGCCCCCAGATACTCGCATACCTCGCCCCGCTCCTGTTCGGACAGGCCAGCCAGCCACCCCGCAGTCGTGTCGTTATCGTGGGTACCGGTATAGACCACACTGTTCCGGATGTGATTATGGGGGAGATAGGCATTGTCCGGCCCCGAACCGAAGGCGAAGTGCAGGATCTTCATCCCCGGGAAACCGCATGAATCGCGGAGATGTTCCACTTCCGGTGTGATGACCCCCAGATCCTCGGCAATGATCGGCAGTTTCCCCAGTGCGGATTCGACCGCATCAAAAAGTCGCCGCCCCGGGCCTGGTTCCCAACTCCCTTTAATGGCGTTCTTGTGACCGGCAGGTACGTGCCAGGCGGCCTCGAATCCACGGAAGTGATCGACCCTGATGCAATCGTACAACGAGAACATCTGGCGGAACCGTTGAATCCACCAGTCATACCCCCGGGACTCCAGCGCCTGCCAGTCATAGAGCGGATTGCCCCACAGCTGGCCGGTGCTGCTGAAATAGTCGGGCGGTACCCCGGCAACGACCGCCGGCTTCCCCTGACCGTCCAACAGAAAGATGCCGCGATTGGCCCAGACATCGGCGGAGTCATAGGCAACGAAGATAGGTATATCTCCCATGATGGAGACACCCTGCGCGGCGGCATAGCTCCGCAGATGATGCCACTGACGGGAAAATTGCCACTGCAGGTATTTCTGGACGCCAATTTCCCCACCCAGATCCACCGATGCCTTCTCGTAACCGTCCGCATTCAGTAATGCAAAATTTTTCGGCCACTGGCTCCAGGGCTTTCCCTTGTAGCGACGTTTCAACGCCATAAAGAGGGCATAGGTGTGCAGCCACGGCGTGGTGTCACAGAAATGCCAGAATTCCTCCATGCGCTGGGTGCGACCGGCTGCAAAGAAGTTTGCTGCTGCGGTGTGAAACAGTTCGTCCCTCTCCGGAATAATCGCCCCGAAATCCACCCTGTCATGGCATGACATCACGGTCAGATCGCCATGGGTCAGATCCCCTTCACGGACAAGGGTTTCAGAGTCGATCAGCAGCGGATTGCCGGCAAAGGCTGAAAAGGATGAATAGGGCGAGTTCCCGCACGAGGGGGGATTGAGCGGCAGAACCTGCCACCAGGCCACCCCCATGCCGGCCAGCAGATCAACAAATCGGAAGGCATGCTCACCCAGGGTGCCGATACCCCCGTCGCCGGGTAATGATGTGGGATGCAGCAGGACGCCGCAGGTACGGCAGGTCATAGATTGTCACCCTGTGTTGTGAATATTAGCGCCGAAATGAAGCGGTGCGGCTGAATTAACCATAATCCACGGACCAATGCAAATAAAATAGCGTTTGTAATATCAGCCACCATCTTACCCAAAAACTTGCGTTGAAAATTTGCTTCACAAACAGATTGGTACACGTACACAACGTTGCCTGTCTAAAAATTGATTGCTGCTCATCCTGTCGATTATCCTGTTGTTTCAGAATAAACCCATTCAATCGGTTGACATTCCGCCCCGGCGTGCTTACCTAACAATCAGATACACACACGCAATACAGTAAAGGACGTACGATCATGGACTTCAACAGACTGACCCAAAAATCTCAGGAAGCCTTTGCCGAGGCCCAGAACAGGGCTGTTACCCTGGGGCATGTGGAAGTGGACGGTGAACACCTGCTCTGGGCGCTCCTCTCCCAGCAGGATGGCCTGGTGCCGCGCCTGCTGCAGCGGATGGATCTGCAGCCGGACCGGATAAAAAAGAGCGTGGAAGAGGAACTGAACCGGCGGCCCCATGTATCGGGCCCCGGGGCGGAGCCGGGAAAAATCTACGTATCCCAGCGGCTCTCCCGTGTTCTGGTGGCAGCCGAGGAAGAGGCCAAACGGCTCAAGGACGAATATGTCTCCGTCGAACACCTACTGATCGCCCTTCTGGCCGAAGGGGACAAGACCCCATCAGGCAAGATCCTCAAGCAGGCCGGCATTGACCGGGAGAAACTCCTCACAACGCTGACCGATGTGCGGGGCAACCAGCGGGTCACCTCAAACAATCCGGAGGCCAGTTACGAGGCGCTGGAGAAATACGGCCGCGATCTGGTCAAGATGGCCCAGAGCGGCAAGCTTGACCCGGTCATCGGCCGTGACGAGGAGGTGCGTCGTGTCATCCGGGTCCTTTCCCGCAAGACCAAGAACAACCCGGTGCTGATCGGCGAACCGGGGGTCGGCAAGACCGCCATCGTGGAGGGGCTGGCCCAACGGATCGTACGGGGGGATGTCCCTGAAGGCCTGAAGGACAAAACCGTCTTTGCCCTGGACATGGGTTCGCTCATCGCCGGAGCCAAGTTCCGCGGCGAATTCGAGGAGCGCCTCAAGGCGGTGCTGAACGAGGTCAAGGAGGCCGGAGGCCGCATCATCCTCTTCATCGACGAACTCCACACCATCGTCGGTGCCGGCAAGGCCGAGGGGGCCATGGATGCCGGCAACATGCTCAAACCGATGCTGGCCCGGGGCGAATTGCACTGCATCGGCGCCACCACCCTGGATGAATATCGCCAACACATCGAAAAGGATGCCGCCCTGGAACGCCGCTTCCAGCCGGTGCTGGTGGAACAGCCGACCGTAGAGGATACGGTCTCCATCCTGCGGGGACTGCGGGAAAGGTTCGAGGTGCATCATGGCATCAAGATCCAGGATGCTGCCCTGGTGGCGGCCGCCACCCTCTCCAACCGCTACATCACCGAGCGCTTCCTGCCGGACAAGGCCATCGACCTGGTGGACGAGGCGTGCGCCATGCTGAGGACTGAGATCGACTCCCTGCCGGCCGAACTGGACACCATCTCGCGACGGGTCATGCAGCTTGAGATCGAGGAGGTGGCGCTCAAGAAGGAAAAGGACTCCGCCAGCAAGGAGCGCCTGGAGGCGTTGCGCAAGGAACTTGCCAATGACCGGGAGAAGGCCTCCGCCATGCGGGCCCAGTACGATTCGGAAAAATGTGCCATCCAGCGGGTTCAGGGGCTGCGGGAACAGATTGAGAAGACCCGTCATGCCATTGAACAGGCCGAACGGGCCAGCAACCTGGAACTTGCCTCGAAATTGAAGTACTCCGAGCTGCCGGGGCTGGAGACCGCCCTGAAGAACGAGGAGACCGCCCTCAACGAGAAGCAGGGGGGACAGAAACTGCTCCGGGAGGAGGTCACAGAGGACGAGATCGCCGAGATCGTTGCCCGCTGGACCGGCATCCCGGTGACCCGGCTGGTGGAGGGAGAGCGGGAGAAACTGCTCCGCCTGGAAGATATCCTGCATCAGCGAGTCGTCGGCCAGGATGAGGCGGTGCAACTGGTATCCGATGCGGTGCTCCGGGCCCGTTCCGGCATCAAGGACCCCCGGCGCCCCATCGGTTCCTTCATCTTCCTCGGTCCCACCGGCGTCGGCAAGACGGAGCTGGCCCGCACCCTGGCCTCAGCCCTCTTCGACTCGGAAGAGAACATGGTCCGGATCGATATGTCCGAGTACATGGAAAAGTTTGCCGTCTCCCGGCTCATCGGCGCCCCTCCCGGTTATGTCGGCTATGAGGAGGGGGGGCAGCTGACGGAGGCGGTACGCCGCAAGCCGTACTGTGTCCTGCTGTTCGACGAGATCGAGAAGGCACACCCGGATGTGTTCAATATCCTGCTGCAGATCCTGGATGACGGCCGGGTCACCGACAGCCACGGCCGTACCGTCAGCTTCAAGAACACGGTCATCATAATGACCTCCAACATCGGTGCGCCGCACCTGCTGGAGGGAATCACCCCCGACGGCGACATACGTGAAAGTGCCCGCATTGCCGTCATGAATGAGCTAAAGGCAAATTTCCGCCCCGAATTCCTCAACCGGGTCGACGATGTGGTGCTCTTCAAACCGCTCCATCTCGATGAGGTGGCCAAGATTGCCGAACTGCTGGCCGAGCAACTCAAGCAGCGCCTGAAAGAGCAGCGCATAACCCTCGAGATTTCAGACGATGCCCTGAAGTTTATTGCCCGGGCCGGCTATGATCCGGTCTATGGGGCACGCCCCCTGAAACGCTATCTGCAGCGGGAGCTGGAAACCCGGGTCGCGCGGGCCATTATTTCCGGGGCCGTGACAGAAGGGGGAACCATGAGGGTGGAGCTGCAGGAAGGGAAATTGACGGTTAACTAATACGGGGTAATGTGCGGACAGGTGTGCATCGATCGGTGGCGACTGGTACTCAGGACAGTCGCCACCGATGTTTCAGCCACCACCTCGTTTCAGTTTTTATTAAAGATTTCAATTTTTATGCCGATCATCATTAGGCAGCAACAATCATGTACTGACGCAGCGCCTGTGAGGGAACAAATGTTCCAGTGGCTGAGCCGACTCTTCTGCTTCTGCACATCCGAACCACCGCCGCTCGCGATTGTGGCGCCGTCCATCGTGATTGAGAAACAGGCCGTGAAACCGGTGAATCCGCCCCCTGTTCCTCCCCCCAGTCAACTACCGCCGGAGGCTGCTGTCTTTCTGACAGCCCTCATTTCCGGTGACAGGTCATCATTAAATCTGCACCAGTTCACCAACGACGACCGTGAATTTGTCTCCGACAATCTGCGCAAGGTCCGGCTCAACAGGGTCGAGATCCCGATCCTGCCGACAACTATCCAGAGGATTCAGGCTCTCATTGCCAATCCTGACGCCCGCATCTCGGAAATAGCGGCAATCTTCAAGGACGATCCGACGCTGTCGGCCGAACTGCTCCGTCTGGCAAATTCCACCTACATCGCCTACCTCTACCCGACCCTCGATCTGCAGCAGGCCATCGTACGGGTGGGCTTCACCCAGCTGCACGGGCTGGTGATCATGTTTTCCCTTCGTTCACGTATCCTGCAGGGGAAACGGTACAAGGACGAAGTCCTCTGGCTCACTGAGCTTTCCCTGAATATGGGAAAGATCTGCCAGCTTCTGGCGCCCGACCTGGGTATACCGCCGGAAGAGGCCTTCACCCTTGGGCTCATGCATCATATCGAGCATCTGGTCATTATCGGTGAGGCATGCAGAACAACATCCCATCATCACGGCCGGCCGGTATCGCGGCAAGCCATCATCGAAGCGGCTCACCTGATCGGACCACAGCTGCACGAAATCATCATGAAGAGCTGGGGGATGGACAGTTTCCAACAGTATTACCGGGCGGCAGCGGGTCAGGAAGAGACCGCCGCCTCCCCTCTGACGGATTCCGGACCCGACATCATCCTGCACCGCCTCGATCGGCTCCAGCAACTCGTCGTATCAGTCATGTCCGGTGAAGCAGCCGAGCTGTCGATCGACGGTTTCAACGCTGATCGACTCACCTGTGCCATAGAGACGGTGCTTCATTCACCAGCCCCGGAGTTCTAATCCCAGGCAGCCGCCTCGACCAGGAACAGCAACAACATCGGCGCAGCGGTTTTCCTCTTGCTCCCCGCCCCAAAGCATCTATAATACCGGTCCATGATCCCCGAAACATTACAAGCAGAACTTGCGCTGCGTGTCCGGAATGCCGTCACCGCCAGAGAAGCGGCCGTCGATGTCATGAAAGAGCTGCAGCGTCATTACGGCTGGCTGACCGATGAGGCAGTACTGGAAGCTTCTTCACTCCTGGGTCTTTCCCCTCTTCAGGTCGAGGAACTGGCCACCTTCTACGAAATGATCTATCGACGTCCGGTGGGGAATCACGTCATCCATGTCTGTGATTCCATCTCCTGCTGGAACATGGGGGGGGAAACGCTGATGCGGCGGTTCGAGCAGCATCTCGGCATCAATGCCGGCGGCACCACACCGGACGGTCAGTTCACCCTGCTCCCCTGTTCCTGCCTGGGAAACTGCGGCAATGCCCCTGCCGTCATGGTGGGAGACCGCCAATACGGCCCGGTAGCCATGGAGGAGGTACAGACCCTTTTGGACAACCTCCGGACCCCAGATTAATTCGATACAATAACGAGGAATGTGCTCTATCGGTCAAGGCCGGATTTTTCGACTCAACACTTGTTTGCTGAAGATTGCGGTGGTAAGATGTTCAACTACCTTTTCCGGCAGGCTGTTACCGACATCGGCACTCTTCCGGAAACAGGTACACCATACGAAGAAAGGAGCAGTTCCCATGAAGCAGATTATCAAGGCCGTTTCCCTCCTGACTGTTGCACTTTTCGCCACCTCCGCCCTGGCCGCAACCGGCGAGGAGATCTTCAAGGCCAAGTGTGCCTCCTGCCACCCGAACGGCGGCAACATCATGAACCCCAAGGAGACCCTGAAGGGGATCAAAGACGCCAAGAAGATCACCGGCAAGATCCGCAAAGGGGGCGGCGGCATGCCGGCCTTTGACGCCAAGGCGGTTTCCGACGCAGATGCGAAGGCTCTCGCCGATTACATCATGAAAACCTTCAAGAAGTAATCAACCACTCCGCAAGGTGCCCACGGCCCTTGCGGAGTTTTTTGTTCCACGTCTGACAATCACGTTCTGTAAAGAAAGACAACGCCGTGAAAAGTTCATTGATCTCACAGTGGCTCCCCAAGTCAGTTGAATCCCTCAAGCGATACTCGACCGCCGACCTCTCGGCAGACCTGACCAGCGGTATTACCGTCGGCCTGGTGGCCCTCCCCCTCGCCATGGCCTTCGGCATCTCGTCCGGCGTCACCCCCCAGGCAGGCATCTATACTGCCATTATTGCCGGCTTCCTGATCTCGGCCCTGGGTGGTTCCAGGACCCAGATCGGCGGTCCTACGGGGGCCTTCGTGGTGGTCATCGCTGCTATCATCGCCAAGCATGGCCTGTCCGGCCTGCTGATGGTCACCATGATGGCCGGTGCGATCCTGGTCTTCCTCGGACTTACCGGGCTCGGCAATGCGGTCAAGTTCATCCCGCGGCCGGTCATCATCGGCTTTACCAACGGCATTGCCGTGTTGATCGCCTCCACCCAGATCAAGGACTTCCTCGGCCTGAGGGTCGAGGGTCCGGTGCCAAGTGAGTTCCTTGAACGGATGCGCTATATCGCCGAACACCTGAACCGGGCGGATTTCCTCGCCATCGGCATCGCAACGGCTTCGCTGGCAACGATCCTGCTCTTCCCGCGCATCACCCGGAGAGTGCCCGGATCCATCGTGGCGTTGCTGCTGGCCACCGCCTGCGTCGGGATCATGGGGATCCCGGTGGAGACCATCGGCAGCAAGTTCGGCGGCATCCCCACCGGACTTCCCTCGTTTCAGATGCCGGAATTCCGTATGGACCTCATCGTGCCGCTGCTCCCCTCGGCCCTGACCGTAGCACTGCTGGCCGCCATCGAGAGCCTCCTGTCGGCTGTGGTTGCCGATTCCATGAGCAATGACCGGCACAATTCAAACGTGGAACTGGTGGCCCAGGGGATCGCAAACCTGACGGTGCCGCTGTTCGGCGGCATCCCGGTGACCGGCGCCATCGCCCGCACCGCCACCAATATCCGCTCCGGCGCCCGCACCCCGGTATCGGGGATGATCCATGCCCTGACACTCCTCTGTGTCGTCCTGTTTGCCGCTCCGCTTGCCCGCTACATACCACTGGCCAC
>CAZSTJ010000156.1:0-8744 GCA_964609805.1 uncultured Geobacter sp. | reverse complement strand
TCTCGGATCGGGAGGAGTGGCGGCAGGACATCATTTGCCGGAGCGCGATCATGGAGGAACTGCTGTCCCGCGCCAAGCTGGTGGCCGAGACCGATTCCACCGTGCTCATCCGGGGCGAAAGCGGCACCGGCAAGGAACTGCTGGCCATTGCCATCCACCGGGCCAGTCAGTACAGGAAAGGGCCGTTCATCCCGGTCAACTGCACCGCCATCCCTGAAACCCTGCTGGAATCCGAGTTGTTCGGGCACGTCAAGGGCTCGTTCACCGGCGCCCTCAAGAGTTATGCCGGCCTGTTCCAATCCGCCCACAACGGCACCTTGTTCCTCGATGAGATCGGCGACATGCCGCTGCACATTCAGGTCAAGCTGCTGCGTGTCCTCCAGGATCGGCAGATCCGTCCTGTGGGCAGTTCCCGTCCGGTGCCGGTGAACGTTCGCATCATCTCCGCGACCCACCGCAATCTCGAGGAAGCGATTGCAGAGAATGCCTTCCGGGAAGACCTGTTTTACCGGTTGAATGTGGTCAGCCTGGAACTGCCGCCCCTGCACAAACGAAAAGAAGACATTCCTCTGCTGGCGGAACATTTTGCCTCCCTGCTTACTGAAAAGGGAGACGGCATGGAGCGCAGATTTACTCCCGAGGCCATGCAGGTGCTGGTCGAGGCGCCGTGGCCGGGGAACATCAGGCAGCTGTACAACGTGGTCGAGAACGCGGTGGCCCTGGCCACCTCAAGCCTCATTTCCGAGGACCTCCTGCTGGACGCTCTGAAACAGCACCAGAAGAAAATTCTGCCGCTGGCCGAGGCGAGGCGGCAGTTCGAGCAGCAGTATCTAATCCAGCTTCTGCAGACCACCCGGGGCAACGTTTCCCAGGCCGCCAAGATGGCCGACCGCAACCGGACCGATTTTTACAAGCTGCTCAATCGGCACCACATCGTCCCGGCACTCTACAAGGAGTGAGTCGGAAGGCTGTTGTCTCTTTTTTAAGACAGCGAGGCTGGGCCGGAAGCGCTTGCCTGGACTGGGATGAGGGAAAGAGCCGGAGAGTTGCTGTTGCTTATTGGCGACTATCAACCGAGGCGGTGGTTTGTTGGCCGCGATTCGGTCAACGTTGGCAGGTAGGGCAGTGATAGGTGGCCCGGCCGGCCAACTCGGTTTTTTCGATGGCCCGGCCGCAGCGAGGGCAAGGCAGCCCCTTGCGGCCATAGACATTGAGTTGGAGTTGAAAATACCCCGGGTTGCCGCTGGCGCCGAGAAAATCGGCAATGGTCGAGCCACCCGCCTCGATGGCCCGCGTCAGAATGTCGATCGCGGCCGTGGCGACGCGCTGCCAGTCGTCCCGCGAGAGCGCACCCGCCGCTGTCCGCGGATGGATCCCGGCGACGAACAGGGTCTCGTTGGCGTAGATGTTGCCGATGCCGGCAATGAGTCGCGCGTTCATCAGCAGGGCCTTGACCGGCGTTTTCCTGCCCTGGGCCAGATGCAAGAGTCTGTCCGCCGTGAAATCCGGGCCAAGCGGTTCCAGCCCCTCGCCGCGGGAAAACTCCTCCTCGAAGGCCGGTGCCTCTTCTGCGGGCCAGACCGCAATCAAGCCGAAGCGGCGGCTGTCATTGTAGCGCACCTCCAAATCGTCATCCAGCCGCAACCGCAGGTGGTCATGCCTGTGCAGTGGCGTTTCCACTGACACCACTCCGAATTTGCCGGTCATGCCCAGGTGGGCCAGCAGCACCGCACCGTTTTCCATCCGAAACAGCAGGTACTTGGCCCTTCGGTCGATGGTCATGATGGTCTGGCCGGCAATGTGACGCCGCAGCGATGCATGGGGCAAATCGCAGCGCAATCGGTGCGCGCTGCAGGCGACCTCGACGATGCGCCTGCCGGGCAGCGATGCGAGCAGTCCCCGTCGTGTCACCTCCACCTCCGGTAGTTCAGGCACGGTCAACCCCCACGGTACAGGCGATCAGGTACCCCTCGATTTCGGTGACGCGCACCGTGACTATTGCCTCCGTATCGTCGGCTACTGTGCATCGGGCCGTCCAGTATCCCGTCCCATCCTTGTCTGCGAAGGCAGACAGCTTGACCCGACCGAGGAAGGTCGGCCTGTCGGAGAGCAGGCCCTTCTTCACCGCTTCCTTGATCGTCCACAGCGCGGTCAACCTGGTGAGCGGATCGGCAATGGCGCCCATGCCGGCAATTTCCTCGTCGCTGGCAAACCGCTCTTGCACCGAGAAGAGTTTTGCCGTGGACTGCTGGATGTCCAGGCCGCAGGGACCGTCATGTACCGCCAGGGCAGCGGCGAACCCCCGGCTGTGGGAGATGGACAGGGCCGGAGGGAAACCGTGCCCCCCGGATAGATGTACCCAGGGGCGGCCGTGGTCATCAGGCAGGACGGAAATGTCTCTAAATGAAGACAGGTCTAGCTCGTTTTCGGCATTCGCCAGCAGGGCGAGGCAGTATTTGCCGGCCAATCGGCCGCCCAGCCATTCGAGCTGGCGCTTGGGAAAGCGAAAACCCGCCAGGACCGTGGCCTCGGCAGGAGAGAGCAGGTCGGTCAGCAGGGAAAGGGTGGCCGTCTCCGCCAGCAAGAGCGCGAGGAGGTCGAGGTTGAGGAGAGCAATGCGTCCCGATGCGGGTGCAAGCGGCGCCAGATGCGCGGTGCGAGCACGCATGTCGGCAACCAGGTTCTCCAGTGCCGGCGGGACAGGATACGGGCTATGTGTTGTCATTCTCAAAGGATTCGGTATAATCGACCGCGCCCTCGACCCAGGCAGCCAATTGTCCGGGCGCATTGAGGCAGCCGTCCAGGCGTCGCCACCCTGCCATGCATCGGATGGCCGATCAACCTCCTGTTCAACCCGCACCACAGTAGACGTCCATGCCGACCTTCAATGCCCTGACCTATTTCGACCTGGCGGTCGCCTTCATCTTTTTCTTTTTCCTGACCCGGGGCGCCTGGATCGGGTTCATGCGGCAGTTGGCCGCGTTCTTTGCCCTTGTGGGGAGCTATTACCTGGCCGGACAGTACGCGGCCGGGTTTACTCCCCTGACCGAGCGGTTCGTCGACAATCCCAAGCTGACCTTCATCATCACCTTTGCCGCCATCTTTCTCGTATCTGCCCTGGCGTTCACCCTGATCGGCAAGGTGCTGCACCGGGTGATGCAGATTACTCTGCTTGGCTGGTTCGACCGTCTTCTCGGGCTTGCGCTCGGCGGCGTCAAGGCCATGGTGATCGCCTCGCTGCTCTATATGTTCCTGGCCTCGAGCCTTTCCACCACCAACGATCTGCTCCGCCGCTCCTGGTCCTCGCCCTATCTCAAGGTTGGAGCGGCGATGCTGCAGGCACTCATCGATGACCCTCGCCTGCGGCAGTATTTTCAGCAGAAGGAGCCGGCCATCATGAACGAACTGTTGCCAAAGAAGATCGGCGAGGAGAAGCCTGTCAGCCAGGGCAATCCCCCTGCCTCACGGCAATGAGGCTGGATCAGCCCCTGGCCTCCCGCAGCAGTTCATCTCGATGCTGCTCGGCAAAGCGGCGGACATCGTCCCGCCAGTCAGCCATGAGGTTGAGGCCGGCTGCCTTGAGCCGGGTGTTTTCCAGGATGGAGTTGGCCGGGCGATGGGCCGGGGTTGGGTATTCGGCGGTGGTGCACGGAACCATGGCGTAGGGCACGCCCATGGCGTCGAGGAAGAAACGGGCCCCCTCGTACCAAGTGGAATGGCCTTCGGCGGTGGCGTGGACGATGCCGGTCAGGTCGCTGTCGAGCAGCCGTTCGATCTGCAGGGCCAGCCGCCAGGACCAGGTCAGCGAGCCATGCTGGTCGTTGACCACCTTGGTGGTGCGGTTCGGGTCGGCAATGGCCAGCCGGAGCATGGTCTTGAGGAAATTCTTGTTGCCGATGCCGTACAGCCAGGCGGTGCGGATGATGAGGTGGTTGTCGGTGGCGGCCTGCACCGCCAGGTCGCCGGCCAGCTTGCTCCGGCCGTACATGGATAGGGGATTGGGCGGATCGGTTTCGGTGTAGCAGCCGGGAGCCGGTCGCGTGCCGTCGAAGACGTAGTCGGTGGAGATCTGCAGCATGCGGCTGCCTTGGGCCTGGCACTGACGGGCAAGCAGTTCCGGTCCGGCGGCGTTCACCGCCATGCACCGCTCCTGGTCGGTTTCGCAGGCATCCACGGCGGTGTAGGCGGCACAGTTGATGACCGCGTCCGGCTTGCAGGCGGCAAAGATGGAGGCGACCTGCCCAGCATCGGTGATGTCGATCCTGGGCACGTCGCAGCAGGTGACGGTGTGGCGGCTGCCGAGGAGCTGGGTGCAGTCCTGACCCAGTTGGCCGCCTGCTCCGGTGATAAGAATATTCATGATGTCAGGGTGTTGTCCTTGGAGAGCTGGTTTCGTTGAGCATGTCCATCAGGTACATGCCGTACTGGTTTTTCATCATCGAGGCGGCCAGCTGCTCGACCTGTCCGGCGTCGATGTAGCCAAGGCGAAAGGCAATTTCCTCCAGGCAGGCAATCTTCAGCCCCTGTCGGTCCTGCACCGCCTGGACGTAGCTTGCTGCCTGCTGCAGCGACTCATGGGTGCCGGTATCGAGCCAGCAGAATCCGCGGCCCAGCAACTCCACGGTCAGCTTGCCCTGCCCGAGGTAATGGGTGTTGACGTCGGTGATCTCCAACTCGCCCCGGGCCGACGGCTTGATCGATCGGGCAACCGAAACGACCTGTCTGTCGTAAAAATACAAACCAGGCACGGCATACCGCGATTTGGGCTGCCTGGGCTTTTCTTCGATGCCAATTACCCGGTTGTCCCCGTCGAACTCGACTACCCCGTAGCGCTGGGGGTCCTTGACCAGGTAGCCGAAGATGATGCCGCCGTCGGTAAGGCTGGCGCAGCTGCGGACAATGCCGGCAAAATTGTGGCCGAAAAAAATGTTGTCGCCCAGCACCAGGCAGACCGAATCGCCGTTGATGAATTGCTCACCGATGAGGAAGGCCTGGGCCAGTCCCTCGGGCCGGGGCTGGACAGCATAGTTGAGGTTCAGACCGAGGTGGGCGCCGTCGCCAAACAGTTCCTCGAACCTGGGCAGATCCTGGGGGGTGGAAATGATGAGAATATCGCGGATGCCGGCCAGCATGAGCACCGACATCGGGTAGTAGATCATCGGTTTGTCGTAGACCGGGATCAGCTGCTTGCTGATGACGCGGGTCAGCGGGTACAGACGGGTTCCCGATCCGCCCGCGAGAATAATGCCTTTCACTGTGCTCTCCTGGTAAAATAGGGCAGGGAATGGTTGCCAGCGGGCGATAGCCTGTGATACCGTGGGGATGCCTGCGTCACCCTGTGCCTTTGGGCAGCAGGTATATACCCCATTTCCCGGTTTCTTTCAAATACGCTTTCGGCGGCGGTCGCCATGACCATCCGTGCCTGGACCCGGTACTGTACATTCCAGGTTGCTGTTCAGGATCATTCAACACCGGCTGCGCGTTGATGTGGCCAGCAGCATGGCTGCCCATCGTTTCGCGGGATGGCCCTGTACACTCAGACATTATTTCTCACAACTAACCACGCAAGAGGTGATTCGGTGGCAATTCAACCCATCATTCTGGCCGGCGGCACCGGCACCCGGCTCTGGCCGCTCTCCCGGGAACTGTACCCCAAACAGGTCATCAATCTGATTGGCGACCTGTCTCTGCTGCAAAACACTGTCAAGCGGCTGGCCGATCTGCCAGGGGCGGTTGCGCCAATCATCGTGGTTGGTGAGGAGCATCGGTTCATGGCCAAGAATCAGATGGAGGACCTGGGGGTATACACCGAGTATTGCATCCTGCTCGAACCCCTGGGCAAGAACACCGCGCCGGCGGTCTGCGGTGCGGCCGCCTATGTGGCCGGTCAGGGCAGGGGAGACGATGTGCTCCTGGTGCTGCCGGCGGATCACCTGATCGGCAAACCCGAGGCCTTTGCCCGGGCGGTGGAGGCGGCGGCCGAGCTGGCCAAGGAGGGCGAGGTCGTCACCTTCGGCATTGTCCCCGATCGCCCTGAAACCGGGTATGGATACATTGCCCGGGGCGAAGGGGCGCGGGTCCGCGAATTCGTGGAAAAGCCGCCGCTGGACAAAGCAAAGGCGTACCTCGAGGAGGGGGGGTACCTCTGGAACAGCGGCATGTTTGCCTTCACTGCCAACACCGTGCTCTCGGAAATGCGGCAACACGCGCCCGAGATTGTCGACTGCATGCAGGAGGCGGTGACAAAAGGCACGACCGACGGCCTGTTCTTCCGCTTTGCCGCCGACATCATGGCGCGGTGCCCCGCTGAGTCCATCGATTATGCCCTGATGGAAAAGACCGCCAGGGCGGCCGTGGTCGAGACCGATCTAGGCTGGAACGACATTGGTTCCTGGCGGGCGTTGTGGGAGGTGTCAGCCAAGGATGAACGGGGCAATGCCGTTCGCGGCGACGCCCTGCTGATCGACGTGGAGAATTCGCTGATCCGGGCCGAACATAGCCTGGTGGCCGCCATCGGTCTCCGCGACACCCTGGTGGTGGAAACCGCCGACGCGGTGCTGGTCGCGCCCATGAATCGCTCGCAGGACGTGAAGGAGATCGTGATCCGGCTGAAACGGGAGAAGCGCGACGAGTTTCTCATGCACAGAACAGTCTATCGTCCCTGGGGCAGCTACACTATCCTGGAGATGCATGACCGGTTTCAGATAAAACGGATCACGGTCAAGCCCGGCGCCCGCCTTAGCCTGCAGATGCATCATCATCGCCACGAACACTGGGTGGTGGTCTCCGGCACGGCCAGGATACAAAACGGCGAGCAATCGTTTCTGCTCAAGGAGGACGAGGCAACCTACATTCCCAGCGGCACCATGCACCGGTTGGAGAACCCCGGCGTCATCCCGCTGGAACTGATCGAGGTGCAGATCGGCAGTTATCTGGGAGAAGACGATATCGTCCGGTACGACGATGAATACGGACGACTGAAGGAATAAAACTGACGCCCGAACCGGGCACGGGGTCAGGCGTCCGCTATCGGCAGCGGATGCCTGCCCGCGTCTTCGATGTAGCGCTGGTGAAAGGCTGTCACATATTTGTCGAGAATGTGTTTATCATGGTCGGAGAGGTGAAAAAATGCGATCCCGTTCTGGTGCCGACCTGAATCGTGGGTCGTGTAGACGATCCTGCCCATGACGTCGATCAACTGATCCTGCAAGCCCAGAGTGATCATGACCTGCAAGCCTTTGGGCAAGGGGATGTGGGTTTCCATAAGGATCCCACCTTTGCTGACGTTCAGCGTTCTTGCCATGGAATACTCCCCCAGCCTTCCCTGTTCGTCAACCACGAGATAATCCAGCAAGTTGAGCGATTCGGGCCTGAGAAAGCGTCTGCGTTCGTTGATGGTCATTATGGCGCCTGTGCGGGTCGTTTCATCCGGAATGATCCGGTTTAGGTTAGTTCTCAGGTTCGGTAGTTTGTCTGGTGCAGCCTGTGATGCAAGGATGAAGCGCTGAATGCATGGGTTCGCCTCGTAAGCCTTAAAAAAAAATTTACTCCCGCCCCATTGTTTTGTCAAATCCGGCAGCAAAATAATATGGATCAACATATTTGTTTTATTTACCAGGTAGATTGACATTTATGTAGTAATTATTTTTGTGTGTCCTGGCTGTAGGCGTAATTCTTTAAGTTATTTTAGCATATTGATCGTTTCTTTGATCGTTGGCATTTTTTTTGTATTAAAATGCCACGGGATGGGCGCGAGGGTTGCCCGAAAGAGCTGGCCGCGCCGAAATCCGCGGCGGTGTCGGAGCGAATAAACTGCAGGCATGGGAGCAGGGATGATCAACGGTGCGGATACAGCATTCATACTGGCGGCGGCAGGTCTTGTCTTGCTCATGACCCCGGGCTTGGCCCTGTTCTATGCAGGGATGGTCAGGAGCAAGAACGTACTCGGCACAATCATGCAGAGCCTGATTCTCATCTCCCTGGTTTCCCTTGAATGGGTCTATATCGGCTATTCCATGGCTTTTGGCCCGGACTGGCTCGGCCTGGTCGGCGATTTGAGCTGGGCCGGCCTGCGCGGAGTGACCAGCGCTCCCAGCGACACCTATGCCACCACCATTCCGCAGACCGTGTTCATGATCTACCAGTGCATGTTCGCGGTCATCACCCCGGCGCTGATTGCCGGCGCCTTTGCCGAACGGGTCAGGTTTCCCGCCTTTGTCGTGTTCAGCCTGCTCTGGTCCATCCTGGTCTACAACCCGGTCTGTCATTGGGTCTGGGGTAGCGGTGGCTGGCTGGCCAAACTGGGCGTGGTCGATTTCGCCGGCGGCCTGGTAGTGCACGCCACCTGCGGCGTGGCTGCGCTGGCCTCGGTGCTGGTCGTTGGACCGCGAAAGGGTTTCGGCCACACCAACTTTCTGCCGCACAACCTGCCCATGACCATGCTCGGTACCGGCCTGCTCTGGTTTGGCTGGTTTGGCTTCAACGGTGGCAGCGCGCTTGCGGCCAACGAGGTGGCGGCCACGGCCTTTGTCGCCACCCACCTGGCGGGCATGTCCGGCATGGCGATGTGGACCCTGATGGAGTGGATCAAGCTGGGCAAGCCGACCACCTTGGGCGCGGCTTCCGGCGCCATCGCGGGTTTGGCCACCATCACCCCGACTGCCGGTTATGTTGGCCCCAATGCGGCCATTGGGGTAGGATTGGTTGCAGGCGTTGTCTGCTATCTCGCAGTCAACATGAAAAGC
>CAZSTJ010000155.1:0-8765 GCA_964609805.1 uncultured Geobacter sp. | reverse complement strand
GCCAAGGACAAGCAGGTTGCCGGTCACAAGGCCCTCGACATGCACTTCCAGGCACCGCTGCGTGCCTCGGAGGCCGAAAACTTCGACTTCTTCCTGGCCCTGCCGGATGTTGACCCGACCCAGGTCAAGCTGGAAAACCTCCGCAGCAACCAGCTGATCCGCCCGCTGTTTGAATTCTCAGGCGCCTGTGCCGGCTGCGGCGAGACCCCGTATCTCAAGCTGCTGACCCAGCTCTTCGGCGACCGGATGATGATCGCCAACGCCACCGGCTGCTCGTCCATTTACGGCGGCAATCTGCCGACCACCCCCTATGCACAGCGTGCCGACGGCCGCGGTCCTTCCTGGTCCAACTCCCTGTTCGAGGACAACGCCGAGTTCGGTTTCGGTATGCGTCTGACCGTAGACCAGTTCACCAAGTCGGCCCAGGAATATGTCGCCACCCTGGCCGGTGACAAGGCCTTTGCAGCCAATGCCAAGCTCTTCAAGGAGATTCTGGGCGCTGATCAGTCCAACCAGGCCGGCATCGAGGCACAGCGAGGCCGGATCGAGAAACTGAAGGCCGCCCTCAAGGGGAGCAAGAACGCCACTGCCAAACTGCTGGTTCCCATCGCCGACTACCTGGTCAAGAAATCGGTCTGGTGCATCGGCGGCGATGGATGGGCCTACGACATCGGCTTCGGCGGCCTTGACCACGTCATCGCCTCCGGCAAGAACATCAACCTGCTGGTGCTTGACACCGAGGTGTACTCCAACACCGGCGGCCAGGCATCCAAATCAACCCCGCTGGGCGCTGTGGCCCAGTTTGCCGCCGGCGGCAAGCCGGTCTCCAAGAAAGACCTGGGCATGATCGCCATGTCCTACGGCTCGGTCTACGTTGCAACCGTAGCCCTCTCCAATCCGGCCCAGTGCGTCAAGGCCATGCTGGAGGCCGAGGCCTTCGACGGTCCGTCCATCATCCTGGCTTACTCCCACTGCATCGCCCACGGTATCGACATGACTGCCGGTGTTGATGCCCAGAAACGTGCCGTACAATCCGGCTACTGGCCGCTGTACCGCTACAACCCGGCCCTGGCCGCCGAGTGCAAGAACCCGCTGCAGCTGGACAGCAAGGCTGCTACCATCGAGTTCAGCGAGTATACCAATGCGGAGAACCGCTACCGTATGCTCAAGAAGGCCAACCCCAAGCAGGCTGACGAACTGATGAAGAAGGCTGCTGCCTGGAGCAAGGCACACTTTGCCTACTACGAGAAGCTGGCTGCCCTTAACTATGAGGACACCTGCGAGAAGAAGTAAACAGATACACCGTTGTTGTGCTACATTCAGAACCCCGCGGGCAACCGCGGGGTTTTTTTCATGGGGGCATCAATGCAAAAGGTTGTCATTGCCGGATGCGGTTATATCGGGGGGCGGGTGGCCCGCTCCTGGCGGGACCGGGGCGCCGAAGTCACCTGTCTGGTACGATCACCTGACAAGGTGACCGAGCTGAAGGAAGAGGGTTTCACCGCCCATGCCATTTCGCTGGATACGGCAGAGCAGATAGCGCTGCCGGACATGTCCGGCGCGCTCGTGTATTACTTTGTTCCGCCTCCGGGGGGCGGTTTCAGCGACACCCGGGCCCGGAATTTCATCACCGCCATGGAACAGTCAGACCCACCGCAGACGATTATTTACATCAGTGCCACCTCCGTCTACAGCGAGACCGGTGGGGGGATTGTAACGGAAGAGTCGTCGACGGAACCGGTCTCGGCCATGGGGAAGCGGCGGTTGGATGCCGAGCAAGCCTTTCGTGACTACGGCACCCGATCCGGCGCCGCCGTAATCGTCCTCCGGGTGAGCGGCATCTACGGACCGGGGCGACTGCCGCTGATGCAGATCAGCCAAGGACAGCCGCTCCTGCGGGAGGAGGAGGCAGGCCCTTCCAACCGCATCCATGCCCGGGACCTGGCCGATATCTGTGTCATAGCGGCAGAACGGGGGGAGGGGGGCGACATCTACAATGTCAGCGACGGCCACCCCAGCAGCATGACCAGTTATTTCAACGCCTGCGCCGACCTGCTCGGCTATCCCCGCCAACCCCAGGTGACTCTGGAGGAGGCGAGGCAGGTCATGTCGCCGCTGATGATTTCCTACGTCACAGAATCCCGGATCGTCGCCAACGACCTCATGCTGACAAGACTGGGCGTGGTCCTGCGCTACCCGAGCATGGCCGAGGGACTCCCCTCATGCCGGTAAAACACTCCCTGCCGTTGATGGCGGTCTTCGAACGCCTCCTCGCATGCTTCGGCCCACTCCAGTGGTGGCCCGCCGAGACCCCCTTCGAGGTCTGCATCGGTGCCATCCTCACCCAGAACACCGCCTGGACCAATGTGGAAAAGGCCATCGTCGCCCTCAAGGGCGCCGGCATCATGACACCTGAATCGGTTCATACCTGCCCGACAGACGTGTTGGCAGGACTGATCCGGCCAGCAGGCTATTTCAATGTCAAGAGCCGCCGACTGAAAGATTTTGTCGACTGGCTGTTCCTCAGTCACGACGGCTCGCTGGAGCAGATGTTCAGCGGCGACTGGCAACAGCTGCGCAGCGAACTGCTGGCGGTGCGCGGCATCGGCCCGGAAACCGCCGACTCGATCCTCCTCTATGCCGGGGGCAAACCGACCTTCGTGGTGGACACCTACACCCGCCGCCTGTTCCACCGCCTGGGGTGGCTTGCGGCCGATGCCGGTTACGACCAGACCCGCCGACTCTTCATGGAGACTCTCCCCGCCGAGGTGACGCTCTTCAACGAATATCACGCCCAGATCGTCGAACAGTGCAAACGATACTGCCGGGTCAGGCCGCTGTGCCTCGACTGCCCCCTGCAGCAGGAGTGTCCCCAAATCGGTCTTGCCGTGACTGTCACGACTGGAAAAAAATAACGGCACATGATTTTTTTCTTGCATGCAATTCGGGCGGCTGGTATAAATAAGACATGAGAGGTCCAATTTAACCTCATTTGCCCTGACAACTTTTCCCTCCTGGTTGTCAGGGTGTTTTTTTGCGTAACGGTTGACGCTTTCCGGCCGTTATGGTTTAATCTTTTGATGCCCATTGACGCATACATAGCCCTCGGTTCCAACCTGGGCGATCGCGAATTGAACCTGCTCCGGGCAGTGGCCGAGATCGGCAAGCTCCCCGACAGCAAGGTAACCGGGCTTTCTCCCTTCTATGAGACATCCCCCGTGGGGACAACTGATCCTTCCCCCTTCTACAATGCCGTGCTGCGGCTCACCACGGCCATCCCCCCGCGCGCACTTCTGATCAAGCTTCTCGAGATAGAAACCACGACCTTCCAGCGGGTCAGGAGCGAACCGAACGCTCCACGCCGCTTGGATCTGGACCTTTTGCTCTACGGCGATCAGGTTCTCGGCGAGGAGGAATTGACCGTACCCCATCCACGACTTGCCGAGCGACGGTTTGTGCTGCAGCCGTTGCACGATCTGGCCCCCGGCCTGCTGCATCCACAACTCAAGAAAACGGTTGCCACGCTGCTCGGAGAACTCCGTTCCGACGAAAAGGTGACCAGGATATGACGGGGGGACGACCGTGATACGCATGCTGGTCTGGCTGCTCCTGATCTACATCGGCTATCGCATCGTCGTTGCCATGATCGGAGGAAAGAAGAAGGAAGTACCGGATGAGACCCCGGGACAGGATGTCACGACAACCCACCGCGACCCGGTCTGCGGCGTATATGTCTCGGAAGAGGATGCCGTCGTCGGGAAACTGGACGGTCATCGGCACTACTTCTGCTCCATGACCTGCCTTGAAAAATTCCGCGAACAACTTGACCATACAACAACCTGACAGGAGGAAATCATGAAATTTTTTATCGACACCGCAGATGTGAAGGAGATCCGCGAGGCCCACGATCTGGGCCTGGTGGACGGCGTGACCACCAACCCCTCGTTGATCGCCAAATCGGGGCGCAAGTTCAAGGACGTCATCAAGGAGATCGCCTCCATCGTCGATGGTCCGATCTCGGCCGAGGTCGTCTCACTGGATGCCCCCGGCATGATCAAGGAGGCTAAGGAGCTGGTCAAGATTCATAAGAACATCGTCATCAAGCTCCCCATGACCCCGGAAGGACTCAAGGCGTGCCATGCACTGACGGCCAAGGGGATCAAGACCAATGTGACCTTGATCTTTACCCCCATGCAAGCACTGCTGGCCGCCAAGGCTGGCGCCACCTATGTTTCGCCCTTCGTCGGCCGCCTGGATGACATCTCCCAGGACGGCATGGGGATCATCGAAGAGATCCGCACCATCTTCGACAATTACGGCTACATGTCTGAAATTATCGTTGCCAGCATCCGCAACCCGATCCATGTGCTCAACTCCGCCCTGATCGGCGCCGATATCTGTACCATCCCCTACTCGGTCATGGTGCAACTGGCAAAGCACCCCCTCACCGATGCCGGCATCAAGAAGTTCCTGGACGACTGGCAGAGCGTGCCGAAATAATTCTTGCTGAAACTCCCTCCCTGTCGCGGGGAGGGAGACGCAATCCCGGAGAGTTTCTGTGAAAAAGCCGCACGGTACGCTGTCCCTTCTCTTCGCTGCCTCAGAGGCCGCCCCCTTTGCCAAGGAAGGGGGTCTCGGCGACGTGGTCGGCGCCCTCCCCAAATATCTGGCCCGACAGGGACACGATGTGCGCGTGGTCATTCCCCGCTACTACAGCGTCAACCGCGAGAAGTACGGGCTGCGCCTGCTACCCGGCACCCTGACCGTACCGATGGGGATCATGGGGCACCAGTACTGCGGGGTCTACGAAGGGAGGCTCCCGGGGAGCGACGTGCCGGTCTACTTTCTGGAACATGAGGGATACTACGGCAGGGCAGGCCTGTATCAGCAGGACGGCAAGGGGTATCTGGACAACGACAACCGCTTCACCTTCCTCTCAAAGGCGGCGCTCGAACTCTGCAAGATGCTCGACTTCCACCCCGATGTGGTCCATGCCCACGACTGGCACACCGGGAGCATACCGTTGCTACTCAACACCTCCTATCTGCATGACCGTTACGTCGGTGCAGCTGCCTCGCTGCTGACCCTGCACAACATGCAGCACCAGGGGAACTTCTACCCCGGCCTGATGGAGGTGCTCGGCATCGGCTGGAAACACTTCAATTATCTGGAACTGGAAAAGGACGACCAGGTCAATCTGCTCAAGGGTGGCATCTATCACGCTACCCTGCTCAACACCGTCAGCGAGGAGTATGCCCGGGAGATTCAGACACCCGCCTTCGGCTGGGGACTGGAGGGGGTGGTGCGGGATCGGGCCGCCGACCTGTCAGGCATTTTGAACGGGGTGGATTACGAGGAGTGGAGCCCTTCCTGCGATCCGTTCATCGCCAAGAAATACACAGCCCGCACCGTTAAATCGGGCAAGGCCGCCTGCAAGAAGGACCTCCAGCAGCAGATGGGACTGCCGCAGCGTGCGGATGTACCGCTGTTCGGCGTGGTCTCCCGCATGGTCAAACAAAAGGGAACCGACCTGATCGCCGAGGCCATCCACCGCATCCTCTCCATGGATGTCCAGTTTGTAATCGTCGGCAACGGTGAACCCTGGGCTCATTTCTACTTTGGCGACATCGCCGCAAAGTACCCGGAAAAGTTTGCCTGCTACATCGGTTACAGCGAACCTCTCGCCCATAAGGTAGAGGCAGGCGCAGACTTTTTCGTCATGCCTTCTGCCTTTGAACCCTGCGGCCTGAACCAGATGTACAGCCTGGCCTACGGTACCCCGCCGATTGTGCGTGCCACCGGCGGCCTGGACGACAGCGTCGAAAACTTCGACGAGGAGCGGCTGACCGGTGACGGTTTCAAATTCTACCAGCACACCGCAACGGCACTCTTCGACACGGTCGGCTGGGCGGCCTACACCTACTACAACAACCAGCCCGGGCTGGCAGCCCTGCGCAAGAACGGCATGGCGAAACGTTTCACCTGGGATGAGGCAGCCAGCAGGTACGAGGCGCTCTACCGTCTGGCAATACGCCGTCGCAGGGGCGAAGAGTACTATCGCAACCGCTTTGACTCCTGAGACCCGTCATGTCTCCCGATGACCTGCAATATTTCATAGCGCTCCTCGACCAGCACAACCAGCTTGCCCGCATAAATGTCCCGGTAGACCCGCTCCTGGAGATTGCCGCGATTACTGACCGCGTCTGCAAGGAACCAGAGGGGGGGCGGGCACTGCTCTTCAGTCTCCCGGTCGGCAGCTCCATCCCCGTCGCCACCAATCTGTTCGGCTCCCTGCGCCGGACCTGCAGCGCCCTGGGTGTTGACCGTCCCGAACAACTGACGGAACGCCTGGACCGGCTGCTGGAATTGATTCCTCTCCCTGATCTTGCTATTCTCGACCGGCAAATCACCGGATTAAAGGAATTTGCCGCATTCACACCACTGGCAAACACCAGCCCGGCCTGGGACCAGATTCAGGTCAGACCAGATCTATCAAGCTTACCGTTCCTGCAGGGGTGGCCCGGTGACGGGGCCGCAACCGCCTCCCCCCGCTACATTACCCTGCCGCAGGTCTTTACCTCTGCACCGGACGGCAGCGCCCCCAACTGCGGCATGTACCGGTGCCAGGTCCACGGGCCGCGGGAGTTGGCCATCCGCTGGGGAGAACTGAGCGGCGCTGCCCGGCACCTTGAGGCCTGGCGGGATTTCGGGAGGCCGATGCCTGTTGCCATTGCCCTGGGGGGGCCTCCGGCAACTCTGTTCAGTGCCATGTTCCCCCTGCCTGGTGATCTTGATGAGATGACCTTTGCCGGTTTCCTGCGGGGCGAACCGATTCCCCTGGCGGCCTGCCGGACCGTCCCCTTGCAGGTACCCGCCATGGCCGAGGTCGTCATCGAAGGGTTTGTCGATCCGGCCGGATCCGTTATGGAAGGTCCCTTCGGCAACCATACGGGATATTATGCACCCCCAGGGTTGGCCCCTCTCCTGCGGATCAGCACCATATCGCGCCGGCCCGGGGCAATCATCCCCGCCACCGTTGTGGGACCACCCCCCATGGAGGACTGCTGGATGGCAAAGGGGTGGGAACGGCTGCTGCTGGCCTTCCTGAAACGGCTCGTCCCCGCGATCGTCGATATCTATTTCCCGCTGGAGTGGACCTTCCACCAGAGTGCCGTCATTACCCTTGCAACACCCGATCACGGCATGGTACGGGAGATTGCCGACCTGCTCTGGCGGACCCCCTGGTTTAACGCAGCCCGTCTGACGATCTTCATTGATGCCGCAGATGCCGGCCCCGCGGCCCCGGACCTGGCCTGGCGCTGCATCAACCTGGCCGGAAGCGCCAACAGTCTGTTCCGCGACAGTTCCGGCACCCGCCTGGCCCTGGATGCCACCGGTGGGGGGCAGCCCCGGCAACCACTCCGCCCCGAGCAGCAGATAGCCGAACTGGTGACGAAGCGCTGGCGGGAATACGGACTGAATTAACTATCCATCACTATGACAACCGTAACGGAAACAACCATGCTACGTAAAATCACCGTCTTCCTGGAGATGATCAAGTTCTCCCATACGGTCTTCGCACTCCCCTTCGCCCTGACCGGCGCTCTGCTGGCGGCACGGGGGCTCCCATCCTGGCAGCAGACCCTCTGGATCGTTCTGGCCATGGCCGGAGCGAGAACCGCCGCCATGGGGCTTAATCGACTTATTGACGCCGAGATCGACGCCCGCAACCCACGCACTGCCGGACGGGCCATACCGGCCGGCCTGATCAGCAAGGGGGCCACGGCGTTGTTCATCGCCGCCTCCCTGTCACTGCTGCTGGCAGCGGCTGCCCGCCTCAATCCGCTCTGTCTCAAGCTCTCGCCCCTGGCGATCTTTTTTCTGGTGCTGTACTCCTACTGCAAACGCTTCACGGCCCTGGCCCACGTGGTGCTGGGGATCTGTCTGGCGGCTGCCCCCATCGGTGCCTGGATCGCCATCCGCGGCACAGTGGAGGCTCCGGCCTTGATTCTGGGGGGCGTCGTCCTTTTCTGGGTGGCGGGCTTTGATATCCTTTACGCCCTGCAGGATCTCGAGTTCGATCGGGGGGCGGGACTGCATTCAATCCCGGTGGCTCTGGGGGTAAACGGCTCACTCTGGGCAGCGCGCCTGTTCCATCTGATCATGCTGGCCCTGCTGATCGCCCTGCCGGCATTCATGGGACTGGGAAAGATCTTCATGGCCGGGGTCGTTGTCGTGACCCTGATGCTGGCTTATGAGCACTGGCTGTTGAAGGATGGCGATCTGACCAAACTTGACGCCGCCTTTTTCAACATGAACGGCTACATCAGCGTCGCCGTGCTGATTTTCTCGGCCCTAGAGGTCCTAGTGAGGTGATTATGAACGGTAAGCGGATATTGGTGGCATTGACCGGCGCCTCGGGATCAGTGTACGGGCTGCGGTTGGTTGAACAGCTGTGTCTGGGAGGATTTCAGGTAATCTTTACTGCCAGTGTCAGCGGCAGCGAGGTCTGCCAGGAAGAAACCGGTCTGGATCTGTCAGGCGATCTGGCAAAAGCAACCATTCGGCTCCAGGAGCATCTTGAAATAGACGGGGGCGTCCAGATGGTCCATCCGGACGATCTCTTCTGTCCGGCCGCCAGTGGTTCGGCAGCCCCAGATGCCATGGTGGTCTGCCCCTGCAGCATGGGCACCCTGGCCAGGGTTGCCGCCGGTATCTCCGGCAACCTGGTCGAGCGGGCGGCGGACGTTATGCTCAAGGAGCGC
>CAZSTJ010000154.1:0-8794 GCA_964609805.1 uncultured Geobacter sp. | reverse complement strand
AAGAGACAGGACCCAGTTCCTTGCCCCCCTGTTTCAAGGCCTGACCGGCCCCCTTGCCCCCCTCCTTGAAGGCGGTACCGATCTCCTTGCCCCCTTCCTTGAAGGCGTGCCCGGTTTCCTTGCCTAACTTCTTGAAGTCGCGACCAATCTCTTTCCCGCTTTCCTTCACACTGTTTTCACCGGCACAGGGCGACACAAGGGATATGATCAGCGCGCCCGCCATCAGATAGATTCTCATAGGATCCCCGTTACTGTTGTGAAATGCTGGGTGGAAACTGCAAGCCGATACGGTCGGCATCACGGCGGGTTACGATACAGGGGACTTCAGCCGCGCACATCTGCGGATCACTGCAGAGAAAAAGGCCGCATTCCGCCCCCGGTTGCAGGGTATCAGCAATATCGTGTTCGCAGCTGACCAGAACCCCGGAAACGGAGATATCAACCAGGACACACTCTGCCTGGCGGCCGTTATGGCTCAGGACACACTTGTCTCCGCATTCGATCCTCCACCCCTGCCTCTGGACACTATACTCAGGTACCATGGCTCCACCCCTGTCTGGATTTCAAGCGGCGCTATGCAGAACGCTCACCCCGTCCCACCCCTGGCGGGGAGACAGAACCGACACGCATCCGGACCGGACGCACATGGGTCACGATCCTCACGCTACTGTCGGCATATTCATTTTCATTAGTATACGAGGAAGACGGGCAGGGGTCAATGTCTAGAGAAATGCATGGATGAAGGCTGTAACTATGAAAGGTTTGTGGTGTTGCTCACCAAAGGTCTACGGAGGCCTGTGCACGCTGCTGGTTCTCAATGGCATTCTGCCAGCAGTCCCGGTCACGGGCAGCAAGCTGCAGGTTGCGCTCAGACTTAATCTTCCGACAATGCACGGCAAAATCGATATTGGAAAAGTGGATGACCCTGCCCAGATTACCGCCAAGGTCTTCGGCATCCACCGGGATCCGTTCGTTGTGGAGGAATTCCCGGATGAATTTGCAGTTAACCTCCCCCACGCACTGGAAGTTACCGGTTTTCCCCTCGCCGAACAGAATCGTTGACCCGCCGAAGACCTTGGCCCGCAGATTCTGACGCTGGGCCCCCTTGGCCATCATGTCGTTGATCAGCAGTTCCATGGCGTGGATGCCGTAGCGGCCCGCCTCGGCGATATGGATCGGCAGGTTGCGGGAATAGCGGGGGTTGCTGAGCATGAAGTGGTTCATACCGATCAGCTTGTTCTTCGGGTCGAACAGACAGGCCGCCACACAGGAGCCAAGCAGGGTTGAGATGACCGAAATGGTTGTGCTGGTATAGAACTCGCCCGGATCGATGACGATCCGCTCGCAGTCAAGGTAGGACTCTTTCTTCATATTGTAACCGGTCTCCTGTAATTAAGAGTATGTACCCTGTCACGTTTTAAACGAGATTTCCATAAAAAATTTTCACCTTTATTAAACACTGCCTAAATAATAACAAACATTTCCAACAGAAAAGGGCTTCAGCAGAAAGCTGAAACCCCTCGTTATTATTGGCGTCCCCTAGCGGATGCACTTCGAACTTTCTATTGATTATTTCCATCACTCTTGTATAAAGGCGACCGTTCTTCGGCCCCCCAAAATGTCATTCACATAATATCGTCCCCCCCTTCCAAGTAATTGCCTGAACATTATGTTGTGCACGTGAATTTTCCCCGTGGCGGGACTGATTTGGTAAATGATGCAGATCTAACCCCGCACGATCAGCGCGCAAACATTGCAATTCATTAACAAAATCTCTCGAATTTTGAGCTCAACAACTAGCTAACATATAAAGATTTAATGACATTTATGCTACTCTTCTCAATATTTTTGATGCTATATTGACAAGGTGATACCTTAGAATTGTCCGCTACCCGGGAGAATGAATGACATTGGAAACAAAGAAGACCCGCGTCAGAAAATCAGCCGTTGTTAAGACCTTTCCGACCCCCACCCACTATGTCGGCATCGGAGCTTCGGCAGGAGGGCTAGAGGCAATCGAACTTTTCTTTACCAGTATGCCCCCCGACAGCAACCTTGCCTTCATTGTAGTGCAGCACCTCTCACCGGATTACAAGAGCCTTATGGTTGAACTGCTCTCCAAGAAGACCGCCATGCCGGTGCACCGTGCCGAAGACGGCATGATGGTGGAGCCGAACAACGTCTATCTGATCCCCCCCAAAAAAAACCTGACCATCTTCCACGGCAGGCTGATCCTCTCCGAACAGGATCATACCCGGGGTATCAACCTGCCAATCGATGTGTTTCTACGCTCGCTGGCGGAAGACCAGGCCGAGAAAGCTGTTGCGATCATCCTTTCCGGCACCGGCAGCGACGGCATGCGCGGGGTGCGTACCGTTAAGGAATCAGGCGGGATTGTCATGGTACAGGACGAGGAGAGTGCCAAGTTCGACGGCATGCCCCGCTCGGCCATCTCAACCGGCCTGGCCGATTTCATCCTGCCGCCGTCAAAAATGCCCGAGCAGTTACTGGCATTTGCAAAACACCCCTACAACACCAATGCTGCACGTTCCGAGACGCTGCTTTCCGACGAGGACGGACTGACACGCATTTTCTCCCTGCTGCGGGACAAGTGCAAGATAGACTTCACCTATTACAAACCAAGCACGGTCACTCGCCGCATCGAGCGGCGAATGACCATCAATCAGACCGACACCATCAAGGATTATCTCAACTTCATGCTGAACTATCCGGCTGAGGTCGTAGCTCTGTATCGCGAACTCCTCATCGGTGTGACCTGTTTCTTCCGCGACCAGGAAGCCTTCGACTATCTGGATGAGGTGATCCTGCCGGAGATCTTCAAAAACGCCGGCAAGCGTGAGGTTCGTTTCTGGGTATCTGCCTGCTCCACCGGCGAGGAGGCCTATTCACTGGCCATCCTTGCCAAAGAGTGCCAGGAGCGGCTCGGGCTGCATCATGATGTCAAGATCTTCGCCACCGACATTGACCGGGATGCCATCCATTTCGCCGCCAGCGGCTCGTACCCGGAAAGTATCGCCGCCGATATCTCACCCCGCTTCCTGTCCAAGTATTTCCACAAGCGGGATGACAACTTCCAGATCGCCCGCTCCATCCGTGAGATGGTCGTCTTCGCCCAGCACAACCTGATCAAGGATCCCCCCTTCACCAATATCGATATGCTCTCCTGCCGCAATATTCTGATCTACCTGCAGCCGGTTCTGCAGCGCAAGGTAATGGAGTTTTTCAACTTCTCCCTGTCGCCGGGCGGGGTCATGTTCCTGGGGAGCAGTGAGACCACCGGTGAGATGGCGGATTTCTTCGAGCCGCTGGAGCAGAAGTTCAAGTTCTACCGAGCCCGGGGGCGAGTCCGTCAGGCCGGTGACACCATCAACCTTCCCTCGGTGACCGATACCCGCTTCCGGGAGATGCGCGGCCATTTCAGCACGGTGCGCCGTTCTCTGCGCACCAACGAAGAGGAACGGTTGCTGGAGCGTTTTCTGACTGCATCAGTGGGGGATTATCTACCGCTTTCGTTGCTGGTGAACGAACAGATGGAGGTCATGCAGATCATCGGAGATGCCGATGGCTACCTGAAACTACCGTCGGGCAAGATGGTAAACGATATCTCGAAGATGGCTATCAAAGAGATCTCTATTCCGCTTTCCACCGGCATCCACAAGGTATTCCGGCAGAACCAGGAGTTGCGCTTCTCCAACATCCGTATCACCCGCAATGGTGAATCCCGACTGATCGATCTCCGCATCAAGCCGCTGCCCAACAAAAAACAGCAGGAACCGGTTGTGGCTGTTTATATTGATGAGGTCAGACGCGAGTCCTCGGATATGAATCAAGCGGTTCAGACCTATGATCTTTCCAAAGAAGCTGAGGAGCGTCTGCGCGACATGGAGCAGGAGCTGCAGTTTACCCGCGAGAACCTGCAGGCCACCATCGAAGAGCTGGAGACCTCCAACGAGGAGCTGCAGTCCACCAACGAGGAACTGTTCACCGTCAATGCCGAGTACCAGAGCAAGATCATCGAACTGACCGAGCTGCATAACGACGTGGACAACCTGCTCTCCGCCACTCAGATCGGCAACCTGCTGCTGGATGAAAACCTGGAAGTGCGCCGATTCTCCAAGAAGATGATCGGCATCTTCAGGCTGCTGGACAGCGACATCGGACGGCCCATCACCCATATTCCCCATTACCTGGTGAATGTGGATCCGACCAAGATCGTCCGTGAGGTGCAGCTGAACAATCGCCCGGTGGAGCAGGAGGTGATGCTTGCCGACGGCACATGGCTGCTGATGAGGATCGTCCCCTATTCCATCGGTCCCAAGGCCTTTTCCGGAACAGTCCTGTCATTTGTGGATATCACGATGATCAAGCAGGCTGAAGAGGAACTTCAAAGATCCCAGCAGCTGTTTGCCGCCGTCGCCAACTACACCCCGGCCCTGGTCTGGATGTCCGGACCGGACAAGGGATGCACCTGGTTCAACCAGACCTGGCTCTCATTTACCGGCCGCATGCTGGAACAGGAGCTTGGTCACGGCTGGGTCGAAGGGGTTCATCCAGAGGATTACCAGCGCTGTCTGGATATCTATGTGAACGCCTTTGACAACCGGCTCACCTTCTGCATGGAATATCGCTTACGGCGTGCCGACGGCGAATATCGCTGGGTGAGCGACGAAGGATCGCCCCGCTACGACAACAATGAATTCCTGGGGTACATCGGTTTTTGTCTCGACATCACCGACCGCAAAACAGCTGAGGCAAATCTGATTGCCAAGGAGACCCAGTGCCGTGAGCACTTGGAAAAACTCAGGGCCGAGGGTGTGGCCCCATGAATCCCTTCGACAGCAGATATCGGCAGCTCAATGCCCGTGCAGAGGCGATGCTGGAACAGTCGACCGACCTTCAGGAGGCCCTGTCCCACAAGGATGTACGCACCCTGATCCACGACCTCTCGGTGCATCAGCTTGAACTGGAAATGCAGAACGAGGAACTGCTGCAGGCGCAACGTGAGATACAGCAGGTCCGTGACGAATACCAGAACCTCTACAATCACGCACCGGTCGGATATCTGACCCTGGATGAACAGGGGCTTATATTAAAGCACAACCAGACCTTTGCGAGCATGCTGGGGTCGGCGGGATATTCCTATATCGGCTTATCGGTTGCCGCGTTTATGTTCCCGGAAGATCGGGATATTTTTCTGGCCCGCTACAAGGCCTTTTTCAAGAACCCTCTGGAAAAGAACATCGACGTACGACTCTGCAGGCCCGACGGAACCCTACACTGGGTTCGCCTGACCGGACGGAGCGACACCTGTGTCGCAAGCGGCAGCGAGGCCATGGAGTGCCTGCTGCTGACGGTGGCGGACATTGACCGGGAAAAACAGACCCAGCAGGCGCTGTACAAGAGCGAGGCGCTGTTCCGGGCACTTGCCTCCTATGCTCCGGTGGGCATTTTCCAGACCGACCTTGAGGGACGATGTTGCTACGTGAACCTGAAGTGGTGCCAGTTGGCAGGCCTATCTGAAGAAGAGGCCATGGGAACCGGCTGGGTCCGGGCCCTCCATCCGGAGGACCGGAACCGGGTATTTGATGAATGGGGCAGCGCTGTTACTGGCGACCGGTTTTTCTCGTCGGAATACCGCTTTAAAACCCCAGCGGGCGAGGTGTACTGGGTGAGAGGGATTTCCACGCCTCTCCAGGATACCTTCGGCGCATTGACAGGGTTTATCGGCTGCATTACGGACATCACTGACCGTAAACAGGCCGAGGAGGACCTTGCGCTTGCCTTTGAGAGGGCTGAAGCTGCCAACCGGGCCAAGAGCGAGTTTTTGGCCAACATGAGCCACGAGATCCGCACACCGATGAATGGTATCATCGGTATGTCACAACTGCTGGAGATGACAGAACTCACCGATGAACAGACGGAATTTCTGGAATGCATCAAACACTCGGGGAACAACCTGCTTGCGCTTATCAACGATATCCTTGATCTCTCCCGGGTCGAGTCGGGTCTGATCGAACTGGAGCAAGCCCCGTTTTCGCTCCGCTCGGCGATCAAAAGTGTCGTTGCCACACAGACGTCATCACTGAGGTCCAAGAACCTCTCCATCTCGACCGAGATCGCTACTGACCTGCCGGACCTTCTCATGGGCGACCAGCTCCGTTTCCGCCAGATTCTGCTCAACCTGCTGGGTAACGCTGTCAAGTTCACCGAGACTGGCGGAATCTTGATCACCGCACGTATGCTGAAGAGGGACGGAGACAGGGTCAGGATGATCCTGAGCGTAGCCGACACAGGGGTCGGGATCACTCACAAGCAGCAGGAGCGTATTTTTGCCCCGTTCACACAGGCTGACTCATCAACAAGCCGAAAGTACGGCGGGACAGGTCTTGGACTCACCATCAGCCAGCGCCTGGCAATCCTTATGGGAGGCGAGATCTCCCTGGAAAGTACCCCGGGGGCGGGCTCGACGTTTTATTTTACCCTATGGGTTCTGACCGCAGTTGTCGATGATCCGGTTCCGTCAAAAGAAAAGCCGCTGATCGAGTGGGACGGCCCCGTCCTGAACATCCTGGTTGCTGAAGATAATCCGATCAATCAGAAGTATATCACCACCATCCTGCACAAGATGGGACACCGGATAACGACAGCCGGTAATGGCAGGGAGGTTCTTGAAACTTTGGAGAGAAATTCTTTCGATCTTGTGTTGATGGACATCCAGATGCCCGAAATGAACGGGGAAGAAGCGCTTGCCATTCTCAGAGAGCGAAAAAAAGCGGATGAGTCGCATCAGCCGGTGATAGCTCTGACGGCTTTTGCCTTGAATGGAGACCGGGAAAAGTTCCTGAAACAGGGGTTTGACGGCTATCTGTCAAAACCGGTGGAGATCGAGGAACTGTTAAAGGAAATACGACGTGTCGATGCAGCCCGCACCGATCTCTGTTGTGGCTCATGACTGCATCTTGACATGACTTGCGTAGTGAGATCATCCTCATTGCCTCACTGGATGAGCAGAGCATGGCTTGGTTGTGGTTTGATACACGGGCAGAATATTACTGGTAGGCAAAGTGATTTCAGATCCGATAAGGGGTTGGCTGGAATTCCAGTTTAAATCTTGTACTCAAAGCGTTCTCACCAAATGCTCCACAAACAACAAAGGGGGTAGCCTTCACGAGCTAACCCCTTTATTTTATTGGCGTCCCCTAGCGGACGCACTTCGAACTTTTCAGATGGAAACATAATTGTCTACTCAAGAGTAACCAATACATTGATTCCACGAGTAGCCATGCTATCTAACGAAAATGTTCTGAACCTTCAAAGTGCCACTCATAACTTTCAGTGGACCAGACATAATGCTCTTACCGGTATTCGTCCCAGCACCAAATCCGGAAGAATACCCCCCTATCAATTTCAGATTTCTACTTACAGTTAATGGTTCCTCAAAAGGTTTTGTCAACATCGTATTGTCACGAATTTGGATTGTATCATCGCTTGAGGCTGCGGCATAGGCGGCCAAAACTGAACTAAATAATTCGGAAGTCCGTTCATTGTTTACCAGTTTATCTAAGGCAAAAGTCGCCGTTATTATTGTAGTAGCATCAACAGTAAATACACAGTCTCCATCCCCATTACAGCCCTGCTTTATTGGAGTTGAGCTCCACCCCATGAAGATCGAATAGTTTGAACTTGATGCGTCAGGCGATGCAGTTAATGATAACGCTGTTCCGTCACTAAAAATTTGGGACGAGCACTGACTACCACTCGTTCCAGTACAATTTATTGTTGGATAGGAAGGGATGGTACTGTTAATTGACCCTATACCATCACCAATGAAAATAGCCGTTACTGGATAATACTGAACATAGGTGAATTGGTTTAAATTACTTGTTTGACCGTTGCTTGCAACCCTAACATCTACTTGTCCTGCGGTCTTTGCTGGCGTTATTGCAGTGATTATTGAATCAGAATCGATTGTAAAACTTGCATCTACGCCGCCGAAGGTAACGACGGTAGCACCGGTAAAGTTTGTGCCGGAAATCGTGACTGAAGTACCACCCGTGGTGGGGCCGTTGTTTGGTGTGATGCTGGCGATTGTTGGTGGATCATAGGAAAACAGGCCATTTGCCAACGAACTGCCGCTAGGAGTCGTAACCACAACACTCTTGTTGAGGCCGCTGCCTGCCGGAGTGGTGGCGGTTATGCTGGTAGCGCTCACCACGCTGAAACTGGTGGCTGCAACACCGCCGAAGGTAACAGCGGTGGCACCGGTAAAGTTTGAGCCAGAAATTGTAACAGAAGTACCACCCGTGGTGGGTCCGTGAGTTGGAGTGATACTGGCAATTGCTGGCGGGTCGTAGAAAAATAGGCCATTTGCCGACGAGCTGCCGCTAGGAGTAGTAACCACAACACTCTTGTTGATGCCAGTACCAGCCGGAGTGGTGGCGGTTATGCTGGTAGCGCTCACCACGCTGAAACTGGTGGCGGCAACGCCGCCGAAAGTAACGGCGGTAGCACCGGTAAAGTTTGCGCCGGTGATCGTGACGGAAGTACCACCCGTGGTGGGGCCGTGAGTCGGGGCAATACTGGTGACGGCTGGCGGGTCGTAGGAAAACAGGCTATTTGCAGACGAACTGCCGCTAGGGGTGGTCACCACAACACTCTTATTGAGGCCGCTGCCTGCCGGAGTGGTGGCCGTTATGCTGGTGGCGCTCACCACGCTGTAGTTGGTGGCTGCAACACCACCGAAGGTAACAGCGGTGGCACCGGTAAAGTTTGA
>CAZSTJ010000153.1:0-8831 GCA_964609805.1 uncultured Geobacter sp. | reverse complement strand
CTGTTGCAGGGTCAGCCAGATGAACCCTTCCGGCAAATCCACCGGCAACCCGTCATCCGCCAGCACGATCATGTTGCGGTTGGACTTGTACATGAAGCGGCCGCCGTCCTCGCTCTGCATTCGGGCAAAGAGCAGCCGAGAACTGGGGGGGGACATGAAGTGTTCGAGAAAGAGCGGCGTGATGCCGCCATGGGCGCCGGTATAGTTGCTGTAGGTCGCCTGGACAGTGGGCGATAGCTGGATCGTGCCGATGTTGCCCGGTTCCACCTTGGCCTGCAGACAGAAGTGCAGGGTGCCGTTCACGGTCCTGGCCAGAATGCCCAGGATGCCGGTTTCCGGCTGTTCGATGATCGGCTGGTCCCATTCCAGTTCATTACGCTCGACACGATGGCGGCAGTGTATCCCGATGACGCTGAAGAAACGGCCGGTCCTGTGGCAGATATTACCGTTCAGCGGATTGCGCTGCCACCCGTCAATCGCATCGAGCGGCACCAGCATTGCTTCCAGCGAGGCGTTCCGGCGGGCGTGGTTGATCCATTCGTTGACGTACCCGTCATCATGGAGGGCCTTGCCGGAGGTGAGGGAACCCGCAACAGACCGCGCAGCACCGGGAGCGACGGCCAGGGTGAAGGGGGTGTTATTCATGACCGGAACTCCCTCTGCCGCCACCCAGCAGTTCCCGGAGAATGAACTGTGGTTCCTCGTTGAGCCGCAGGTAGATGCGTCCGACATATTCCCCGACGATTCCGGTGGCGAAGAGCTGGAAACCCCTGAAGAATATGCTGACCGATGTCAGTTGCTCTATTTCCGACGGATCGGTCATTTGGGGGTAAAAATCCTTGATCATCATGTCGGCCAAGGAGTACATTCCGATCAGTGTCAGCACCAGGCCGGCAACGGCCAGGAAGCGGAGCGGAATGAGGGAGAAGCTGACGATCATGTCCCCCCAGAGTGCCAGCAGCTTTTTGAAGGTGTAGCCGGAACTGCCGGTCCGTCGCTGATCGTGGCGGACCTCGATGGTGCCGATGTTGCGGGTCGTGCGGAGGATGATGGCGTCGAGGTACGGGGATGGGGTCCGGCACTTGATGACTTCGTCCACCAGAAAGCGGTTGAGCGCCTTGAAGCTGGAGAGGTACAGGTTGGCCGGCTTTTTGAGCACGACCCGCGCCATGGTCCCGTTCAGATAACTGCCCAGATTGCGCAGGAAACTGTCGTTCTTCATCGGGTACACGCAGTAGACCACGTCATATCCTTCTTCAATCTCCTGCAGCAGACGGGGAACCTCTTCGGGCGGGTTCTGAAAATCATCGTCCATGATTACGACATAGTCGCCGTGTGTCTGGTTGAGGCCCGCCATGACAGCGTTGTGCTCACCGAAATTGCGGGATAGGCGTCCGTAGGTGACGATGCCGGGGAACTCCTCCAGAAGTTCCCGGCAGACCCGGTCGGTGTCGTCGCGGCTGTAGTCGTTGATCAGTACAAGCTGCAGCCGGCAGCGTCCGGTGAGCAGTTTCACCAGTTTGCGACAGAGTTCGCCGATGGTCTTTTCGGCGTTGTAAACCGGTATGACAATTGAAAGCGAAACCATGAGAATTCTCCTCCGGCGCACGGGGGCGGAGGCCGGTGCACCGGACTGAAAAGCAGCACGGTGTCAGGCGTACGGCGGGACGGGCGTACAGAAACCGTGGCTGCCGGGACTTACGGAACGTAGAATTCAGCTAGAGATTGGGCCGGAATCAGGAACAGGGGGGCGCACGACTACCGGGGCAATGCAGTGCCCGGGAGATGAGGGGAAGTGTTGAAGGTAGTGGAGATACTGCCGATGCGATCCGAATGTTAGAGGGAAAAACTGACGTGTCGCAGATGGCGATTATATCGGAATTAGTAGTGGATTTAAGGATGTTTGGGGTTGAACCTAATGATTTTCCTGCGAACTTGAGTACCGCCCGAGGCTTTGGTTTCGGTTTCGATGACTTGTCGAGGAATGACAGCCGCATACCAAGAAACGTCATGAAAAAGGCTACCACGCAAGTGGTGATGGCGATGGCGGTTCGGTTCAAACGCATAGGAAGTAATATATAACCAATGATTGAAAGCGGCAAGCTAAATATCCAGTATTTGGGTGAATTTAGCTGAACAATCGATGGTGCTTCGAGTTGTTAACTTTAGTTTCTTTCATGAAAAAGAGATTGGTGTTGGATAAAATTGACGACTACATCTTTTTTGAAATTTTTGCGGGGCGATCATGAAATCCCGTTCCTTTAGACAGCATTTCAGCCTGCTGCGGGAGTTCTCCGTCCCGATGATCAGCGGTGTGCTCGTGGCGCTGACCTGGGCGAACCTCGATCCGGTCGGCTATCATCGTTTTGATACCACGCCGTTCATCGGCACCCTGTCGTTTCATTTTCTTGCCAACGATATCTTCATGGTGCTCTTCTTCGGCATTGCCGCCGTGGAGATCACCCAAAGCTGCCTGCCGGGGGGCGACCTTCATCCTTTCTCACGTGCCATGAACCCCCTGCTAGCAACCCTTGGCGGCGTTGTGGGGCCCGCGCTGACCTACACGTTCCTCAATTTCACCTTCGGCACGGACTCCTTTGCCAACGGCTGGGGGATTCCAACAGCTACGGATATTGCTCTCGCCTGGCTGGCGGCCAGGGCCGTCTTCGGTTCTGCCCATCCGGCGGTCTCGTTTCTGCTGCTGCTGGCAGTGTTCGACGATGCCATCGGACTGGCCATTATTGCCCTGTTTTATCCGGATCCGTTCCGGCAGCCGGAGCCGGTCTGGCTGCTGCTGACTCTAGGGGGGATGGCTTTCTCCTACGTTCTGCGACGCCTGGATGTCAGGAATTATTGGCCGTACCTGATCGTTGGCGGTGGCCTGAGTTGGGCCGGCCTGTACCTGGCCGGGCTGCATCCTGCCTTGGCACTGGTGTTCATTGTGCCGTTTCTGCCCCATTCCCGTCGCGAGACCGTGCATCTCTTTGAGGAGAACCCCGCGGACTACTCGACGCTGGCCCGTTTCGAACATGAATGGAAGGCGGTTGTTGATATCGGATTATTCATCTTCGGGCTGGCGAATGCTGGGGTGGAGTTTACCAATACCGGGACGGTGACCTGGCTGGTCCTGGCGTCGCTGCTGATCGGCAAGACGACGGGAATATTTATCTTCGGCTATCTGGCGGACTTGCTGGGGTTCCGCATGCCGGAAGGGATACGGAAACGTGATCTGCTGGTTATCGGTGTCGTGGCCGGCACCGGCTTTACGGTGGCCCTCTTCGTGGCAGGCCAGGCATTTGTGGATCACACAATTATGGAGGCTGCCAAGATGGGGGCCATGTTCAGTGCCGTGTCTGTGCTGCTGGGGGCAATTATGGGGCGTCTGCTTGGGGTCTGGCGCTGCGTGCGGTGATATCTGTTTGATCGGATTGTCAGTGCAGTAACCGGTATTGGACAATATATGCTGCAATCCCGCCGAAATACCCCACCAACGCCAACCCGCTGATCCGTTTCACATACCAGAAGAAATGAATCTTTTCCAGCCCCATGGCGGCGACACCTGCCGCCGAGCCGATGATCAGGATAGATCCCCCGGTGCCGGCGCAATAGGCCATAAATTCCCAGAGGAAACTGTCAGCAGGATACTGCTGAAGGCTGTACATCCCCATGGAAGCAGCCACCAGAGGCACGTTATCCACTATTGCGCTCACCAGGCCGATGATGGTGACAATGACATCTTCACGGCCGACAGTCACAGTGAGCCAGCCCGCCAGGCCGGTGAGGATGTGGGTGTGCTCCAGTACCGCCACCGCCAGCAGGATGCCGATGAAAAAGACGATGGAGCTCATGTCGATCTGTTTGAGTGCCCGTACCAGGGTGAGATGCTCCTTGGCCTCCTCATCCTTGCGGCTGTGGATAATTTCTCCCGCCAGCCAGAGTATCCCCAGGCCGAAGAGTATCCCCATGAAGGGCGGCAGGTGGGTGATTGTCTTGAAAATCGGCACCGCAATGAGGATGCCGAGGCCGAGGCAGAACATCAGGTTCTGTTCAAAGGGGGTGCTGCGGATCCGAACGCCGCATTCCAGTTCACACTTTACCGGGCTGATAACCTGCTTGCCCCGCAGGAACCAACTGGTGATAGCAAGGGGAACAACCATGTTGACCAGCGATGCCAGGAACACGCCTTTCATGATGGCCAGGGTGGTGATCTGGCCGCCGATCCAGAGCATGGTGGTAGTGACGTCGCCGATGGGGGTCCAGGCGCCGCCGGCATTGGCGGCGATGACGATGATCCCGGCAAAAAACAGGCGGTCATCGTGTCGCTCCAGCAGCTTCTTCATCAGCGAGATCATGACAATAGTGGTGGTCAGATTGTCCAGAACAGCACTGAGAAAGAAGGTAACGAAACCGACCAACCAGAGCAGGGTGGTAAGGCTGGATGTTCTGATGCGCGATGTTATCACGTCGAAGCCGTTGTGGGCATCCACCACCTCGACAATGGTCATGGCCCCCATCAGGAAAAAGACTATCTGGGCGGTCCCCATGAGGGATTCGCCCAGTTGTCTGTTCACCAGATCATGATCGGTTGATGCCAGGGCATAGATGGTCCAGAGCAGCCCTGCTCCGATAAGAGCCGAGGCGGTCTTATTTATCCTGAGTGGATGTTCAAGTGCAATGGCGGCATAGGCGGCTATAAAGATGACAACAAGAGTGATCAGCATGGCGGACCCCAGGAATGACGGGTAGTGAAAGTGAATGCTTTGGGAAATGCAAAACGGCGGGAAGTTCAACTTCCCGCCGTTTTGATGCACTAGACCGGATTAATACCCCAGCATGCGTGGCAGCCAGAGGGAGATGATCGGTACATAGGTGACCAGCAGCATGAAGCCGATCATGGCGATCAGCCAGGGCATGACCGCCAGGGTGAGTTCCGAAATCCCCATCTTGGTGATGCCGCTGGCAACGTACAGGTTCAGGCCCACCGGCGGGTGGCACATGCCGACCTCCATGTTGACCGTGATCAGGACACCGAAATGGATCGGGTCGATACCGAGCTGCATGGCAACCGGGAAGAGGATCGGAGCCAGGATCAGGATGATGGAGGAGGGCTCCATGACGTTGCCCGCCAGGAGCAGCAGCACGTTGGTCACCAGCAGGAAGGCCACCACGCCCAGGTTGTGTCCCAGGATCCAGTCGGCCATGAGCTGCGGGATGTTCTCGTGAGTCATCAGGAAGGAGAACAGCACCGCGTTGGTGATGATATAGAGCAGCATGGCGGACATGCTGGCCGAATCCAGCAGAACCTTGGGGATCTTGCTGAACGGTACGTCCTTGTAGATGAAGACAGCAACAAAGAAGGCATAGACCGCACTCATGGCAGCCGCCTCGGTGGGGGTGAACATGCCGGAGTAGATGCCGCCCAGGACGATGACAATCAGCATCAGGCCCCAGACGCTATTCTTGAAGGCAATGAGACGTTCTGCCCAGGAGGCCTTCCTGGCACGGGGATAATTATTCTTCCGAGCAATCCACCAGGCAACGGCACCCAGCAGGGTAGCCAGCATCAGGCCGGGGATGACGCCACCCATAAAGAGTCCGCCCACCGATGAGTTGGTGGCGACGCAGTAGATGACCATCGGGATGGATGGTGGAATCAGGATCCCCAGGGAACCGGAGGTGGTGATGACCCCGGCGCCGAAACGTTTCGGGAATCCTGCCCGCACCATGGCCGGCATCATGATGGAGCCGATGGCGACCACGGTGGCTGGGCTGGAGCCGGAGACAGCGGCAAAGAGGGCGCAGGCGATGACGCCGGCCAGGGCCAGACCGCCGTGCCAGTGACCGACCAGTGACGTGGCGAAGTTGATCATCCGCTTGGCCACACCGCCATGGGTCAGGAAGTTACCGGCCAGGATGAAGAAGGGGATGGCCATGATCTCGAATTTCTCGATACCGGTGAAGAGCTTCATGGCGACCGCTTCGGTCGGGATCTCGGTGAAGAAAAAGAGGAACGAGAGAACGGTGAGGCCCAGGGCGATGGAGATCGGCATGCCGGTCAGCATCAGTGCCAGGAGCAGGGCAAAGACGATACCGGTGTTACCCAGCATGGCGATGGCGCCCAGGGCTATGGCAATGCCAAGGATATATTTAGCTGCTTTTGGCTTGGAAAACTGTTCCCAGCCGGCGACAGGCGTACTCATTTGGCACCTCCATTACGGCCCACACCTTCGAATTTGTGTTCCTCATACACTTCAAGCGCTTCGGTGGCGTCAACCACTTCATCGAGACCGTCGACCGCGGCATGGTCGTGGTGGGGAAGTTGGCCGGTGCGATAGAAGGTCCAGCCGGTCTGCAGGAAGCGGAAACACATCAGGTAGGAACCAAGGGGAACCGCTGCGTAAATAATCCAGGTCGGCCACTCCAGGTCGGGTGTTGTCGGACCTTGGGGCACATCGCCAACCGGGATGTTCATCAGGGTGTAGGTGGCGTAATGCATGCCGTTTTCCCAGACAAATTTGGCCCCAAGAGTGCCGATGATACCGGTGAAGAGAGCACCGCCGGCGATTGCGAGGAGTACGCATTTTAGACGCCATGACTCCGGTAGGCGGGTCGCCAGCACGTCGACACCGACGTGAATACCGGTGCGGACACCGTAGGCCGCGCCGAATTTGGCCATCCAGACAAACATGTAGATGCAGAGTTCCTGCGCCCAGCCAAAGTTAAGGGTCAACAGCCAGTCCTGCAGGCCGGGGATCGGCATGCCCGACATATAGCGATGGACCACGGCGGCGAAGATAACCAGTGTCGCCGCGCCGATGAGGAAGGTGATGATTACTTCCTCCAGATGGTCAAGATATTTCATCATAGAGAATCTCCTGAAATGGTCATTAAAAAGGCCGCTGCGGGGCCGCAGCGGCCTGAATCGGTTTGCCCTGGATTAGTTAGGGGTGTAGCCGGTTTCTTTGTAGACTTCCTTGACAACATCGGCACCGATACGGCTCATGTTATCCTTGTGAGCCTTGTCCATGGCCTTTTTCCAGGCGGCGCGCTCCTGCGGAGTCAGGGTGATGAATTGTGAGCGGCCGGACTTCTTGACGGCGGCCAGGGCCTCGTCATTATCCTTCTTGGCTACGTCGTTGGCGAATTTGGTGGCGTCTTTCATGCAGGCTTCCAGGGTCGCACGGATATCCTTGGGGAGGCTCTCCCAGAACTTCTTGTTGACGATGACGGCATATCCCAGGTAGCCATGGTCGGAAAGGGTGACGTACTTCTGTACCTCATGCATCTTCTGGGTGTAGAGATTGGAAGGGGGGTTCTCGGTGCCGTTGACAACGCCGGTCTGCAGTGCCTGGTAAACCTCGGAGAATGCCATGGTCTGGGGGATGGCGCCTACGGCGCGCATCTGGGATTCCAGCACCTTGGATGACTGGATGCGCATTTTCTGACCTTTGAAATCATCGGTGGTCTTGATGGGTTTGTTGGCGCTCATGACCTTGAAGCCGTTATCCCAGTATGCCAGGCCGAGGATGCCCTTGGGCTCGAGCTTCTTAAGCAGCTTGGCCCCGACCGGACCCTGGGTCACCTTGTGCAGTTCCTGATAATTGTCGAAAATGAAGGGGAGATCGAACAGTTCGAAATCCTTTACGCCCAGCGGGCCGAACTTGGCGAGTGAGGGGGCCAGCATCTGTACGGCACCCAGCTGGAGGGCCTCCATCTCTTCCTTGTCCTTGTACAGCTGGCTGTTGGGATACACCTCAATCTTGACTTTACCTTTGGTCCGCTCTTCGGCGATCTTCTTGAAGTAGTCGGCAGCCTGACCTTTCGGGGTGTTCTGGGCGACCACGTGGCTGAACTTGATGACGATGGGATTTGCCAGTGCCGAGGTGGCGGAGAAGGCGAACAGCAGTGTTGCGGCAAACAACGCTTTCATTTTCATGTGTGACTCCTTTGCGGGTGTGGTGTGTGTGATGCGTGTCTGTATTGAGGTATTACGGTTTTAAAAAATGTTGTTTTATTTAAATGCAATGGAAGTGCCAATGAGAGGTGATCTAGTAACGTGCTGATATTGGGTAGTTTGTACGTCAAAACAGGTCGAAAAATGAGGGTGAATCGGGATTGGTGGCTGAAATGCGCCATTTGATGTGGCTGAAATCCGCCACAATCAGTCGGAGATTTCAGTCGTGTGACAAGGTGGGCTGGCTTAAGGGAGATCTATAAAAAAACGGTGGTTCATTTCCTCCAGTCCGACGAGTCTGAGTAATTCCTGCAAACGTTCGGCTGCCCTGCGGCGGGGCAGATTCTTGTAGGTGGCGATGATCAGTTCATTTTTCATGGAGTGTTCCCATCCCACCAGTTCCGTGACATTGACCTGGTAGCCATGGGCCTCCAGCTGCAGGCAGCGCAGAACATTGGTGAGGTGACTGCCGAATTCACGGGTGTGGATCGGGTGACGCCAGATCTCGGTCAGGGTTGATTTGCCGAGAGCCTGCCCCTTGTTCTTGCGGAGGACCGCGGCAACCTCTGCCTGGCAGCAGGGGACCAACACTATGTAGCGGGAGTCCTTTTTCAAGGCAAAGCGGATGGCGTCGTCGGTGGCGGTGTCGCAGGCATGCAGGGCCGTAACCATGTCCACGTTTTCCGGCAGGACGGTGGAGACAATGGATTCGGCCACGGAGAGCTTCAGGAACGTCATGCCGGGGAAGCCGAGCCGCTGGGCAAGGGCGCGGGATCTGTCCACCAGTTCGTCCCGGGTCTCGATGCCGAAGATACGGGAATTCCTCTGCAGTTCTTTGAAAAAGAGGTCGTAGAGGATGAAGCCGAGATAGGATTTG
>CAZSTJ010000152.1:0-8877 GCA_964609805.1 uncultured Geobacter sp. | reverse complement strand
CAGACCCCGTCCCACATGGTCATGCCGGCCATCCACATGACCAAGGAGGAGGTCTCGGACCTGTTCAGCAAGGAGATCAACGAGCGCCTCTCCTCCGACATCCCGCGCCTGGTGAAGGTGGCCCGCAACGAACTGCGCCCCAAATTCCTTGAGGCGCAGATGGGGATCTCCGGCGGCAACATCGCCGTGGCCGAGACCGGCAGCATCGTCCTCATGACCAACGAGGGGAACGCCCGGCTGGTGACCACCCTCCCCCGCATCCATATCGCCCTGGTGGGGATCGAGAAGCTGATCGAGCAGTACAAGGACATCGCGCCGATCCTCAAGGCACTCCCCCGCAGCGCCACGGCCCAACTGCTGACCAGCTACGTCTCCATCATCAGCGGCCCCACCCCCAACACCGACGGCACCATGAAAGAGCTGCACGTCATCCTCATGGACAACCGCCGCTCCGAGATGGCCGCCGATCCCAAGTTCAAGCAGGCGCTGCAGTGCATCCGCTGCGCCTCCTGCCTCAACGTCTGCCCGATCTTCCGCCTCGTCGGCGGCCATGTCTTCGGCAAGGTCTACACCGGCGGCATCGGCACCATCCTCACCGCCTGGTTCGACGAACTGAAGCAGTCGGAGGATATCCAGGGACTCTGCATCCAGTGCGGCGCCTGCAAGGATGTCTGTCCCGGCAAGATCGACATCCCGGAGCTGATCATGGAGATCCGCCGCCGTCTGGTGCAGGACCAGGGGCTGCCGCTGATCCAGCGGGCGATCTACAGCGTGGTCAACAACCGCCACCTCTTCCACGGCATGCTGCGGGCCGCATCCCTGGCGGCCAAACCGCTCAGCTCAGGCAAGTTCCTGCGCCACCTGCCGCTCTTCCTGGCTGATCTGACCGACGGGCGGAGCCTGCCGGCCATCGCCGCCGTCCCCTTCCGCGACCGGTTCAAGGAGATCCGCCAGCCCAAGGGTAAGGAGAAGGTCGCTTTCTACGCCGGCTGCCTGATCGACTTCGCCTATCCGGAGCAGGGTGAGGCGTTGATCAAGATCCTCAACAAGGGGGGCATCGAGGTGATCTTCCCCCAGGGGCAGACCTGCTGCGGCGCCCCGGCCCGCTACAACGGCGCCTACGAGACCGCCGCCGGCAACGCCGTGGACAACATCAACGCGCTGTTGGACGAGCAGGTGACCCAGGTAATCTCGGCCTGCCCCACCTGCACCGTGGCCCTGCAGCACGAGTTCGCCAGCACCTTCGAAAGTCTGGGACAGACGGAGTGGTTACCGAAGGCGCGGGAACTGGCAGCCAAGACGGTGGATTTCTCGACACTGGTGAAGCGGCTGGTGGACGAGGGACGTTTGACGCTGAAGGAAGGGGAACAGTTGGGGGCGATCACCTACCACGACTCCTGCCACCTGAAGCGGACCCTCAAGGTTTCGGCGGAGCCGCGGGAACTGCTGGGCAAGGCGGGCTATGAGGTGAAGGAGATGTTCGAGTGCGACACCTGCTGCGGCATGGGGGGCTCCTACTCCCTCAAGCTGCCGGAGATCTCCGGACCGATCCTGCAGCGCAAGCTGCATAACATCCGGGAGACCGGCGCCCCGATCGTGGCCATGGACTGCCCCGGCTGCGTCATGCAGATCCGCGGCGGTTTCGATCAGGCCGGCGGTGTGGTGCAGGTGAAGCATACGGTGGAACTGCTGGCGGAGAGGCTGGAGGAGTAAGGCTAGAGTGCTCACGCGGAGTCGCTGAGATCGCGGAGAAATTATAGGTTGAGTTACATCTGGTGAAACAGAGAAGGCGCCCATAGAGGCGCCTTCTCTGTTTCTGGCAATAACAGTTGCCAATGCCATCAATGATGGTGTAATTTACCATATGGCCGCAACACTCCTACATCGTTCCCGGTTTATCTATGCAGATGGCGCACTACGGGAAATGGTTCTGTGGCAGGTGCCTGTTACGGCCCACCACCCGCGTGGGCTGAAATACCGGCTCTATTACGGTGATGTCGAAGGGAAGTGTCTGGTGCGATATGATAACGAGCGGGGCAAAGGGGACCACAGACACGGCAGCGACGGGGAAGAGGCGTATCGGTTCAGCGATGTGGAAACCTTGGTGGCTGACTTTCTTGCGGACATCAGACGAATTCGAGGAGAATAGTGATGGACAAAAACATCAAGGTTGAACTCAGGGATGCAGAGGAATCAGCCCAGGAATTTGTCAAGGCTTGGCACCGTGCCGAGATTGGCGAATCGGTCGAAGAGCCGGTGGAGCGGCTTTACTTCCAGGATCTGGGCGGGTTGCTCCAGGCACTGACGCCACGCCGCCTGGAACTGCTCCGACGCCTGCACGACGACGGGCCGGAGAGTGTGCGCTCGCTAGCCAGGAAACTGTCACGGGACTACAAGAATGTCTACAACGATGTCCAGGCCCTTGAGCGGGTGGGACTAATCAACCGCACCGCCGACAAGCTACTGTCGGCACCATGGGATCGGGTAGTCGCGGAAATCAGGCTGGCGGCGTAAAGATAATTTGATAAACTGTCCCCGGAAATACTGACGACGCAGGTGCTATGAAAACCAATTCTGACAAGATGTACAACACATACAAAGACCTCAATTTTACTGACGCAAAGCCGGTCGGTGAAATCCCTGTCCTGGCAAAGCTGCAGGCAGAAGTCGGCGACAAATCCCTTATCACCATGCGGGTTGATAACGCCGTGCCGATCAACCCTCAATCGTTATGACCATGTTCCGCTTCATTCTACCCATCGTTTTTCTCCTCTTCACCGCCCTCCCCGCCTCCGCCGGGGCGCCGCCGTCCACCCTCAACCTGAGCATCACCGCCACCGCAACCGATCTTGCCGGCCTCATCAACCGCTCGCTCCCGAACAAGCTGTATGAGGGACAGGGGATGCTGGGGACCACCGTCACGGTGACACGCAACGGACCGGTGGGGGTCACGGCGGCAGAAGACTATATCAACCTTTACCTGCCGGTGCAGCTGGTGTTCAGAAATGCCTTCTCACAAAGCTACCCGCTGCCGGCCGGCCTCCGCTTCAAGGTTCGGCTGCAGGTGACCGCCGACTGGCGTATCGTCACCGAGCTGATCTTCACCGGGCTGTCGGAGGGACTGGCCGATACGGTCAAGCTCGGTCCGCTGTCGCTGAAACCGAAGGGGGCTGTGGAGGGGATCACCCAGCCGGTGCAGCGCTACCTGGCCCCGATCATCGACGCCAAGGTCAACGACGCGGTCAAGCTGCGTGAGAAGGTGGCCCCGCTCTGGGCCGGCGCCTTTGTGCCGACCCTGGTGAGCAAAGAGTTCAATACCTGGCTGAAGCTGACCCCGGAGCGGATCGCCATGAGCCCGATCCGGGCGGCGGAAAATCAGGTGCGGCTGGCGGTTGGCGTCATTGCTGGTGCTGAACTGATCGTTGGTCCGAAACCGGAAGGTACCCCGCCCCGGCCGCTCCCACCGGTGCGGGTGACGCCGACCATTGACAAAGGATTCCACCTCCAACTCGGCGTTGAGGTCCGCTTTGCCGACCTGGTGACCGCCCTGCAACCGGTGCTGATAGATAAGACCTTCGGCACGGACAATAAAGTGACGGTAAAGTCGTTCACCCTGAAGGGGAGCGAGGGGCGGCTGGTGGTGACCCTGACCACGACCGGCGATTTCGAGGGGGAACTGACGATCCTGGCGCGGCCGGTCTTCAACCCGGCTGACAACACCCTGACCTTCGAAGAGGTGGATTTCGATACCCGTGATGCCGGCTGGCTGGTGACGACCGGCAGCTGGCTCTTCGGCAGCGGCATCCGTGGCACGATCAAGGAGAAGCTCGATAGCGCCGTGGTGGAGCAGCTGGCGAAGGCGCGCCAGAAGGCGGGTGCAGCACTGGCTGCGGTCCGGCTTGCCGATCACGTCACCCTCTCCGGGATTCTCTCCTCCCTCTCCCCCGGCCCGGCCACGGTCTTCGACGACCGGTTGACCCTGCAGGTGATCATCCGGGGTGAAACGAGCATCTCCTTGAAGTAACCCTGCTACTGACGCCTATCGCACAAAAAAGGCCGGGAGATCGCTCTCCCGGCCCGGATATCTGTATCCAACCATTATCTATCTCAACTTCCTGCTATTCGGGATCAGCCGGCCAGCACCACATCGGGCAGCGTAAAGTTGAAGCTGGCCCCCCTGCCGGGTCCTTCTGATTCGGCCCAGATCCTGCCGCCGCACTTCTCGACAATGCGCCGGATCATGGGTAACCCGAGCCCCACCCCGGGACTCCCGGCATCAAGTTTCTCAAACAGCCCGAATATCCTGTCCTGATACTGCGTTTCAATGCCGATGCCGTTGTCCCTGACAAAAAACACCGGTTCTTCACCGATCCTGTCAACTCCAACCATGATTTGTGGAGAATTGTCCTTACTGCTGTACTTGATCGCATTCTCGATCAGGTTCTGCCAGATCCGGCAGAGCCGTGGCCGGTCCCCGAAGAGCGGCACATCAGCTTCCGGCAGATGGATCTCCACCTTCCGTTCGCTGATGACCCCCGCCAACGTATCAACCACATCTGATACCACATCCAGGAGGGACGTCGTGACCGGCACGGTTTCAAAACGCTCAATACGGGAGAGCTCCAGTAATTCATCCAGCATCAGCTTCATCTTATCGGCGGCCCCATTGATAAATCTCAGGTCTTCGTGGACACGGCTCGTGTCGTCTTCCACCATGTCCTTCTCCAGATAGCCCAGAAAGGTCTTGATCGTCACGAGAGGACTGCGTAGATCGTGGGCAACGGTGTGCAGGAGCTGCTCGATTTCTGCGTCTTTCTTGATCAGCTTTTCAGTAGCTTTTTTGCTCTCGGTGATATCCTGCAGACAAAGCAGAAGATTGACCGAACCACCCGAGGGTATCAGGACAGTCGAACCCTGAAGTGTGAGAACCCTCCGGTCGCCGTAAATGTCCAGGGTAATCTCATGTTCTTCGTCTCGATGTGTGTTCCCTGTCTTGAACGTGTCATCTATGGCCTGCGACAGGGTACAGTCCCTGCAATTTGTCCCATGGCCGCAACCTTTCGGGTCATCATTGGCATTCACGCAGCCGAAGACACCGCACGCAGACCCGCCGACAAGATCGACCTTGGAAATCCCTCCAAATTTTTTAATCGCCTTATTAGCAAAAAGTATTTTCCGGTCAGTATCAATGAGGCACATCATTACCGGTGCGTTGTTATAAACGGCCTTCAGTTGTGCCGCACTGGCAGTGAGAGCCTCTTCAAACCGCTTTCGCTCGGAAACGTCACGTGAAATGCCGACAAGACCAATGAGCTGACCGTTCGAGATACAGATAGGAGTTTTTATTGTCTCAAAGGGAATATTGATTCCATCGCTCCCCGGAACCCAGTCCTCGCTAAAAACAGTCTCGCCGTTATTAATAACGACATTATCGTTATGCCTGATAGATTCCGCTATATCATGGTCAAAAAAGTCATAATCCGATTTACCGATCAGTTCTGCCATCGGAAGCCCGATAAATCGCTCTAAGGCCGTGTTACAGCCGATATATTTACCGTCACAATCCTTGAAATATATCATGTCGAAGGTAGAGTCTATCAAACTGCGCAGGAAGGCTTTCTCTTTTAACAATAACTCTTCAGCAGCCTTGCGCTCGGTGATATCCTTGCCGACGGACTGATACTCGATCAGTTCGCCATCGGTGTCGAAAAATCCGGTATGGGTCCACCGGTTCCAGCGCACCCTCCCATCCGGAAGCACGATCTTACTTTCGAACTCCACCATCGGGTTTTCCCGAGAAATGGACTCGATGCGCCTTATCGCTTCATCACGATCATCCTCATGGATATAGGTGTAGAATGATTTCCCGAGCAGTTCTTCCTCAGCCACTCCGGTAAAGTGAACGATGGCCGGGTTGACATAGGTCATGATGCCGCCCGGCAGATAGCGGTCGACGAATTCAGTCTGGCTTTCCACAATGTTCCGGTAACGCTCTTCGCTCTGGGCAATCCGTGATTCAAGCCGCTTGCGGTCGGCAATCCCCCACGCCATATCAGCCAGCAGCGAGACCATCTCCACGTCCCGCGGGAGGTAGTCTGTCGGCTTGTTGCCGACCCCCAGGAGGGCAACAATCGCACCCCTGCGAAAGACAGGCACGACCAGCTCCCTCACCACCTCGGCATGACCGGCGGGAAGCCCCTTCCGCTGCGGCAGGGAGGCATAATCGTTGTGAATGACGGGGCGGCGCTCACGGATACAATCAGCCCACACCCCGGCCCGACTGATCGGATAGTGAATGCCCGCATTCTCGACCCGGCAGAAATGGGCAGATGTCCGGGTCGACCAGGCTTGAAATTTTAATGTTCGTTGGTCCGGTTCCAGGAAATGATAAAAGCTGATACAGCTGCCGGTAAGCTTCTCCGCTTCATCCAGCGTTTGCCGCAGCAGTTCTTCGACCGTGTGACCCGCCGAATACTCCATCAGCCGCAGGCGTGCGTTTATGACCTCACGGGTTGACTTTTGTTCGGTAATATCCCTCACAAAGGAAAAGAATGCACCGCCATTGGCGGACGAGTAGTTACAGCTGACTTCGACCGCTATGATCGAACCGTTTTTGTGCCGGTGACCTGATTCGAAACGCAATGCCCCCTGCCGAATGATCTCCTTTATGCGCCTGGCAACGGCCTCCTCATCATCTGCCGCGTCTACCTGGGAGATATGCCGTCCGACAAGTTCTTCACGGGAATACCCCAACAACCGGCAATAGCTGTCATTGACATCCAGAATATATCCGGTGGCATCAACAATATTAAAACCATCCAGGGCCGTGGCAACAATGGAGCTAAAACTTTCAGACACGATATGACTGCGCTGTTGAGCGGCCATACACCTTCCCCAAAGGTAAAATCAGCTACATTGGTATAATACAATATATCGCACCAATTTCAATGTATTTATTAAAAGTTAATTAAACACAAATCCAGCCAGATCGGACCAGGTGAACTGAATGTTCGAAACAAAAGGCCGGGAGATCGCTCTCCCGGCCCGAAAGGAGTACACATGCAGTATGTACCCGTCATCTCTTCCGTTAACCCCGCCGCCTTACTGTTGGAAACCGCTGCCCATCTTCAGGGCGGCCGCAATGTTGCGGGAGGCGGTACGGACGTTTTCGGCGGCATGGGCCAGGGCTTCATCCACCGTGCAGACCCGGCTGAGGACGCTGAACAGGGCATCGATGCCATACCCATGGACCACCCCGGCATCGGTCAACAGGCTGCCGGCAATGGCAATCACCGGCCGGCCGTATTGTTTGGCGACCCGCGCCACCCCGATCGGGGTCTTGCCCTGGACCGTCTGGCTGTCGATGCGCCCTTCGCCGGTAATCACCAGATCGGCATCCCGCACGGCGGCGTCCAGCCCCACCGCCTCCATGACGATGTCGATCCCCGGTCGCAACGAGGCACCGCAGAAGGCCAGCAGGGCCGCCCCCATGCCGCCGGCGGCGCCGGCACCAGGTACGTCACACACCGATATCCCCAAGTCACGTTTGATCAACTCCCCAAAGCGGGCAAGGTTGTCATCCAGCTGCCGCACCATCTCCGGCGTGGCCCCTTTCTGGGGACCGAAGACCGCGCTGGCCCCGGTCGGGCCGGTCAGCGGGTTGGTGACATCGCAGGCCGCCTCGATCCGACAGGAGCGCAGCCGGCTGTCCAGACCGTCCAACTCGATGCGCTCCAGCTTCGCCAGCTCACCGCCACCTGGGCCGATCTCAGTGCCATTGCCATCCAGCAGCCGCACCCCCAGGGCCTGGAGCATGCCGGCGCCGCCGTCATTGGTCGCACTGCCGCCGATGCCGATGATCAGGTGCCTGCTGCCGGCATCCAGGGCCGCACTGATCAGTTCTCCGGTGCCAGAGGAGGTGGTCTGGAGCGGATTTCGCAGAGCGGGCGGGACCAGGGCCAGACCGCTGGCCGCCGCCATCTCTATCACGGCCGTCCGGCCGTCTCCGGTCAGACCGTAACAGGCATCCACCGGATCGCCCAGAGGACCGGTGACGTTCACGTTAACGAGCGTACCGCCGGTTGCGACTACCATGGCGTCCACGGTTCCTTCACCGCCATCAGCCACCGGAAGCAGGAGATACTCCGCCTGGGGAAAGACCTCGCGAAAGCCCGCTTCAATGGCGGTGGCCACCTCAAGGGCGGTCAGGCATTCCTTATAGGAATCGGGGGCGATGACTATTTTCATGAGTTCAACCTTGAGAGCTTCATTTGCTGCAGACAAAGGTTCCGGAAACGGAACAGGGCCGTCAACAGAATCTACTTCTTTATCCCGGTCATCTTCAACACACCCTTCAACCCTTTTTCCCCGATATCCAGAATTCCCTTGCCGATTCCCGATACCGTCGGCACACCGATCTTTGCCGACAGGCCGGTGGCGACCTGCTCCGCCAGCGTCTGGTGGAAGGAAAAGCGCGGATTATCCAGGTTGCCGCTGACCGAGAACGGCACGGTGATCTCATCCTTGTTATCCGTCATGAAGGCCAGCAGCGCCCAGGCCGGCACCCCGAGGAGCACCCCCTTCGTCCCGGAGTGATCCAGGGCTAACCCCTTGAGGTGGAGCGAACCGGGTGCTTTCAATTCACGCTTGGCGACCGTCAGGTCACAGCTGCCGGACAGGCTCCCGCCGGCCACATCCAGGTCTCCCGGTTTGAGGAAATAGGGGCGGTACGGCACGATGTTCAGCCCCTTCAGGTCGAAGCGGAGCCGGGCATCGCGCGCCTTGGGATTGTAGTCGCCGGCGATCAGCAGCTGCCCGCCCCCCTTGCCGGCAAGCTCCAGCCGTACGGGTGAGGCTTTGTCCGTAAAGGGGAACTCG
>CAZSTJ010000151.1:0-8934 GCA_964609805.1 uncultured Geobacter sp. | reverse complement strand
GATCGTCGGCATGCAAATGGGACTGAGTATCGCTTCCCAGTTTGACCCGGCCATGGGGACCCAGACATCCATCATGTCGGTACTGCAGAATCTGCTGGCCATGCTGCTGTTCATGGCACTCGGGATGCATCATGTCTTCATCCGGGCGATTGTGGAAAGCTACGGCGTGGTGCCGGTCGGGGCCTGGCACATGAGCGGCGGGCTCCTCAAGTTCATGATCACGGCAACGACCGGGGTCTTCATACTGGCCATCAAGCTGGCGGCTCCGGTCATGGCCTCCCTGGTGGCGGCGACCGTGGCCCTGGGGGTCATGGCCCGCTCGTTTCCGCAGATGAATGTCTTCATGATCAGCTTCCCGCTTAATATCGGCCTCGGTTTTCTGGCGCTCGGGATCACCCTGACAATCTTTGCACGAACCCTCGGTAACTCCTTCAATGCCATCAACGAACAGATCAGCACCCTGTTCAAACTTCTCGGCGGTTGATCCATGTCTGACGAGGACAAACACTCCAAAACAGAACAGCCGACTCAAAAGCGGCTACAGGAGGCGCGCAAGAAGGATGCGCCCCCCCAAAGCCGCGATCTTACCTCCATGGTTACCCTGCTGGCGGCAGCTCTCATGCTCAGCATCACCGGGCGCCATATGTTCGACACCATTAAGGAGAGCAGCCGGGAAGTGCTGGCCGGCATGGGTACCTACCAGGTCACCTCCGTCGGGGTGTACAGCCTGATGCTGAAGTTGATGGGAACCCTGGCCGTCGTACTGGGGCCGTTCATGATTGTCGTCATGACTGCCGGTATTGCCGCCAATTTTGCCCAGGGGGGGATCGCCCTTTCCTGGGAAAAGCTGACCGTCAACTTTGACAAGCTTAACCCGATTAACGGAATTGGTCGCCTGTTCAAGAAGGACTCCCTGGTCGAGCTCTTCAAGGCGATAGTCAAGATCGGCATCGTCGGTTACATGTCCTACCGGATCATTCGCGGCCAGGAGGAGGCGCTTACCTATCTGGGGGACAAGGAGACCACCGAGATCTTCGCTTATCTCGGCTGGCTGTCGTTCAAGATTATCGTCAACAGCATCGGTGTCCTCGTGGTCCTGGCATTCCTCGATCTGGCCTATGTCAAGTGGCGCTTCATCGATAATCTCAAGATGACCAAGGAAGAGGTCAAGCAGGAAAACAAGGATTCCGAGGGAGACCCCAAGATCAAGGGGAAGATCCGGATGCTGCAGTACGAACTGTCCCGGCGCCGGCTGATCAAGATCATCCCGACCGCCGATGTGATCATTACCAATCCGACCCACTTCGCGGTCGCCCTCAAATATGACCGGGAACGGATGGCCGCCCCTGTGGTCATCGCCAAGGGTGTCGATAATCTGGCTCTGAAGATCAGGGAAATCGCCAAGGAACACCGGGTCATGATCGTCGAGAACCGGCCACTGGCCCGTGAGCTGTACGCCACCGTCAAAGAGGGACAGGAAATCCCGGAATCCCTCTATAAAGCGGTTGCTGAGGTCCTGGCCTACGTCTTCGGTCTGAGGGGGAGGCTCTAGATGTCTGACCTGCAACACGGCATCTCAGCGGTCATGATCGTCAGAAACGGCGAAAGATATCTTTCGCTGGTGCTCCGTTCCCTCCTGCGGGTGGTGGACGAGGTAGTCCTGGTGGATACCGGTTCGACGGACCGGACGGTGGAAATTGCCCAAAGGCATGGCTGCCGGCTGTTCGAGTTTACCTGGTGCAACGATTTCTCCCGGGCGAAAAACTACGGCATCGAACAGGCCCGTTACAGCTGGATCATGAGCGTCGATGCCGACGAAGTCCTTTACGACCCGGCGGCCCGGGAGCTTCTTGCCGCTCCCCTGGCCGCCGCCGATGTGCCGGCCTACATCATCTGGGTGGATAACCTCTTCGACTCAGGCACGGTGGAACCGTCCAGGATGCTGCGACTGTTCCGGAACGACCCGCGCATCCGGTTTGTCAACCCGGTGCATGAAAGTATCGGCGAGTCGCTGCTGGCCCATTGGCCGAACATGGTGCCGCCGACCCTCGACATCCATCTGCGCCATTACGGCTACCTCTCCGACAACGCCCGGGGCAAGCATGACCGGAACATCGCCCTGCTGCAGGGGTGGGCGGCGGCCGAGCCGGACAACATCTACGCCAACTACAAGCTGGGAGGGACCCTGGCCGAGTCGGGCCGCAGCCAGGATGCACTCCCCTATCTGAAGAAGACCTTCGATCTTTTTGCCGGGTGCCGGGAGAGAGACACCTACCCGTTTTTGGGGACTTTCATTGAATTATACGCAGGGGTTTTGCGGTCAGAAGGAAGGGATGGCGAGGCCGAATTGTGCAGCAGGGCGGCAGCAGGCTGGAAATAGCTATCAACAACAGTAACGGCAGGATTCACCCCTGCAGCATTCCGGAATATCTTCTCAGATCACGACCCGTTTCAGTTCCTGTACGAGTTCAAAAATGGCAATCGGTTTTGAAACATAACCGTCGAATCCGGCGGCAATAAAACGTTCCCGGTCACCCCGCATGGCGTAGGCTGTCAAGGCGATGACCGGAAGACGACCGCCGGTTTCATGCTCTTTACGCCGGATTTTCCGTATCGCCTCTTCTCCGTCCATCTCCGGCATCTGTATGTCCATCAGTACTACATCAAAGGTGCCGTTATCCAGTGTTGCAAGGCATTCCTTCCCGTTTTCCACCGCAACGATGTCAAAACCCAGTTTTTTGAGCAGCGATGTGCCGAATGTGATACTGGCCGGGTTGTCTTCCGCAAACAGAATCCGCAGCCGCGGCCCGTCCCAGAATCCGTGAGATGTCTGCGGCGGCACATCTCCGGGGCCGGCGCTGTCTGCCAGGGAAAACGGCAGTGCTACCGTAAAACAGCTCCCTTCTCCCGGAGTGCTTTCCACCGAAATATTTCCGCCCATCATAATTGCCAGCCGCTGGCTGATAGTCAGGCCGAGGCCGGTGCCGCCGTACCGGCGTGTTGTGGACATATGTTCCTGGGTAAACGGCTGAAAAATCCTTTCAAGAGCCTCGGCGGATATTCCGATTCCGGTGTCACGTACCGTAAACTGAATGAGTACGGTGTTGTCGTGCCGGTCCAGGAGATGTGCCGAAAAGCTGACCGTGCCGTGGTCCGTGAACTTAGCGGCATTCCCTAGCAGGTTGAGCAGAATCTGTTTTACCCGCAATTCGTCACCAACCAGATCCAGGGGGACTTCGTCCGGCATGTCAATGTTCAGGTAAAGGTGTTTATCGCGGAATGCTGCTTTCTGGAGCAGGACAATGCCATCGATGCATTGTTTCAGGTTGAAATCCTGCAATTCGAGTTCTATTTTGCCTGACTCAATTTTTGAGAGGTCAAGGATGTCATTCATCAGGGATTGAAGGCTCTTTCCAGACTGGATAAGGTTGACGACATATTCCCGCTGCTCATCGCTTAGCTCGGTCATCTCCAGCAACTGTCCCATGCCGAGCATACCGTTCATGGGGGTGCGGATTTCGTGGCTCATATTGGCAAGGAACCGGCTCTTGGCGCTGTTGGCCGTCTCGGCCGCCTTCTTTGCGGTTTCAAGCTCGCGCTCGATCAGTTTTCTTTTGGTAATGTCCTGGAAAAAACCGTACACCTTGTGACTCTCACGGTCTGCCCTGCCGATGGCGTGAACCGTTTTTGGATTTCCCTGTGCCGTGACGATATCCAGCTCGACATCGAAGGGCTCGCCGTCTTCGATGGCCTTCTTTACCGCCTCCTGAATAACCGGGCGGCTTTCGGGTGTGTAAAAAGTGATGCCGATATCCACCGTCGGCTTGAAACTGCCATCAACCTCATGAATTCTGTACACCTCATCCGTCCAGGTCTGCTCACCGCTTACAGTGTCAAATTCCCAGCCGCCGACCCTGCCGATCTTCTCGGTTTCTGCCAGCAGCGTCCGGCTCTTCTCCAGTTCCTCCTCCGTCCTCTTGGCGATGACGATGTCCCACGCCAGGTTTGCCAGCTGGGTAATTACTTCGATATCCCGCTCAACATAATCCACCGGTTTGTTGCCGACACCGAGGATACCGACGATGGCGTTGCCGCGGAAGATCGGCACGACCAGTTCCCGCACGACCGGCGCATGCCCCTCCGGCATCCCCCTGCGGTGGGGCAGGCTCGCGTAGTCGTTGTGGATGACCGGGCGCCTCTGGTGGATGCAGTCCACCCAGATGCCTGCCTTATGGACAGGGTAATGCTGCCCCTTGCCTTCGGCACTGCACATGGTCGACAGGGTATGGCTGGACCAGGTCTGGAGCAGCAGCGTCTCCTGGTCTTCAGCCAGGAAGTGGAAAAAGCCGATGGTGCTTCCGGTCAGCGCTTCCGCTTCATCCAGGGTTTTGGTCAGCAGTTCGTCGAGGGAGTGGGTAAAGGCTGCTTCACTCAGTCTGAGACGGGCCTGGAGGATATCTTCCGCCTGTCTCCGTTCGGTAATGTCGATGGTGTAGCCGGCGAGGAACGCGGATTCGCCAAGGGTGACAGGGTACTTGATACTGGTGTAGGTGCGGCCGTTTAAGCTCTCCTCGACCTCCAGTATATTCCGGTGAGAGACAACATTCCAGTCGTCGGCGACGATCTTTGCCGCAAATTCCGCCGGGAACAGCTGGGACATGCTCATGCCGGTCATTTCCGAGCCGGGGATGCCGATCATTTCACGGTAGTTCTCGCTGGCGATGACCACACGACTGTCATCGGGGGTCACTTCCTTGATGAAGGCGTAGATCGGCGAGTGTTGCATGAACAGGGAGAGGATGCCGTTGATCCGTCGCAGTTCCTCTTCCGCCTGTTTCCGCATCAGGGAGGCGCCGAGATGTGTCGCAACTCCTTCAAGAAGTTCAATAAAGCCGGGCGTAAAACGTCCCTTGCGCCGGTCGTTGAGTTGCACCAGGCCGATAATCCGGTCCCGGTCCCGGATCGGGATCAGGGCCACGGAGGCATACCCCTGATGGATGCAGTAATTGCGGGGATGATAGCGGGGATCTTCGCCGGAGGGGATCTCCAGCAGTTGTTGAGAATCATTAGTCCAGAAGCTGCCCCCCGGTGTGAAGAGAGGGGAGGACGGTGCCGTCCGGCCGCTGACAACTAGTCCGCAGGTGCACTCCAGGGATACGGTGCCGTCAGGGTTCCGGCAGAGTCCACTGCCGACGGCAGGGGGCAGCAGGGTGTTTTCAGTCTTCAGGAATTCATCGGAAAAACCGAGCTGGGCCAGATAGGGGAAATCGTCCCCACTTTGCAGGCGGATTCCCACGGCGTCAAACCCGGTCCGCTCCTTCAGCAGGTGCAGGATCTGCCGGGCGGATTCCTTCATCCCCTCGTGCCGGTTGAGAATCTGGAGTATTTCCAGGGAGATTTTGCCGTAGTCCTCCTGCTGTTTCCGGTCTGAGATGTCCTGGACCATCCAGATGATACCGTCATCGGGCCGGCCGACCGTTACAGCCTGACCGGTAAGATTGCACCAGATAAGTGTGCCGTCCTTCTTTTTCATTTCCATGTCTATTGAATAGACACTACCGTCGGCAAGAGCGGCATAGGCCGTCGAGCCAATGTATTCATACCGTTCACGGGACGGGTAAAAATGTACGGTATTCATTTGCAGCGTTTCTCCGGGTTCATAGCCGAAGATGCTGTCGAAGGCAGGGTTGGAAAACTGCACCGATCGGTCCTTCAGGAAACTGGCACCAATCGGCATCAAATTCAGTATGATGCGGAGTTCTTTTACTTTCAGGAATGCCTCGCGAGAAGGCTGTTGAGTAGGTAATCCCGCTTTTCCTGGTAGTTCTGTCATCATTTTACCGGGCATGGTAGCCTCTGATCCCCCGGACCACTTAAGGCGTGTCGACTTTCAGCCTCAAGCTCAACAGTAAGCAGCCACGATATCAGGACCCGTTTGGCAGGGTCGTAACCCTGCAGCAGGAATGAAAACTGACGTAAACAGAGAATACTGACAGAACGGTATTGATGCGCGGAATGTGTTCGAAGTCTTATCCGACACGGTACTGCCGATGTTCGGCGGCTGTGGTGCCGACAGCTCGATCTTGGCGGGTATTCTTGAGAGAACGACAGGCATTGTGCTCCCCACGTTTGCAGACGGTTTTAGGAGACTTGTATCACCATCCGGCGGTATTGCAACTCATGACCTGCTAGCAGTCGCTCAGCGCCGCCTGGGAGGATTCATCCCAGACGGGGCAGCAGCTGCAGTTCTCGCTGCCAGTGTGCAGGAGCGACACGGTGCTGTTGCTGCTGATTCCTTCCGGAACCTCTTCCGAGAGGAATTCGAGAGGGCACAGCCCTTTGGGGAGCGGGTAGGCGCAATCGATGTTGTATGCCAGCTGATGGTTGATCAGGCAGCGCGGGGCGATGGATGAGATGCTTGCCATGGGTCAGGCCTCCTTGGACCTTAGCCTTGATGAAGTCCCGGCATGCTCATAACCGGGACTTTTTTCTGGATGATCAAAGTTTAAACTGCCGGACCAGATGCTGCAGCTCTTCGGCGTTGCTGTTCAGCTGGGCCGCTGCAGTGGCCGATTCCTGGGCTCCGTGGGAGGTCTGCTGCACCACATCGGTGATCTGGATCATGTTGCTGGAGATCTCGCTGGTGGTGGCGGTCTGCTCTTCGGCGGCGGTAGCGATCTGATGCACCTGCATAGCGACATTGTTGACCTGTTCCAGGATGTTCTGCAGGGCTTCGCCCGACTTGGCCGCTTCCATGGTGCCGTTTTCCACCTGCTGGACCCCCTGCTCCATGGCGGCAACCGCCCCTTTGGTCTCCCGCTGGATGGCCTTGATCATCTCGCCGATCTCCTTGGTCGCGCGGGTTGTGCGCTCGGCCAGAGCCCGCACCTCGTCGGCAACGACGGCAAAACCGCGGCCCTGCTCGCCGGCCCGGGCCGCCTCGATGGCCGCATTCAGGGCCAGCAGGTTGGTCTGGTCGGCGATGTCCTCGATGGTGCCGATGATGGCGCCGATCTGATCGCTGCGTGCCCCGAGACTTTCCACGGTCTTAGCCGATTCCATGACCTTCTCGGCGATCTGTCCCATAACGGTGACGGTCTTCTCCACCACGGTGGCACCATCGCTTGCCGTTTGCGCCGCCAGCTGGGCTCCTTCTGCGGCCAGTTGGCAATTCTGGGCGATGTCGCCCGAGGTGGCAGACATCTCCTCGCTTGCCGTGGCGACGGTAGCGGCCTGGGCGGCCACCTCCTCGGCACCGGTGGCGATCTGCTCGGCGGTGGAGTGCAGCTGGCTGGATGCTGCAGCGATCTGGGTGGAGGTCGATGACACCTGGCTGATCATTCTCTTTAGGTTCTCGGCCATGATCCTGAGTGAATCGCTCAGTTGCCCGATCTCGTCGTTGGATCTATGTTCGATGGCCACATTCAGGTCTCCTTCGGCAATCCGTTTGGCGGCGGCAACCATTGGTTCGATCGGGCGGGTAATGCTGCGTACGATGAGGATGGAAAAGACAACCGCCAGGATAATGGATACCAGCAGCAGGGCAATAACAATGGTCCTCGCCTGCATGACATTCCTGTCGGCTTCTGCTCCAACTTTCTCCACTTCCTTGTTCTGATGTTCCAGCATCTTGTTGATGGCGTCGAGATAACTCGCCTGGGTCTTGCGGAGACTGGCCGCTATTACATCCCGCGCCTTGTCACGCTCACCCGCTTCCAGATGACTGATGACCGTTTTCTGGTCCGTCAGGTAGGCTGCGCGGGCATCGGTCAGTTCCTTCAATGCTGCCTTGCCGGTATCACTGCGAACTACCTTGCCGAGTTTCTCCAGATCCTTGTTGACCGCTTCCCGGGCGTCGGCGATCATCTTCATGCTCCGCTTGGTCTCTTCCTTGTCATCCAGGATGATCATGTTGCGAACCGCCCGGGCGACGATATTTATCTGGTTCCTGATATCGTTCAGCATGACGGCTTTCGGATACTTATCTTCCACCAGTTTGGTGATTTCAGTATCCAGCTGATTCAATTTGACGATTGAATATGCTCCGATAATCAGCAGAAACAGGCTGATAACGGCAAAGCCGATACCCAGCCGCATACCGATCTTCAGATTTTTCATGGTGAACCTCCAAAGGTGTTATTGAAAATATCTGTGTTCAGCCCTATATCAAATTTCGGCAAACCCGGCCCGTTCGGCGTCGGAGAACATCCGGTCGATGTCCAGGATGACCAGCAGCCGTTCAGCATGGTTATAGACCCCGGTGATGACTTCCTGGCCGATGGTGCCGGCCAGGACCATGGCGGGAGGGGGGAGGATCTCGCTGCTCGGGATCCTGATGACCTCGGAAACGGCATCGACGATGAAGCCGGCCAGGCTGCCGGCAACGTCCATGATGACGATGCGGGCATGGCTGCTGCTGTTGTCACTGTCTTCAAGGCTGAAGCGGCGGCGCAGGGAGATGATCGGGATGACCTTGCCGCGGAGATTGATAATCCCCTCCACATGGGGGGGCATGCCGGGCATCTTGGTGATGGCCGGGAGGCGGATGATCTCTCGCACCTTCAGAACCTCAACGCCGTACTCCTCGGAAGCAAGCTTGAAACTTACCAGTTGGATCAATTCATTTTTGCTGTTGCTGTTTTGTACTACTAGCTCATGCGTGGCCATGGATGCTCCTTTACTTAGATAAGTGGTTCGTGTCGGTTACAGTTTGAATCTCCGTACCAGTGCCTGAAGCTCTTCGGCGATCCCGTTCAGCTGGCTTGCCGCCTGGGCTGATTCGTGGGCCCCACGGGCGGTGCCGTGGACGACATCGGTAATCTGGATCATATTACTGGAAATCTCGCTGGTGGTTGCGGTCTGTTCTTCTGCAGAAATGGCGATCTGGTTGATCTGGGCGGCTACCTCGCCGATCTGATGCAGAATCCCCTGGAT
>CAZSTJ010000150.1:0-8954 GCA_964609805.1 uncultured Geobacter sp. | reverse complement strand
ATCCACATGCGATCAGGTGGTGGGGTGGGACGGGTCGCTGTACAAGTGTCCGGCGTTCATGGGGTGGGATGACCTGCGCATCGGCAGCCTGTCCGAAGGGGTGGGCGAGTATCGTGAATCCCATCAGCTTGATGTCTGGAAGAGTACTGAGTGTCTTTCTTGCAGCTACCTGCCGCTCTGCTTCGGCGGCTGCCGGTTTCTGCGCCGCCTGCGGACTGGAGCCATCGACGGTGTGGACTGTCGCAAAGGCTTCCTGGACGAAACACTGGAACGAATGATCCGGCAGGATCTGGAACTGCGTCCACGCTGAGCGCCATTAACCGATGTTTCTGCGTTGTTGTGGTTGTAGGCGGGACAGTGCCACCCTGATACGGGTTTCGAACCGATCGCACATTCGGTCGTTGAGTATTCCAATGAGATCACTGTGGTGTACCATGGTGGTCACTTTGGCGCTCTCCGATGAGAGTAACAGCTGGCGAACCCCCATGCAGCGTCCCCGTTCATCCTCAAGTAACAATGTGCTGATGTTGCATGTTCCCATTTGTGCAGCAATTGCATTTACCGCTTCGCTGATTTCCATGACGGTTCCCTTCTTGCCGTAGTCCGTCCCGTAACCAACGGAACAGGTGGACTTTCTCTCTGATTGTAATATCGACGTACCATTGCGTTACTTGAAAGGAATTATTCGATTATTTTCATGCAATGACAAACTGGATACATGTCATCAGGATGACCGGCGCACCGGTCATGCGTGAACAGCATGGCTTTATTTTTAACATTTGGCACGAATGTAACACCTCCCATCTCCCCCGCATCTATCACACAACAGGCGCTCACGCCATTTTCCCCTCCCAATTCTTAACCATTCGTTTTTACGGTGCAGCAGTAATTATTTTTTAAAAACAGTGTGTTGGCTGAGGTGTAGTCTGGCATATTCCTTGTATTATGTGTGATATGTAAATTAACTAATTAAATGGTGCTATTGTGCTCAAAATGTCCTGTTTAGTATTAAGGAATGTTAGTCATGCGTAAGCCAGCCATCATAATAATTGTGTTGATCGTCCTTGCAGCGTGTGGCGGTAAAACCAAGGAGGAACTGTACGCGGAGGGAACCAGGCAGCTTGAATCATCAAACCCTGGTGGTGCGGTTGTCCTGTTCAAGAGCGCCCTTGAGAAGGATGAAAACTATCTGGAGGCCCGTTTTCAGCTGGCAAAATCCTATGTGAAACTGGGGAAATGGGAACAGGCTGAAAAGGAATTCAATAAGGTCCTCAAGCAGAATCCGTCCCGTGATGATGTGCTGCTGGATTTGGCGGGGGTCTTGAATGCCACCAGAAAGGCCGATGCAGCCTTTAAGCTTGGCGAACGGTATCTTGCCAAACATCCCGGCAGTGTCGAGGGACTTGAGGTTCTTGGAATATCGTCTGCCGTTGCGGCCCGGTTCGATGATGCGGAACGATACTTACTGCAGGCTGTGGCGGCAGATTCCACCCGCATAATAACGAAACTTGAACTTGCGGCGGTGTATGTATCTGCCGGTAAGGAACTGCGTGCCCGGGCCCTGCTGGAAGAACTGACACAGGCGGGTAACGACAATCCCCGGCCGTTTTACATGCTGGCCGCACTGGAGACCAAAGCGGGAAACCGCGCAAAGGCCCTGGAGATATACCGGTCCATCCTGGCCAGGAAACCATCAGAGACTCTCGCTTCATATAAATCCGGAATCATCCATCTAGAGAACGCCGATCTTGACCGGGCAGATAAAATTGCTGACGACTTGATGACCCGTTTTCCCGGCAATGCCGAAGGGGCCCGATTGAAGGGGCTGATCTGGTATCACCGTAAAAACTATGCGGAAGCACTTAATTATCTGCAGAGTGCACTCAAAATTTCCCCAACGCTGGAAACCTACCATTTCATTGGTCTCTGCTACTACTACCGCGGCGAACTCGAAAGCGCCCTGAGTCAGTTCCGAAAGATTCTGGATCGGGTCCCCGAATCGCGTCAGGCCCGTTTGATGATCGGAACAATTCTGCTTGCCCAGAAACGGATCGATGACGCCACAACCGAGATTCAAAAGGTATTGAAGAGCAACGACAAGGATGCCGTAGCCCATAACCTGCTTGGCAATGCCTTCATGGCGAAAGGGATGTTTGACGATGGCATGAACGAGTTTGCCAAGGCAACCAGGATCGATCCACGAATCGTGGATGCGTATCTGAAGAGAGGCTATTTTTACTTCAGCCGCGGCAAGGACGCCGAGGGAGAATCAGAACTCACCAGCGCGGTCAAGGCTGTGCCGGATGCCATGAACAGCCGGCTTCTGCTGGCCTCGTACCATCTCCGGGCGGGGAGACCCGCCAAGTCCTTGGCTGTCTTGAAGTCAGGCCTCACCGGCACCAAGAGTGATGCCAACCTCCTCAACAGCATTGCGGCGGTGTACTTCGCAGAAAACAGACAGGACGAAGGGATCAAGACTATTCAAAAGGCCAAAGAAACGGACCCGGCATTCGCTGCGTCCTACCAGAATCTGGCCACCTATTTTACCGCTTCGGGAAAATATGCTCAGGCAATCGAGGAATATACCGCATTGCTGCGTATCGACCCGCACAATGTGCGGGCCATGCTGAACATGGCCAATTTGCATGAAATCAGCGGCAACGAAATCGAATCCCACAGGATGTACCAGAAGGCGGTGGATACTAAACAGCCTGCTGCATATCTGGCTCTGGCGAGCCATCATATAGCCAGAAATGAATACCCGCGGGCGATCAGCGTACTGGACGATGCCCTGAAAAACGATGCGAAAAACAGTGCAGTCCTTGAAATGAAAGGCCAGACATTACTGAGGGAGAAAAAATACAAGGATGCGCTCAAGACGTTCGAAGAGGTTGAAGTCATTAATCCAGACCTGGGGATTGCATTAAAAATTAACACCTATATTGCCATGAAGGACAGTTCTAAGGCGGTTGCCCAGGCGCAAAGAATCATCGAGAAGTCACCTGGATCCGCCCGTGGCTACATGTTCCTCGGATCTGTCTATGAAAGCAGGAAAGAGTATGCACGTGCAGTCAGCGAGGTGAAGAACGGTCTGCGCGTGGACAGCGGCAATGCCCAGGCGATGGTCTATCTGGGTAATCTGTATGAAGCGTCCGGCGATTACGCCCAGGCAATGGCAACCTATGATGATGCCTGCCGCCGGAAACCGGATTATATACCGGCAATCTATGCCCAGGGTGCTCTCCTGGATCTCACCGGGAAAAAGAGTGAAGCGATCGGCAAGTATCGGGCGGCTCTTGAGAAGTCAGATACCTACGTACCGGCTTTGAACAATCTGGCATATCTCTGTGCCAGCGGGTATGGCAGCAAGGAAGAGGCGCTTCGGCTGGCGGTGTCCGCGTTCAAGAAAGAACCGGGTAATGGCGGCGTGCTGGATACACTGGGATTTGCCCTGCTGAAAAACAACCGCCTGAATGATGCCCGGAAGGTTCTGGAAAAAGCGGTCAGATTGCTGCCTGACAACCCGACGGTGGCCTATCACCTGGGACTTGTCTACAAAGAATCGGGAGAAAAGGGCGAGGCATTGAAAATGTTGCAGAAAGCCGTGTCGCTGGGAACGTTTGAAGAATCAAAAGCTGCCGCATTGATTATCGCTGATTTGAAGCGTTAGAGGGTGCCATGAAACTGAATGCCACTGTTCTGATGATGATTGATGCCGTTCTGGCGCTGGCGGCGCTTTTTCTGGCCGCAATCGGCAGGTTCGGGTACACCGAGGCCTGTACGAAGATGCTTGACCTCTCCACGATGCCGGCATTGTTATTGTTTGCTGCTACGGTGCTGTTCTCCTCGCATCTGATGGAGGTCTACGATCTGCGTAAGAACTCCAAAAAGCGTGAAATAATTATTAATGCCGTGTTTGGGGCCGTCACAGCCTTTTCACTGCTCTCGGTGATCTTATATTTTTATGCCAACATCATTCTTGGGCACGGCGTGTTGTTTTTTTCCATCAGTATCTTTGCGCTGTTCCAGTTCTGTACCCATGCACTCTTCATTGCCGGAGTATCGAATCACCATTTCATGCAGAGGATTCTTATCCTCGGGACCGGCAATCTGGCCGCCCAGATTGGCGAGTTGATTGCCGCAACGAACAGGAATTTTTCCCTGGCGGGATACGTGTCGTGTCTTCTCTGCACAGATAACGGTGGTGCCGCAGTGTCAGAGCCGGTTGTCCCCCGGGATGAAATCCTGGGTAAATGTGACGACCTGTTGGATATCGCTCACCGCGTGCATGCGGATGTGATCGTGGTGGCACTTTCAGAGAGGCGTAAGATCTTTCCGCTCAGTGATGTCCTCAGGTGCAAATTGAACGGCATTCAGATAATGGAAGCACCTTCGCTGTACGAAATGGTTCTGGAAAAACTGATGCTGGAATCGATCACACCGAGCTGGTTTATTTTTTCAGGGGGGTTCCGCAGGACGACCAAGTTCAGCATCCTGAAACGCGCTATCGATGTTGTCCTGTCCTTCATCGGCCTGCTGATGACCCTGCCGTTTTTCCCCCTGATAGCCCTGGCGATCAAGCTGGATTCCCCCGGTCCGATATTCTTCAAACAGGAGCGCTTTGGAAACAGGGAAAAGCGCTTTCAACTGATCAAGTTCCGGACCATGCGGCAGGATGCCGAAAAAGGAACCGGAGCGGTCTGGGCCGAGAAGAATGATCCGCGGGTCACGAAGCTCGGCCGCTTTTTCAGGGGGTCGCGTATTGATGAGATCCCGCAGCTGATCAACGTGTTGAAGGGGGATATGAGCTTTGTCGGTCCGCGGCCGGAGCGACCCGAATTCGTGGAAAAACTGAAACAGGTCATACCGTACTATTCCAAGCGCCATTTCATCAAACCTGGTCTGACCGGCTGGGCACAGGTCCGCTATCCCTATGGCGCCTCTGTTGAAGATGCGGTGGAAAAGCTGCGGTATGACCTGTACTACATCAAAAACATCAGTCCGTATCTGGATTCACTCATATTTTTTGAAACTATTAAAGTTGTTCTTTTCGGGTTTGGCGGGCGTTGAAGATTGCATCGGACAACCGGTGAGTATTGCGAGGTCTGGTATGCGCATCCTACAGATATTTTTGGCAGGTACCCTGATTCTGATGATGGCCATTGCTGCTGCGGCCGGAGACTATGTCGTCGGGGAAGGTGACGGGCTCGATATCGCGGTCTGGGGGGTGCGGGAATTGACCTTTTCGGTCCGGGTCCGCCCGGACGGTAAAATAACGATTCCCGGCCTGGGAGATGTAGCGGCCAGCGGGCAAACCCCCTCGCAGTTACAGCTGTCACTGGCCGGGAAACTGAAGGAGCTGGTGAAGAACCCGATCGTGACGGTGACGGTACGCGAGATTACCAACAGCAAGGTGTATGTCTTCGGCGGCGGGGTCAGCTCTGGTGTCTATGATCTCAACAGGCGTACGACACTGCTCCAACTGCTCTGTTCCATCGGCATGCCGGGTGCCGGCGAGGCGAGAACGGCAGGAGGGGGAGGAAGTGCTGTCTCTGCAGGGGCGCCGCGGGCTGCCGACTATAAGCGGGCCTATATCCTCAGGAGCGGCAAAAAGATCAAGGAAAATTTCCACCAGCTCTTCATCAGGGGAGATACTTCGGAGGATATCGTGATCGAGTCCAATGATGCCATCTTTATTCCGCAGCTTCTTGACCGCAGCGTGTATGTCCTCGGGGCCGTCAATGCGTCCAGGGCACTGGAGTACCGGGAAGGGATGACGGTCATGGAGGCGATCCTGGAGGCGGGTGGATTTTCAAAGTTTGCCGATCAGAATGACGTCATTATCCGCAGAAAGGAAGGCAATGATGACGTTGCGCTGGAGGTGAAGGCCAAGAAACTCCTCAAGGACGGGGACCTGACCCAGAATGTCGTGCTGAAGGCAGGAGATTATGTCGTTGTCAGGGAAAGCCTGTTCTAAGCCACCCCGCGAACTCTGTGGCGGCAGGATGACCTGTGGGGATCGGAGGCAACATGCAGTCCACCGATTTTGATTACAAAAAATATCTTCAGCTGATCGTCAGGAGGAAGGAACTGTTTGTTGCAGTGGCCCTTCTGGTAATGACCGCTGCGGTCGTTGTCAGTTATCTCCTTCCGAGAAGGTATGTGGCGACCAGCACGGTATTTATAGAAAAGAACGTGATCAGTGAACTGGTCCGGGGGATTACGGCAACGCCATCCATGGAAGACACCATCCAGGTTCTTACCTATGCCATCACCAGCCGTACACTGCTGAGCAAGGTAGCCGACAGTCTGGACATGAACCTTGCCAGGGGCGGCACAACCGACATGGACGAAATCATCAAAAGTCTGCAGAAGAATACCACGGTCAGGGTACGGGACAGGAACCTCTTTACCATCTCGTACACGGACAGTGATCCGCGGATGGCCAGGGACTTCGTCAATGCACTGGTACGGCTTTATATTGAAGAAAATACCTCTTCGAAACGTGGCGAATCCTATGAGGCCACCAAGTTTCTCTCGGAACAGATAGAAACCTTCAAGACCAAGCTTGAAAAGGCCGAATCTGAACTGAACAATTACAAACGGGACAAGGGGGGCGTCATCTCGGTGGATGAAGGGCGGTTGTTCGACGAGATCAACGTCTCCCAGCAAAAACTGTATGATCTCGAACTGCAGCGGAAGCAGTTGGAGGGGAAGCGCAAGATAACGAGGAAAAGCAGCGATCCTCTGGAAACACGGCTTGCCGCATTGCAGAAACGGCTGGATGAACTGCGGATTGACTATTCGGAGAGCTATCCGGACATCATCAAGGTCAAGGGAGATATGGAAACGGTCAGGGAACAGATGAAATCAGGTGACGGAACGTTGCACCATTCACTTGACCCTCTGGAACTGGAACGCATCGAGTCTGAGATCGCTGCAATCAAGTCGAGTGAGGAAAGCCTGCGACGATACATCTCTACAAACCAGAAGCTGCTGCAGAGCCTGCCTTCGGCCAAGGCCGGACTTGAAAAGCTTGAAACGGCGAAGAACAGCCAGAAAAACATCTATGACCAGCTGTTTGCCCGCCACGGCCAGTCCGAAGTGTCGAAACAGATGGAGGTTCAGGACAAGACCACGACCTTCAGAATCGTCGATGCCGCCGTGCTGCCCAAAAAGCCGACCAGCCCGAACCGGATGAAAATCATGCTGCTGGGATGGGTGGCGGGTATTGCAGCCGGTATCGGCGCATTACTGCTGCTCGACCAGATGGACACCACCGTACGGGACGTTGATTACCTCAAGGGATTGGGGGTGCCGGTGCTGGCGGTCATCTCCCGCATCCATAACCAGGAGGAGGTTGACCAGAAGCGCAGGAAAACCGTCAGGCTGCTCTGTTTTACCGGTGGGTATCTGCTGATTCTCCTCTGTTTTCCGGTGATGGAGCTGCTACAGGTGTCGTATGTCGATAATTTGCTGAACAGCTTGCATCAGAGCCATGGAGTCATCCAGAGTGTGAAGGAAAAGGCACAATGACGGTCACAAACTCGGCGGTGAACTCTCCACTTCAGGGTGTTACGGTGCCGGAATGAAAGGGTGGACGGTATGAGCAGGATTGAGAAGGCCATGGAGATGGCCCTGCAACTCAGGAAAAAGGCGGAATCCGGTCCCGTGGCACATCGGCGTGTACTGCCAGCGTCTCACACGCCTGCAGCGCCGCCGGTCGCCGGCCTGAAGAGCATCATCAATCCTTGCAACCCGCTGCTGGTCACCTTGAATACACCGGATTCGCCGATTTCAGAGGAATTCCGCAAGCTGAAATCCATCCTGGTCAAGATGACGAGCGGTGATGAATTCAAAAATACACTCATGGTAACAAGCTCTGTTCCGGGTGAGGGGAAGAGCCTCACGGCATTGAACCTTGCCATCAGCCTGTCTCAGGATTACGACCATACGGTGCTGCTTGTTGATGCAGACCTGAGGCGTCCCTCCATTCATCGCTATCTCGATATCGATCGGAAGAAGGGATTGGCGGAATGTCTGATGGGAGAGGCGGACCTCAGTGAAGCGATCATACCCACAGGGGTCGGCAAGCTGTCGGTGATCACCGTTGGCAATCAGCCGTCAAACCCGGTGGAGCTGTTTTCCTCGAACAGGATGAAGAATCTGCTTGAGGAGATCAAGCTCCGTTATCCCGACCGTTATGTCATCTTCGATACTCCGCCGCTGCTTCCGTTCGCCGAGACAAGGGCCCTGGCACACCTGGTGGATGGGGTGGTGTTTGTGGTCAAGGAACAGCTGGCAACGCAGGAGAATATCAGGGACTCGCTCGATGCCCTCACGGGATGCACCCTGTTGGGCCTGGTCTATAACGATGCGACGATCGTCCACAATGTGGACCGCTATTACGGTTACCATGAGTATGCTACGCAAACCGCGTAGCTGGAGCCGCCATGTATGAGTCATATTTCAATCTACAGATGAAACCGTTTGAACTTGTTCCGGACCCGCACTTCATCTTCCTGAGCAGGTCACACAAGAAGGCGTTGTCGTTTCTGAATTACGGTATTCAGGAACGTTCCGGATTCATTCTGCTGACAGGTGAGATCGGGTCGGGCAAGACAACCCTGATCAGAGACCTGATCAACAAGCACAATGATCATCTTGTTCTGGCAAAGGTATTCAACACCTGTGTCACTTCAGAGCAGTTGCTGGCGATGATCAATGATGACTTCGGTCTGCCGGTGCACGGCAGGGACAAGGTTACACTGATCCGTGACCTGAATGACTTCCTGGTAGAGCAGTATGCCCGTGGTAACCAGCCGGTACTCATCATCGATGAAGCCCAGAACCTGGGGCCGGAACTGCTGGAGGAGATCCGCATGCTCTCCAATCTGGAGACCGATAACAGCAAACTGCTGCAGATCGTCCTGGTGGGGCAACCGGAATTGAGG
>CAZSTJ010000149.1:0-9002 GCA_964609805.1 uncultured Geobacter sp. | reverse complement strand
CCCCAAGGCCCACCTGGCCCGGAAGATTTTGGGGTGGGGGCGCGGCCATGTGCGTATCCTCGTTACGGTCGGCGGCGGCCGCTTCTGGGGCGGGGCAACCATGAAGGAGGTCCTCTCCAGTGAGATCGGCGACCTTCCCTTTACCATGGAGGAAACCCGCAGGGACGAGACAGCGGCGATCCTCTTCACCAGCGGCAGCACCGGTCCCCCCAAGGGTGCGGTCTACAGCCACGGCACCTTTGCCGCCCAGGTGGCGGCACTGAAAGAGATGTACGACATCCAGCCGGGTGAGATCGACCTCCCAACCTTCCCGCTCTTCGCCCTCTTTGCCCCGGCCCTGGGGATGACCGCCCTGATCCCGCGGATGGACTTCACCCGTCCCGGCACGGTCGATCCCAAGCGTATCCTCGGACCGGCGATGGAATTCTCCGCCACCACCATGTTCGGTTCCCCCGCCCTGCTCAACCGGGTCGGGCGCTACGGCGTAGAGCAGAATATCAGACTCCCGGACCTGAAGCGGGTCATCTCCGCCGGGGCACCGGTTCCGGCCAGCGTACTGGAGCGCTTCGCGGCCCTGCTGCCGGAGGACGCGGAGATCTTCACCCCCTACGGCGCCACGGAGGCATTGCCGGTCTGCTCCATCGGCAGCCGGGAGATCCTGGGAGAAACCGGCACCATGACCGGCGAAGGGCGCGGCGTCTGCATCGGCCGCCCGGTAGACAGCATCGTGCTGGCCATCATCCCGATCAGCGACGAGCCGATAGCTGCGTGGAACGATGACATGGAACTGCCACCCTGGGAGGTCGGCGAGATTGCCGTCTGGGGCCCGCAGGTGAGTACCGCCTACCTGAACCGTCCCGAGGCCAATCGGCTGGCCAAGATCCCCACGCCTGAAGGCGATATCTGGCACCGCATGGGTGATGTGGGGTACCGGGATGCCGAGGGGCGGGTCTGGTTCTGCGGCCGCAAATCCCACCGGGTAATCACCTCGAAGAAAACCCTCTATACCATCCCGGTGGAAGGGGTCTTCAATACCCATCCGGACGTGTTCCGTACCGCCCTGGTCGGGCTGGGGCGCAAGGGGAGCCAGCGGCCGGTTTTATGCGTAGAGCTGGAGAAGAAGCGCAGCAAGTCACAACAGGATCAGATCCGCAGTGAACTGCTGCAGTTGGGTGCACGCTATCCCCATACACAACCGGTCAAGGAGATCCTCTTCCACCCTGGCTTCCCGGTGGACATCCGCCACAATGCCAAAATCTTCCGTGAGAAGCTGGCGGTCTGGGCTGACGGGAAGATCAAATGATATTTTTCAACACGGAGGACACAGAGTACACGGAGAAAATCTCGGGTATTCATAAAAATCCTTCTTCTCAATCAATAAGGCCTCTTGTTGCCTGTTTTTGCCTTACATGGTTTGAAGTAAAAGCTTCCTCCGTGACCTCCTTTCCTCCGTGTTATTCAATCTTGGTGTCCGCATGAAGGCTTTAGTCACCGGAGGAGGTGGTTTCCTCGGCGGCGTCATCGTACGCATGCTGGTGGAACGGGGCGAGCAGGTGGTCAGCATCTCTCGCGGGGAGTATCCAGAGCTGACCAGACTGGGCGTGGAGCAGGTCCGGGGTGATCTGGCCGACCGGGAGACGGTAATCGCCGTAGCCAAAGGATGCGACGTGGTCTACCATGTGGCGGCCAAGGCCGGTGTCTGGGGAAGGTACGACGATTTCTACCGGGCAAATGTGACCGGCACGGAGAACGTGCTGGCCGCCTGCCGGGCCAACAATATTGCGAAGCTGGTCTATACCAGTTCCCCCAGCGTGGTCTTCGACGGCACCGACGTGGAGGGGGGGAACGAATCGCTCCCCTACCCTGCGTCCTACGAAGCCCATTACCCGAAAACCAAGGCTCTGGCGGAACAGGCCGTGCTGGCTGCCAACTCACCGGAACTGGCAACCGTGGCGCTGCGCCCCCACCTGATCTGGGGACCGGGGGACAACCACCTGGTGCCGCGCATCGTGGCCCGGGGACGGGCTGGAAAACTGCGACGCATCGGCAACCGCCCGAACCTGGTGGATACGGTCTACGTGGACAACGCGGCCCGGGCACACCTGAATGCCGCTGACCGGCTTGCCCCCGGTTCCACCCCGGCTGGCAAGGCCTACTTCATCTCCAACGGCGAACCGCTCCCGCTCTGGGAGATGGTGAACCGCATCCTGGCAGCGGCCGAAGTACCGCCGGTTACCAGGAGCATCTCCCCCGGAGCGGCCTATGCCATCGGCTGCATCTGCGAGGGGTTGTGGGGTGCCCTGAACCTGGCAGGTGAACCTCCCATGACCCGCTTTGTGGCCCATGAATTGGCCACGGCCCACTGGTTCGATCTCTCCGCCGCCCGCAACGACCTGGGCTACACACCGGAGATTGCCATTGATGAAGGGCTGAAACGCCTTCAAACCTGGCTGCGGTCAACCACCAGCTGATACCACATCACAGCACATAAAACGGGGACATGTTACCATGCCCCCGTTTTCTCAGCTCCGGATTTCACTTCAGTATAATCCTCCCGGACTCAGGACGCTCTCAGAGTTGATCCAGTCCAACTGATCCTGCAGCCGTTTCAGCTCGTCAGGTGTGTACACCGCCGTCCCTTTATCGATCTCCTTTTTGAGCCGTTCAGCGCGTTGCAGTGTCGATTCACTGCCCGGCGCGCAGTTCATTGCGACGATCAGGCATTGATCTTTACCACCACTCTGCTCAAATGATTTTATCTGACCATATTCATCGGACTTTCCCGTGTTGTATTCGTCGGCCTGGGCCGCTATGGATACCAGCATGGGCGCCGCCACCAGTGCTACAACAGCAATCAGCCGTTTCATGGCAACCTCCTCTATGCATTGTTGTGCTACCTATAGATGCATTTTAGCAATTTAGTTCGGGAACGTCACGGGTTTGAACTCAGGGGGAATTTTGGGCAAAAAAGAGCCCTGACGATAGGAGGGGACATCAGGGCTAATTGCTGACTATAGTTAGGTGTGAGCCAGCAGCAGTATGTTGTCTGCCTGGTGGCAGGACGTGGCTTTTTCTGTTGTTTCATATGTACCTTAATCAATCTAAAAAATATGTCGGGATTGTTTGAAACATTTATTAAATAAATAATAATTTTGATGGGACATGCTTATAGTCGTATGTAATTAGGTATGACGAATCAGATAAATTAACGGGCCGGACTGGCATCTTGTTTTCAGGGTGATATAATTGATCACATTAATTAATTATATTGGCCTCAGGCCGTCCATCATGCCTGAATCGTGCTAACAGATCGTATGAAACGGGTGTTTGAATAAAATCATATGGAGAAAGGAAACGTACCGTGAATTCTGAAATAATTTGTAAATCGAGGGTAAAAGAAGAAGTACTTGATTGTCTGGCAGCGGAACTTCCGGCAGTTATTGCTAACGCGATGATAGTACCGGGCGGCCATCTGGCAATGGTTAAGCCGGAACAAATAGCGCTGGAATTTATTCAAGCAAGCAGTCGAGATACCGGACCGGATATCCGTATCAAGGTTTTTGCTAAAAAAAATACCCCGAGAGAATTAACTGAAAATGAACGTGCACAATCCATTCTGACAAAGACCGTCAGCCTGATTAATCAACCGGGTGATGATTATTCTATGGATGTTCGCGTATACCTTATGGATATTGGCACTGCAGAGCATATCGCTGGCGGGAAATAACAAAAGGTACTCACATGCTGGTACTGTTTTTTGGTTGGTGTCTATGGGGGGCTGATTATGAAAAAAATATGCTCCTGGTGTAAATCAGATTTGGGGACAATTCTGGATGAATCACATGTGGAACATGCCGTGACACATGGTATCTGTTCTCACTGTCTCAGCGTCATCCTTGAACCGCAGCAATTCCATCTCACAGATTTTCTTGACCACCTGGATGCAACGGTTATAGCAGTCTCCCCGAAAGCCACGGTGATCTGTGCGAACAAACGGGCACGGGACATGCTGCATAAGGATTCAAGCGAAATTGAAGGATGTCTGGGTGGAGATGTGTTCGAGTGTGCCTATGCAAAACTGCCGGGCGGGTGCGGCAACACGATCCATTGCGACGGCTGTACCATCCGGAACACGGTAATTGACACCTTTACATCAGGTCACTGCCATTTCAAGACCCCCGCCTACCTGATTCAGGGTCGTCCAGACAACAACCAGAAGATTGAATTTCTGATCTCCACGGAGAAGGTGATGGATGTAGTCCTGTTGGAAATCGCCAGGGTCTAGCCGACTGTCTGGCAATGCCAAAAGAAAAGGTCCCCGGAATCAGCCCGCGGGACCTTTGTATTTCTATGGCGGAGGATCACAGGAATCGAACCTGCCAGGGAGATTTCTCATCCCCCTCACCAGTTTTGAAGACTGGGCAGCCCACCAGCGACCGACGATCCTCCCTTAGGATTGGCCGTATTATACACAAGAGAATAATTTTTGCACCAATTCATAGTTCCGTTCTGCTACAGTATCGCCCTAGGCGGCTGCCACTGAGCACCCTTCCGACACCAACAGACGGAGCATATCATGACGACAACTGACCTTACCTGGAACACCGCCTTCCTCTATCCCGCACCCGACTCCCCAGAGCTTGAGAACGACCTGGCTACATTTGAGACATCGGCTGCCGATTTCCGGTCAAAGTATTTCGAACAGATCGCCACCCTGCCTTCAGTAGGTATTCTGGCTGCCATCCAGGAATATGAAACTCTGCAGAACAGCATGTCCCGGGCATTTTGTTATGCCCATCTGCTGTTTGCCTCCGATTCCGGCAACGAAACCTACCTGGCCCTTTCACAACGCTGCTCCGAGCTGGGCAGCCGCCTCTCCCAGCAGCTGCTCTTCTTTGATCTGGAGTTAATGAATCTGGATGACGCCCTGTTCGATGCCGTCTGTTCCCTGCCTGAAGCAGCAAATTACGCCCACTTCCTGCACGGAATCCGCAAGTTCCGCCCCTACACCCTCAAGGAGAACGAGGAGCGTCTCATCACCCGCAAGGAACTGACCGGCATGCGTGCCTTCACCAAACTGTTCGACGAGTTGTCGGCATCCTTCAGCTACCGCATGGAGCTGGACGGAGAAGAGCGCGAATTCACGGGTGAGGAGCTGCTTTCCCTGTTACACCATCCCTCTGCCGATGTGCGCTATCGGGCCTTCACCACCTTCCTTGAGAAACATGAAGAAAACGGCATCGTCTACAACGCGGTCTTCAACAACATGGCCCTGGACCACGGCCAGGAGATGGAGTTACGCGGGTATGCCTCGCCGATCCAGCCGACCAACATCGGCAATGAGATTCCGGACGAGGCGGTGGAACACCTGATGGCGGTTACCGAGGCCAACTATGGGCTGGCCCAGGAATATTTCCGCCTCAAGGCAAAGATGCTCGGCATGGACAGGCTCCGCAATTGCGATGTCTACGCACCGGTGGTGGAGTCGGAACGGACCTATGGTTTCGAAGAGGCACGCACCATGGTGGTGGACTCCTACGCCGCCTACGATCCTGAATTCGGCCGTATTGTCGATGCCTTCTTCGCCGAACGCCGGGTGGATGTCATGCCGCGGGTCGGCAAGTCCGGCGGTGCCTTCGCCATGGGGATCTCACCCGATACCCCGCCGTTCCTGCTGCTTAACTACACCGGCACCCTGCGCGACCTGGCCACCATCGCCCATGAGGCCGGCCACGGCCTGCATTTTGTCCTGGCGCAGAAGCAGTCCCTGCTCAACTATCACGCCCCGCTCCCCCTGGCCGAGACCGCATCGGTCTTCGGTGAAATGCTCCTGACCAGGCAACTGCTGGACAACGAGACCGACACCACGGTACGCCGTTCGCTCCTCTGCGCCAAGATCGAGGACATCATCGCCACCACCTTCCGCCAGACCGTGCTGACCCGTTTCGAACTGAGGCTGCACAACGAGCGGAAGAGCGGCCTCCTCTCCAGTGACCGCATCGGCCAGATCTGGCTGGAGGAGAACGGCAGGCTGTTCGGCGACGCGGTAGAGATGATCCCGGCCTATAGGTGGGGATGGAGCTACATCAGCCACTTCATCCACAGCCGTTTCTACTGTTACTCCTACACCTTCGCTGAATTGCTGGTGCTGGCGCTGTTCCAGAAGTACCGTCAGGAGGGTGAGAGTTTCAAAGCGGGCTACCGCCAGCTGTTGGAGTCAGGCGGGGCACTGTCGCCGGCAGATACGGCGAAGCTGGCCGGGATCGACATCACGGCAGGCGATTTCTGGCAGAAGGGGTATGATTTCCTGAGCGGGCTGATCGGGGAGTTGCGGGAGTTGAATAACGGATAAAGAACTAGACATCACAAGCAATTTTCTCGCAAAAGCGCAAAGGTCGCAAAGAAAGTCAAATGATGACGAAACCTTCGCCCTGACTGAATAGAAACAACGTTAATCAGAATACTGACAGATGTAACTTAGCGTTCTTGGCGAGCTTTGCGTGAAACTGCATTTAAACTGATTATTGAGGCCGGCCCGGCAACGGACCGGCCTTTTGTGTTATGTAGGTTCCGCACCCACCCACACGGACACCTTGCCGCCGGGGCAACGGAATTCCCCCCAGCCATCGGCATTGGTGGATACCGATTCCGTGATGTGACCGGTAATATCGGTGTAAAGAGTGTTGGGGCGCCCGGTCCGCATCCATTTGCAACCGTCAGAACCGTTGCTCAATATCACGGCCAAGGTGCGGGGATACAGGTCGTCACCAAGACGGGTCCAGCCGATCGTATTGGGATGATCGAAGTAATCGATCTGTGGGCCGTGGGCATGATCCCGCCGGGCCTGCAGGAACCGGTCGAGCAGAAAATGGTGAGACGGCAGGGAAATATGATAACTGTTGCCGTCACGCCCCCGGTCATCATACTCAGCACCGTAATAATCGGGATGGAAGATACAGGGATACCCCTCTGCCCGCAGCAGGATAATGGCATAGGCCAGCGGTTTGAACCAGGGCTCCACCGGTGACTCCAGCGCCTGCAGCGGCTGGGAGTCATGGTTGTCCACGAAGGTGACGGCATGGCTGGGGCGTGACTGCATCAGGGTGCCGTCCAGGATGTGACGCAGGTCATAGGCCCATCCACCCTTTCCGGCCCGGTGAAAATTGAAGTGCAGCGGCACGTCAAAGACCGTCAGCCGCCCCCCCACATCATCGATGTACCAGAGGAGCGCCGCCAGATTGTCGGCCCAATACTCCCCCACCATGAACAGATCCCTGCCGACATGTCTCTCCAGGGCATCATGCCATTCCGGGAAGAACCAGGCCGAGATATGTTTGATGGCATCGAGGCGGAAGCCGGCAACTCCGGTGGTGTCCAGGTACCAGCGTCCCCAGGCTTCGATCTCTGCCCGTACCTCGGGATCCTGAAAATCGATGTCACAACCCATCAAGTAGGCGTAATTACCGAATTCCTGGGACACCTCGTCGTCAAAACGTTTCCCATCCAACAGATAGACCGTATCATGCTCGTTCGGGTTCAGATCGTCGTAATCCACCGCATCGAAATGCCGCCAGGTCCAGGGAAAAGAGGAATACGTGGCATTACGTCCGGGAAAGGTGAATCCGGTGTAGGCATTGATCCGGCGCGGAGGACCGGCGGGAGCCAGTCTGTCGGAGCGGCGGAAGGGGGTGGCGGTGCAGGGTTCGGTCACATCCCCCCCCATGCGGTGATTGAGGACCGTATCGGCGTAGACATCGATGCCGCAGCGCTTCAGGGCCGCCACGGCGGCAACGTACTGCTCCCGGGTGCCGTACTTGGTCCTGACGGAACCTTTCTGATCAAACTCACCCAGATCGTACAGATCGTAAACGCCATAACCGACATCACTGCCGCCGCCAATCCCCTTGTACGCCGGGGGGAGCCAGAGTGCCGTAATTCCGGAGGCAGCCAGTTCACCGGCCCGTTCGACCACCTGCTGCCACAGGGTGCCATCGGCAGGGAGGTACCAGTGAAAATACTGCATCATGACACCGTTGGTCACCGGCATGGCAATCTCCTTATGGGTGGACTTCTGAGGTGCTGCGTCTGCCTGCCACTCTGATGATGAACTTTTCCAGTTCCAGAACGGCAAAAACAACAAACCCGGGGAGCACTACCCACCCCAGGGTATCGGGAGAAAGGGGAGCGGTTTTGAAGATAGGTTGCAGGATCGGCAGATAGACAACCGCCCCCTGGAGAACGATCACGACACAGACCATTGCCAGGAGCAGCGGATTTGTGAAGAACCCCATGGAGAAGAAGGAATAGCGTGATGAGCGGAGTGCCATGGCCTGCCCGATCTGGGCAAAGGCCAGTGAGGTAAAGAGTACCGTCTGCCAGGTGCCGTCGTGATGATGTGTCCAATAGTGGCTGGTCAGCAGAACGGTGGTCATGCCGATGGTGCCGCCGGTGACCAGTATATGGCGCAGCATACGCCGGTCGAAGATCTGGGCGGAAGGGGATATGGGCTGCCGCCGCATGACATCCGGTTCAGGCCTCTCCACCCCCATCCCCAGCCCCAACAGGCCATCGGTGAGGAGGTTGAGCCAGAGGAGTTGCAAGGGGGTCAACGGGATGGGAAGACCCAGGAACGGCAGGGTCAGCACCGCCAGAATCTTCCCCAGGTTGCCGGCCACGGAGAACTCGATAAAGCGGATGATGTTGTCATAGATGGTGCGCCCCTCTTCCACGGCCGCGACGATGGTGGCAAAATTGTCGTCCAGCAGCACCATATCGGAGGCCTCCTTGGCCACATCGGTGCCGGTTATCCCCATGGCAACGCCGATATCGGCCCTTTTCAGTGCCGGGGCATCGTTGACCCCGTCACCGGTCATGGAAACCACGTCACCCCGTTGCTGGAGCGCCTGGACGATCAACAGCTTGTGTTCCGGAGAAACCCGCGAATACACCGACACATCGGCAATCCTGGCAGCAAGCCCGTCAGCGCCCAACCGGTCCAGATC
>CAZSTJ010000148.1:0-9012 GCA_964609805.1 uncultured Geobacter sp. | reverse complement strand
TCAACGACTCGGTCACCAAGTCCAAGTTCGACAACCTCTACGGCTGCCGCGAATCCCTGGTGGACGGCATCAAGCGCGCCACCGACGTCATGATCGCCGGTAAAGTGGCCCTGATCTGCGGTTACGGTGATGTCGGCAAGGGTTCGGCCCAGGCCATGCGCGCCCTCTCCGCCCAGGTATGGGTGACGGAGGTCGATCCGATCTGCGCCCTCCAGGCCGCTATGGAAGGGTACCGCGTCGTGACCATGGAGTATGCCGCCGACAAGGCCGACATCTTCGTGACCTGCACCGGCAACTACCATGTCATCACCCACGACCATATGGCCGCCATGAAGGACCAGGCCATCGTCTGCAACATCGGCCACTTCGACAACGAGATCGAGGTTGCTGCCCTGGAGAAATACCAGTGGGAAGAGATCAAGCCCCAGGTGGATCACGTCATTTTCCCGGACGGCAAACGCATCATCCTGCTGGCCAAGGGACGCCTGGTCAACCTGGGTTGCGGCACCGGCCATCCGAGCTACGTCATGTCCTCCTCCTTCGCCAACCAGACCATCGCCCAGATCGAGCTGTTCTGCAACCCGGGCAAATACCCGGTCGGCGTCTACGTCCTGCCCAAACACCTGGATGAGAAGGTCGCCCGTCTGCAGCTGAAGAAGCTCAACGCGCAGCTGTCCGAGCTGACGGCCGAGCAGGCTGCCTATATCGGGGTGCCGAAGGAAGGGCCGTTCAAGGCGGAACACTACCGTTACTGACGATCTCTGTCGCAAATCAGGGGCCGGAACGAAATAGTTCCGGCCCCTTTTTGAACTGTCGCATGTTGCGGAGGAGGGCACCATGGGAAAGAAAAAACCGGCCTGCAATCCTGATGAGCATCGTGAACATATCTGTGAACTGGAACGGGATGGGGAGTGGGAGATACTGAAGTGTGTAACCACGGATCCGAAGGTGCGTTGCGAAAATTGCGGTGCCCAGGCAAATTCTGCGAAGAATGTCTGTATGCCGGCTGATATTGAGTAACCAGCCGGCTGTTCGTTAACGGTGCGGTTCCTGAAGGGGCCGTCCCGTTTTTTCATTAAGGGCCCGGCCGGAACTGTCGATAAGGAGAAATGGAAGAGACTCTTATCGCGGGAGCACGATCATGCCCATTAACTACAGCTTCAAGATCGACGACAACCCCTTTGCCCAGAATCTGGGGGTCAAAGAGTGGCAGAACCGGGAGTTCATCCTCCCCCGCCCCGAGGACTATCTGATCAGCGAACTGGTGCCGTCCCGCTCCCTCGTCAGCCTGCAGACCAACGACGTCTACGGCAAGACGACCCTGGCGGTACAACTGGCCATGTCGGTGGCCTTCGGCATCCCGTTCCTCGGCACATACAACTGTTCCCATCCGGGGAAGGTACTGTTCATCAACGGCCGGGACAGCGATGGTGACTGCCATCGCCGGTTCAAACGGCTGGTCCGGGAATGGGGCAAGTCGGTGCCGGCGCTGTCAGCCATGATTGATGAAAACGTCACCAACTTCACCCACGTCTCCCTGTTCGACGAATGCTACGGCGTCAGCCCGTACCTGATCGACGGCTCGGGCAACATGACCAAGACCTATTCCTACCTGCAGCAGTTCAGCGAATACTACAAAGCGAAGCTGATTGTGCTCGATCCAGTGGAGGACTTCTTTCCCGAACACCTCAAGAACATCGCCGAACTGTACCTCAAGCTGCGTCAGATCAATTCCACCATCCTGCTGGTTGTGGGGGAGAACAAGCGCTTCGGTGCCTTCCACGAGGTGGAGGTGAGCATGTCGCTGCTGGAGAACACCCTGCGGGTCCAGAGCGATTACCACGGCCTGCAGGATATCGGGGTCGCCATGGGGGCGGGGATCTGGTATCCGATACAATGAGTGTGCTGACGGTGTGCCCTCATTCGGCAAAAATTTTACAACCGACCGTTTTTAAATTGAAAGTTGGTGAAGATAGTTATAGACTTTTTCACTAACGTTGCCGGATTCAATCGGAAAAGGGAGATGCTTGTGATGTTTTCTCAACAGGCAGCAGAGTGCATCGCCGTTTCCTGCCACAGGTAAACAAGAGAGGCCTGTACCCGTAAAGGGTGCGGGCCTTTTTATATTCATGGCCGATTTTTGCTTTAATTTTAATAGGATCAGGACAAGGAGCGGAGTATGGGCATCATGGAATCGGTAAAGAGAGGGCGGCTGTCGTTGGTGGTGGCGATATTGCTTACCATTGTCTCGGCAGTTTCGGCGCTGGCAATGGACATATCCGGTACGGTCACCTACGGCGGCGGCAAGACCGGCCGGGTCTATCTCGGAGTTTATCAACAGGATGGTAATTCGACCGGGATCGGCACCAGCATCGCAGCCCCGGGGGCATACACGATCCGGGGGGTGCAGTCGGGAAGTTATACCGTCAAGGCCTTCATGGACACGCTCGGCTACGGTGTGCCCAACACCGTTGATCCGCTCGGCCAGTCCGACACGGTATCGCTCACGAACACCAACCAGCCCGGTATCACGGTCCCGCTGACTGATCCCGCTTCGCCGACCCTGGCACCTCCCCAGGGGGTGATGGCGACGCCGGGGGACAGCAGCGCCCTGGTCATGTGGGAACCGTCACGGGACAATAATGATTTTGAAACAGCCACGAGCTACAACCTCTACTGGAGCACCGACAGCGATGTGATGGGCACCTACGAGGCGTTGGGGGGGAGCATTGCCGGAATTCCGGCCCGGGGGGATGGTCACCGGTTCATCAGCGGGTTTGCCAACGGCACGGAGCTCTATTTCGCCGTCACCAGCCAGATCGGTACCTCGATCAGCGGTGCCGCTACATCGGCTAAGGTCACCATCGGCACCCCGGCCGGAGGTTCCACCGTATCGGGTACGGTTTCATTTTCCGGTACCCCGCCGGGAGGGCCGCTCTTTATCGGGATCAACCCGCCCAACGGCGGGCCGGTTGCCTATTCCATTATCGCCGCTCCGGTCTATCCGCAGGCCTTTACGGTCAGCGGGGTCCCGTCCGGGGGTTACACCATTTTTGCCTTTATTGATGCCAACAGCAGCGGCAACATTGATTTAGGCGATCCCCGCACTGCCCGCGGCTCTGAACCGCTGATCCTTGTTTCCGGTTCACCGGTTGCCGGTGTCGGCATACAGCTGAGCGGCGCGGGCGCTTCGGTCAACACCGCTACCACCCACTGGAGGGACAACGTATCGGACTGGTACAATCTGGAATTTCGGGCCGCTTCACTCACGAAGATTCCGGTTGCACTGGTGCTGAACAGCGGCCCGAACCTGTCAATCCCCCTCCCGCTGGACATGGGGCTCGACCGGTGGGGCGAGTTCCAGTACACCACAGGTGTGCCCCGGCCCAATGTTGGCGACACCTATAACTTCACCGTATTCTATTCCGACTCTTCGTCAGAAACCCTCTTAAGCCAGGTGACCGGCGTGCTCGATGCGTTTGCCACCCCGCAGACACCGGTAGGGGATACCTACGGGCCGTCGGTTACGACGCCGACCTTCACCTGGAGTCCGCCGGACTCGCCGCCGGCGATCTATACCTACGGGCTGTTCGTCAGCCAGCAGTACGGTTGGATCTGGGACCAGGAGTCCCTGCCCATGACGCAACTATCCGCGGTCTACAATTCGGACGGCGACGCCGGGCAGCCATCCCTCTCCCTGGGGACCACCTACGGCTGGACGATCTCGCTGCGGGACGCCAACGGCAACCAGACCCAGCAACAGGTCTCCTTCACCCCCCGGAGCCTCTCCACACAGCCCGGCAGCGCCGGCGGGACCTACACCTACAATTCAGGGAACGGACAGTTGACCTTGAACTGGGAAAGTTCCGCATTCCCTTGCGACGGGCCGTCGATCGGGCAGGAGACGCAGACCGTCACGGTCCTGTCAGAGACAACGCTGACATGGACCAGCGGTAACGACAGCATGACCTGGACCCGCATCTCCGGAGCATCCGGTATTGTGGGGACATGGAGCACAACGGACCCTTCTTCTGGCAATATTTATACGCTGATATTTGGCGGCGACGGCACCATGTCCGTCAGCGCCACCATCTACCAGTGCAGCAATCCCCAGCCCCAGATCAGCGGCTTCATTCCCGACACGGGGCCGGCGGGTACCCGGATAACCATCAGTGGCACCAATTTTGACGGCAATCCGCTGAATAACATCGTCACGATCAACGGCACCGTTGCCCGGGTGGACTCTGCCTCTCCGTCGCAGCTGGTTGTGACGGTCATGGGCGGCACCACCTCGGGGCCGATCTCCGTCACGACCCAGAGCGGCACCGGCACGAGCTCTTCAAACTTCACCGTCGGTTCGGCTCCCGGCAACGCCTCCGCGACGTACGTCTATACCCCGGGCAGCCCGGGTACGCTGGAGATCAACTGGGTCAGCAGCAATTTTGTCTGCGACGGCCCGGAAATCGGCCTGGAAACACAGAGCATCACCACCTTGGACGCGACCACCATGGTCTGGGAGAACGGTCCCGACACCATGACCTGGACCCGCCCCCCGGGAACGCCGGGCAGCATCCTCGGCTCCTGGTTTACCATTGATCCGCCTACCGGCAACTCGTACACATTACTATTCAACGGCGATGGCACCATGACCGTCAGCGCCACAATCGGCCAGTGCAGCGGTGATTTCCAGCCGCCGACAGTCCCGACCGTCGTGACCGCCCAGGCGGTCAGCACGAACCAGATCAACGTCAACTGGAGCGCCTCCACCGACAATGACAGTGTCAATTACTACCAGGTCTACCGCAACGGTCAGCCTGCCGGACAGCCTGCCGGGCAGTTCAACACCTACTGGCCCGATACCTTCGTTTCGCCGGGCACGACCTACACCTACACCGTTGCCGCCTGCGACTTTTCCGGTAACTGTTCGGCCCAATCCGCCCCCGCCCAGGCGACGACCCCGGGTATCCCCTATTCCATGATCTATGGCGGTATTACCCACCTGGCCAATAGCGACACCTACGGTGTTCCCGTCGATGCCGTGCAGATAGGGATCGGCAAGGTCGGCTCGTCCCTGGGGGGCATGACCGCCACCGTTTCCGGCCCTAACGGCTTCAGCTACACCTTCAGTGATGCCGATGTCCGCCCCTATATGAACGGCCAGTTCGAGGTGTACAAGGAATTCACCTCGCCTCTCGAGACCGGTGTCTATACCTTTACCCTCAACGACGGCAGCGGTAACATCAGCAACCGGGTGGACACCCATATCGCCCCGACGAACCTGCCGGCTGTGGACAGCGCCACGATCCAGATGCTGCGCAAATCCGACGGTTCCTACCGTTTCACCTGGGCCCCGGTCAACGACACCAAGACCTACTTCTACAGCCTGCGGATCAACAGGGCCGACGGCACCCACACCCCGATCTTCAACGGTGCCCGTAAGATGGATGGCTATGAGGACGTGCCGGCTACGTACTTTACCGATGGAACGGATTATGAGGTACGGGTGCGGGTGGGTGACAGCCCCGACTTCAGCCTGACCTTTAACCAGGCCAACTCGGCCTACGTCCCCTTCACCCCCCAGGCCAGCGACTACGACGACAGCCGGCTGATGTTCAACTATGCCAGTGCCAATAATGTGAGCGGCGGTGACCCGACCTTCGGGTTCAGGATGTGTACGGCCGCTCCATCACCTGCTTGCGGGCAAACACAGGCAAATCTGGTCACCTCCTTCACCATCACCGGTCCGGCCGGATTCAACGGCACCGGTTCGTATACCAACGCCACCCCAAGCACGGATTTGACTTCACCCAACAATGTAGATTTTTCCCATGCTTTCGCAGGGGCGCCGACCGGCAGCTACACACTGGACGTCACCGCCAACGGCATCCATCACTATGCCTATATGACGCTAACTTCAGCTGTTAGCTACCCGACACCGAGCTTAAGCACCTACAAGGCAGAGTACATTAACAACAACGCCGACCCCACTATTCGCTTTAGTTGGGCCGACGCGGATTATACAGGTGCCCTCTACTACCGGGTATTTGTCAAGGCCTCCAACAATTCTTCGAGTTACACATCATCTCAGCGGACCAACCAGACTTATGTGGATATGGCAAAATCCCAGTTGGGTGACCTGACATTTAAACAGTGGCGGGTGGAGATCTATGACAGCTCCTCGGCAAACACCCAGCGTAATCGGATCAACGGTCCCCTGACCACTTCCGGGTCATTAAATTCGCTTCCGACCTATGACAGCACCAAACCGACCATCGGCCAGTTCCGCTTCCGCAATCTGAAACACCCCGGCGGCAGTGCCACGGACACCACCATTGCTGCCACGGACAACTCCGCTCCCCTCGGGTCGGCACTGGTGAGCGGTCCGGGGAGTTACACCCGCAACCTGCTGCTGGGTACCGGCGGGTGGACCGGAACCGGCCCCTACAGCTACTCCTATTCCACCGTTGAAGCGGGAGCGCCGGCCGTCGGCCTGTACTCCCTTGGCGTTACCGACGGCAGCGCCAACAGTGTAACCCGCTACAACCAGCAGCCGACGCTCCACGATGTGCCGCTGGTGGATTTCCGCACCTTCAAGGTCAGTCTGGATGCCAATGGCGACTCACGCTTCTCCTGGGCTCCGGTGGTGACCGACGTGCCGCTCTGGTACTCGTTGGAACTGGTGGCGGTCAACACCATGCAGACGGTGTCCAGCGTCACTAGCGTGCAGCAGGCTTCCGTGACCATCACCGCGGCTAACATGCAAACAGCCCTCATGCAGGGATCGCTCATGTTCCGTGTGTGGGCCAATGATGGCAGTGGTTGGAGCACTTCCAACAATGTCAGCCAGTCCGCCTACGCCGGCTACAGCGTTAACTACGATTATTCCACCCTGACCGACAGTGACGGGGACAGCTTCGCCTCCGACATTGATTCCAACGACATCGACCCGACGATCAACCCCTACTCAGCAGCCGGCGGATCGTACTCCATTACTGGGCGGGTGACCGACCAGGCCGCCGCTCCGTTGTCCGGAATCATGGTCATAGTACTCTCCGGTAGTTCCCTTGATTACGTGAACAGCACGACTACCGACAGCAGTGGCTACTATGCGGTCTCCGGTCTGCCGGCAGGAACGTACAAGGTGCAGTTCATCGACCCGTCACTTTCCCATGATGCCGTCTGGTATAGTGGCAAGTACGACGGCGTAGCGGCCGACTCGATCACGTTCTACGGCCCGGCCCTCACGACCTTCACCGCCAATGCCGCCCTGACCTCCGACCAGACCGGCGGCATCTCGGGGCGGGTCACCGACGGGGTCAACGGTATCGCCGGAATCAGGGTCGGCGCATTCCGTGCCTCGAACCTGGCTTATGCGGCCGGTGCCTTCACCGATGCCGACGGCTACTTCGTGATCGGCGGCCTGACCACGGACAGCTACAAGATAATCTTCGTCGGAAGCGACGGGGGGTATCAGGACCTCTGGTACAACGGTGCCGCCACCCCGGATGGCGCCGCCCCGGTCTCCGTCACCGCACCGAACTACACGATTAACGTCACCGGAACTCTTTCCCGTTCCACCACCACGACCGTTGTTCTGGCAAGCGGCGGCAATCCATCCTATGCGGGTGACCCGTTGACGTTTACGGCGACGGTTTCGCCGGCGCCATCAAGCGGCACCATCCAGTTCAAGGTAGACGGTGTCAACGTGGGCACCCCCGTTGCGCTGGTCGGCGGCAGCGCCACCAGTGCTGCCATCACCAGCATACTGCCCGGTATTCATAGCGTAACCGCAGAATACAGCGGTGGTACGGGATACGCGGCAAGCATCTCAAGCGGTATTACTCAGACGGCCAATCCCAAGGCCATGATCGGCACTAACGGCAATTTCCTGACGCTTCAATCAGCCGTCAATACCTCACTTAACAGCGAAATTTTGCTGCTGCGGGATACCCGTTTTGCAGAGGACCTGCTGATCAATGCCACGGCCTCGAGGCCGGCATCCTTTACGATCACCATAAAGGGGGGATTGGGTAGTGACTTTGTCACGCCGGCTGCAACCTTCACGTCGATTCGGAAACTGACTATCAAGGATGGGAAGGTTATCGTCAACCGGCTTGCCGTAAAGCCTGATTAGCAAACAGAAAACCTCGTTGGATCAAGAAGGGCCTGCGGAAAAATCCGCAGGCCCTTCTTTTTGGTAACATAATAAGTGAAATCAGTTTCAACCGATGATCTGCATCTCCCTGGCAACGAGGATGAAAAGGATCAGGTTCCCAATCAGCTAAACCATCCCGGCACCTTTGCGCCGATTATGAGCAGGCAATCGGCTACGGTAGCACCATCGACCGCCCGTCACCGGTACTATTTCAGTGAAGACGGCATCTTGAAAGTTACCGTTTTGCTGCTATTGTTGAAACTGAACATGACGGTAAGTCTTCGGTATTACCAAAGGAGGGATCTATGCAGAAAATTACGTTGCTGTTGAGTCGCTACTCAAACGCCTCCCGCCTCCTTCTCCTCTCCCTTCTCCTCCTGTTGCCCCTTCTGCTGACCGGCTGTGCTGCTTCACGCTCACCGGTAACAGGACTCTACGAGCTTCCGGCCACGAAAAACGCGGGGGCCGAAAAGGTAAGCGTCGCTTTCCACTTTCGCCACCTGACCCAGGAACACGGTCTGGATGCCAGCCCGAAACTGCAGATTCAGGGCGTCAAGGACTTCGATAATATCTTCCGGAATGCGCTGGGCGAGATCAGCAATCTCTCCCGCTATGCCACCTTTACCGAGGCCCCCACCGATGTCAACGTGCCGAATCGCCGCATTGAGCTGGAAAAAATCAGGAGCGATCACGAGTATATGATGAGCATCGATGTTCTGGAAGAGTCGTCTTTCAAGGAGAAGTCGTTCAGCAATCTTATTACCCTCTGCAGCTTGACCCTGATCCCGATGCCCAACACCTGGGACTATACCTTCACCGTCAGCGTCGCGGGCAGAGATGGCCGAACGATGCGAACA
>CAZSTJ010000147.1:0-9087 GCA_964609805.1 uncultured Geobacter sp. | reverse complement strand
GCCCAGAAGACCCCCTGGTGCCGTCTCTCGGTCTATGTTGTCCATCTGAGCGTCATCATCATCTTCATCGGTGCCATGATCGGTTCGCTCTTCGGCTACAAGGGATACGTCAACATCGCCGAAGGGGAGAGTGTCTCCGCCGTCAAGTCACGTACCGGCAAGGACATTGATCTCGGTTTCGCACTCCGACTGGAGCAGTTCACCGTCGCCCACTACAAGACCGGTGCCCCCAAGGAGTTCAAGAGTATCATTACCGTCCTTGAGAACGGCAGCCCGGTCCCCGGGTACGCCAACGTGCGCGTCATCGTCAACGATCCCCTGACCTACAAGGGGATCACCTTTTACCAGTCCAGTTACGGCGATGCCGGCAACCACTTCTTTAGCGTCAGCTATCCGGGCGGCAAGCAGGATATCCCGGTCACCCTCAGTTCCCAGGAGACCGCCACCCTGCCGGACGGCACCACCCTGCGCGTCGTCGAATCCACTGACGATGTCTCCAAATTCGTGGCCACCCTTGCCGGCCCGGCGGCCCAGGTCGACATGCATACCCCGGACGGCAGAACGGAAAAGATCGTGTTCTACGCCAACTATCCGGAGCTGAACTCCAGCAACTCCCGCGAACACAATCTGAGCGTCCAGGTCCAGTACAAGGGTGCCGAAAAGCGGCTTTACACCGGTCTCCAGGTTGCCAAGGACCCGGGGGTATGGATCGTATGGCTCGGCTGCGCCCTGATGGTGGGCGGCATCTACGGGGCATTCCTCATGTCGCACCGCCGCATCTGGATCCGGGTACAGAACGGGTCCGTCATCATGGGGGGCAACGCCAGCAAGAACCAGGCTTCCTTCGAGCAATACTACGAGGGGCTTGCAGAAAAACTTAAAACCTGTCTGACCACGGAGGTCCAATAATGACCAGTTCGCTGTTGTTTAATGTCACCACCTTTGCCTATCTCGTCTCCATGCTGATCTTCTTTGCCTTTATGACCAGCAAGGCCAAGGCCCTCGGCACCGCGGGCATCTCGGCTGCCTATTTCGGCCTGTTGGCCCAGACAACGGCCATCGGCCTGCGCTGGAAAGAGTCCTACGACATGGGGGTCGGCCATGCGCCGCTCTCCAACCTCTACGAATCGGTAGTCTTCTTCTCCTGGACCATCGTTCTGATCTTTGCCATGATGGACATGAAGTATAAATACCGGATCATCGGCGCCTTCGTCATGCCCTTTGCCCTCCTCGGCATGGCCTGGGCACAGCTCGGCATGAACACCGGCATCGAACCGCTGGTGCCGGCCCTGCAGAGCAACTGGCTCCTCTACCACGTCATCACCTGCTTCCTCGGCTACGCGGCCTTCGCCGTGGCCTGCGGCATCTCCATCATGTACCTGATCAAGGCGAAATATACGGAGGGGATCACCGGCGAGCCGACAACCGGCCTCATGGCCATGTTCCCCCCCATCCGGGTACTGGACGACCTGAACTACCGCGCCATCATGGTCGGCTTTCCCCTGCTGACCCTGGGGATCATCACCGGCGCCGCCTGGGCCAACTACGCCTGGGGCACCTACTGGAGCTGGGACCCGAAGGAAACCTGGTCCCTGATCGTCTGGTTCATCTACGCCGCCTTCCTCCATGCCCGCTTCACCCGCGGCTGGGTCGGCAAGCGCGCTGCCTGGCTCTCGGTCATCGGCCTGCAGTCCACCATCTTCTGCTACCTGGGGGTCAACCTCTTCCTGTCCGGCCTCCACAGCTACGGCAGCTCCGGCAACGCTGAAAAGCCATCTGTAGCCATACTGTTCGGCGGAATCATTGTCGTCAATATTGTCCTCTACGTGGTGTTGCGAGCCCCGGTCAAGCCTTCCGCCGGGACCGGCGACGTAGCGGCGACAAAATAGGGTGCCGGAGGCCGCACCTGTAGATACCGCCGCGCTGTACCGGCGGGCAACGTCCCTGACACTCTTTACGATCCTTTATAACCTGATCGAAGGGATGGTTTCGGTCTGGTTCGGTGTATCCGATGAGACCCTGGCCCTGTTCGGGTTCGGGGTCGATTCGTTTATTGAGGTGATCTCCGCCGTCGGCGTCTGGCACATGCTCCGCCGCATCCGGACCAACGACGGCAAGACCCGGGACGAATTCGAGCAACGGGCGCTCCGGATCACCGGCACCGCCTTCTACCTCCTCTCGGCAGGCCTCGTGACAACGGCCGCCGTCAACCTCTGGCAGCATCACCGCCCCGAGGCCACCCTGCCGGGCGTAATCATTTCCCTCGTTTCCATCTCGTTCATGTGGCTGCTGATCCATTACAAGACCCGGGTCGGCACGGCACTCGCATCGCCGGCCATCCTGGCCGATGCCGCCTGTTCCCGGGCCTGTGTACAGCTGTCACTGGTACTGCTGGCCGCCAGCCTCGGCTACGAACTCACCGGCCTCTGGTGGCTTGATGCCCTGGGTGCCTTCTTCATCGCCTGGCTCACCTGGCGGGAGGGTAAGGAATCATTCGACAAGGCAAAGGGGCTGGAATGCTCGTGTAGCTGCAGCTGTGGCGGGGGGGCGTGAGCGACGGCTTCTCAACAAAATACTCTCCAACGAGAAAAGGCCCCAAATGGGGCCTTTTCTCGTATGTGCAGCTACTGAAAGTTCCAGGTTGTTCAAAACAGGTAGATCGTCGTCACCGCAGCAAGTCCCGCGGAGGCCCCTCACCCGGCCTTTGGCCACCTTCTCCCAAGGGGAGAGGGTAACGGTATCCCTTCTCCCTCTGGGAGAAGGATAGGATGAGGGATGCTACGCCGCCGCCGGCAGGTACTGTTCGAACTGCTTCTTATCAATGGAACAACGGTAGGCCTCTTCCGGGGCGATTTTTTTGGTCTTCAACAGATCCAGCAGGTGCTGGTCCATCAACTGCATGCCGTCACGTTTAGCGGTCTGGATGATGGAGGGGATCTGGAAGGTCTTCCCCTCGCGGATCAGGTTGCCGATGGCCGGGGTCCCGAGCATGATCTCCAGGGCCGCCACCCGCCCCTTGCCGTCGACGGTCTTGAGCAACTGCTGGCAGACCACCCCCTTGAGGGATTCGGAGAGCATGGCCCGTACCTGCTCCTGCTGGTCCGTCGGGAAGACGTCGATGATGCGATCGATGGTCTTGGCTGCGGTGTTGGTGTGCAGGGTGCCGAACACGAGATGACCGGTCTCGGCGGCGCTCATGGCCAGCTGGATGGTGGTCAGGTCGCGCATCTCCCCCACCAGAATGATGTCCGGATCCTCTCGCAGGGCGGCACGGAGGGCCGAAGCGAAGCTCTCCGTATGCTCGCCGATCTGGCGCTGATTGAGCAGGGACTGCTTGTTCTCATGAATGAACTCCAGCGGGTCCTCAAGGGTCAGGATATGCTCCTTGCGGGTCTCGTTGATCAGGTCGATCATGGCCGCCAGGGTGGTGGACTTGCCCGACCCGGTGGGACCGGTCACCAGCACCAGCCCCTTCTTGAAGTTGACCATGCGCCGCACCCCCTCCGGCAGACCCAGCTGGTCAGCCGACAGGATCTTGCTCGGGATGATACGGAAGACCGCTGCCACCCCCCGGTGGGTCATCATGATGTTTCCCCGGAATCGTGCCAAACCCTCGACGGAATAGGCGAAGTCCAGATCCTTCTTCTCATTGAAGTGGGCCTTCTGTTTCTCGTCCAGGATTTCGAACAGCACCCCCATCAGTTCGTCATGCCCCAGCGGTTTGAACTGCAGCCGCTCCATCTCGCCGTGCAGCCTGAAAATCGGCGGATTGCCGGACGACAGGTGCAGGTCCGACGCCCCCTGTTCCTTCATCATCTTGAATAATGCGTCAATGCGTGCCATGGAGTGACTCCCGCTAGAGAATGATCGATGTTATATATTCCTCGGGGGAGACCACACCCCGTCTGAACAGGTCCTGCGCCTGCGCCTCTATGCCGCGAAGCCCGCTCTCCCGCAGGAACCGCTCCATCTCCGCCGTATCGACCGCTGTTTCAAACATCCGGAGAAATGTCTCGTCAAAGGGCAGGGCCTCGACCAGAAACCGCCGTTCGCTGAAGCCGCGATAACCGCAGGCATCACAGCCGCGGGAGGTGCTGAACGCCGACGGCAACGGCACGAGGTTCATGGCTGCCAGTTCCTCCGGCGGCGGCAGATAGTCGCTGCGGCATGCCGAACAGAGCAGTCTGATGCCGGTAACCGATACGATCCCGTTCATACAGACCGACATAAACAGGCTGCGCCTCTGAAAATGAAGCAGCTGTCGCAGCACCTGACCGGTTCCGTGAGCATCAAACCCGGCCAGCACCAACGTGCCCCGCATGGCGGCACGGCAGGCGGCTCCGAAGACCGTTGCATCCGAGACATCTTCAACAACCAGGATATCCGGGGCATGGTCAAGGGTGGCGGCAAGGAGCCGGGCCCGGTCAATGGCACCTTCCGGCAGCGGTATCCGCGGAAAACGTTTGCCGCCCCGACCGGCACCTCCGCCCAGTACCAGCACGTTCCTGCTGTCGGTCTCCATTTCACCCAGCATCAGGTCTATCAGCAATTCCCGCTCACCGGCATCGTGGGAGGCAAACAGGGTTAACCCTCTGCCAGCGGTAGCCAGAGTAGAAAAGGCCGATCCCTGCTCTGCCGGGAGATGCAGGTCGGCGAAACTTGCCGGAAGCGGGGTATCAGCCTGCTGCTGCAGCGTGACATAATCCCCCCCCTCACCCAGGAGGAAGGCGGCCTGGAACCTGACCTCAGCCGAACGATACATGAAGCTCAGCGTCCCGTTTCCGGCAGCAGCGCCGGGCTGAAGCCCCAGGGCATTTCTGCGCAGCCGCAGGGAAAATTCCGGATAGTGGTTGGGATGCAGGGTACCGATGGTGGCCGCCTTACCGCCGCGCCTGCCGCGGATCAGGACCTCATCACCCAGAGGATGGAAGGAGAGAGACGACATCTGGTTTTTCAGGACATACTCCAGCAGGTGGTCCAGCAGGATGCCGCCGCTCAGATCGGCATTGACGGCATCCAGGGCATCGGCACTGAAGAGCGGTGATTCAAAACCCATGGTATCCTGCAGGTCGATGCCGTAGAAGAGATCGATCATCTCCCGGACCTCGCGGAGCAGTGCCACCGACACATTGACACTGCAGCCGGTTTCACGCTCGACCGCCTCGACGGCGGGACGGTTGAGCGGGTCGGCCAGGGCGATGTTCAGCTCTCCCCCGGCGCAGATCAGCGGGATGCAGTTGTAGGTGCGAGCCATTGCCGCCGGTATCTGGGCGACTGCCGCCGGATCGATCAGCTCCTTCTTGAGGCGAATATAGGGGATGTCCAACTGATTGGAAAGTGCCCAGTCGATATCCTCCTGGGTAACGATCCCCAGGTTTACCAGCGCCTCGCCAAATCGGCAGCCGGACCGTTTCTGCTCGTCCAGGGCCGCGCGAACGTCATCGGCCGTGATGATCTGGGATGCCGAGAGGATATCCCCCAGGGTGCCTTTCTTGTTGTCGGACATGCCGTCCTCCGGTAATCAGGGAGTTAGGATTGTTTCTGGAAAACATGCTGAAACACTGAGCAACTGAGCAGCTGAGAAAATATAACCCTTTAAACGGCAGTTACTCACGCAAAGGCGCAAAGCTCACCAAGAAAGTCAAATACATACAAAAATAAACGTCTCAACCAACTTGGCGAACGACTATCGTCTGATAACTGGCTGATATTACATTGCATTCTTTGCGAGCTTTGCGTGAGATTGCTTTTTCTAGGATAATAATCATCAGTACGGTCGTTTCATCTACTCGATATTTTGCCTTCTCTGTTGCTCCGTTGCTCCGTGTTATTCAATTTCTATTATTGACTTACGAATCCCCGCGGTCACTCCGGTTTTCGAAACGGGTGTGTTCGCCGATGAAGGTCAGCTCCACCGTCCCCAGGGCACCGTTACGCTGCTTGCCGATGATGACCTCGGCCGCCTTCTCGTGCCCCTTGCTGCAGGTCGTGTCCGGCTTGCGGCAATCCTCGCAGTAGACCGCTTCACGATAAACGAACATGATTACGTCGGCATCCTGCTCAATGGCGCCCGATTCACGCAGGTCGCTCATCATCGGGCGTTTGTCGGCACGCTTCTCCAGTTCGCGGTTGAGCTGGGACAGGGCGATGACCGGCACGTGCAGTTCCTTGGCCAGCCCCTTCAGTGCCCGGGAGATCTCCGAGATCTCCTGCTGGCGAGACTCCGGGTTATTACTTCCCTTCATCAGCTGCAGGTAGTCGACGATGATCAGGCCGATGTCGTGCTCGCTCTTCAGTCGCCGCGCCTTGGAGCGGAGCTCCAGCACGCTGATGCCCGGGCTGTCGTCGATGAAGATCTTGGCGTCGTGGAGGATGCCGGCGGCCCGGGTCAGGCGGGGCCAGTCCGAATCCTGGAAATGGCCGGTACGCATCCGGCCGAAATCAACCCGGGCGATGGAGGCGAGGAAACGCATGACGAGTTCTTCCTTGCCCATCTCCAGGGAGAAGATCACCGAGGCAGCCTTCTTCTTGTTGTGCGGGTCGGCGCTGGCATATTCGGCGATGTTCAGGGCCAGGGTGGTCTTTCCCATGGAGGGGCGGGCCGCCACGATGATCAGGTTGCCCGGCTGGAAACCGGCGGTCTTCAGGTCCAGGTCCACGTAGCCGCTCGGGACGCCGGTAACATGCTCCTTCCGGTCGTGCAGGCTCTTCAGCAGGTTAAAGGCGTCCTTGAGGACCGTTTGCACCGGCACGTACTGGGGGCGGGACTTGTTCTCGGAGATCTCGTAGATCTCCTTCTGGGCCATGTCCAGCAGGTCCTCCACATCGGCCCCTTCATCGTAGCCGCGGCTGACGATCTCCGTGGCCACACTGATCAGGCGGCGGTTAGTGGATTTCTCCTTCACCATGCGGCAGTAGTAGGCGATGTTGGCCGCCGTCGGCACGTAATCCACCAGGGTCGCCAGGTAGGCCGCCCCGCCGATCTCTTCCAGTTCGCCGGCCTTCTTGAGGATATCGGTCAGGGTGATCAGGTCGCACGGTTCCCGCTGGTCCGAGAGTTTCATCATGGCCTTGAAGACCTTGCGGTGGCTCTCCCGGTAGAAATCCTCCGGGACAAGCATCTCCAGAACCCGGTTGATGGCATCGTTGTCGATCAGGATCCCGCCCAGAATGGACATCTCGGCCTCAAGGCTCTGGGGGGGTAATTTATGCAGGTCTGCGGTGGTCATATGATCCGTCTATCTCCTGTGGGTTGCGATCACGGCCTTCACCGCCTCGACTACGTCCCGGGCATCGTCGTCGGTCATCCGGGGGAAGAGCGGCAGGGAAATGATCCGCTCCGAGGCGTAGCTGGCGTTGGGCAATTCGCTGTCGGCGATTGCCAGGTGTTCCCGGTACCAGGCATGGTGGTGGATGGCCTTGTAATGCAGGCCGCTGCCAATGTTGTGGCCCTTCAGTTCTGCCATGAAGCCGTCCCGGTCGATTGTCAGCATCTCGATCCGGACCAGGGGGGTGTAGAGGTGCCAGGCATGGCGCTGGGCGTAGGGGGCATAGGCCGGCAGGGCCAATTCGGCGATGCCGGCGAGTTCACGGTTGTAGTATTCCGCAATTGCCCGGCGCCGGTCGATGAAACCGTCCAGCTTCGGCAGCTGGTGGATGCCGATGGCGGCCTGGATGTCCATCATGTTGTACTTGAAGCCGGGAAGCATGATGTCGTAGTTGGGGGTGCCGCTGGCCGAGAAACGTTTCCAGGCCTCGCGGCTCATGCCGTGGAACTTGAGCAGGGAGATCTCCTCCGCCAGGTTCTCATCCGCCGTGCAGACCATCCCCCCCTCACCGGTGGTTATGTTCTTGTTGGGGTGGAAGGAGAAGATGGAGATCGTCTCCAGGGAGCCGATCTTCCGCCCCTTGTACTCGGTGCCGGCGGCGTGGGCCGCATCCTCGATGACCGTGAGGCCATGCTCCCGGGCCAGGTCGAAGAGCGGGTCCATGTCGCAGGACTGGCCGGCAAAGTGGACCGGGATGACGGCCCGGGTCTTTGGCGTGATCTTCCTGGCGACTTCGTTCACGTCGATGTTGAGGGTGCCCGGTTCGATATCGGCCAGTATCGGCGTGCCGCCGCAGAGGATGATCATGCTGACCGTGGAGGCGAAGGTCATGGGGGTGGTGATGATCTCGTCACCCGGCTTGATGTCCAGGGCCAGCAGGGTCAGGTGCAGCCCGGCTGTGGCCGAGGAGAGCGGCACGGCAAAGGGGGCCCCCACATAGGCCTTGAAGGCATCCTCGAAACGTTTGACCTTGGGACCGGTGGTGATCCAGCCGGACTTGAGGGAATCGACGACCTCATTGATCTCGGCATCATCGATGGTCGGGGCGGAAAAGGGGAGAAAGGTGTCACGCATGGTAGAGTACGACTCCTTGATTCTGGGATATCACTTGTTGCTGACCAGCACCCGCCGGCCTGATTCTGCCTTCACGATCGGCGGAGGATTCAGCTGCGGCCGCAGCTGCTCCAGCTCCCCCTTCTTCAGGAAGAGCAGCACATGCTTCTCGCCCCACAGTTTCAGCAGGGCCTGTTGGTCGGGGAACCAGACCGACTGGTCACCCTGACGGCTGCCGAACTCCAACTCGTCGCGGTCACCGGTCACCATGGTCCGTCGGCCGGTATACCACGACACCCCCTGCATCGGTCCGAAGGTGACAAGGGCGGTATCCTTGGTCGCCAGTGTCGCGGCGGCACGGGCCAGTTCCCGGGGGGATTCAACCCGGGTGATCTCACCCATGATCAGCCGGGGAACCAGAATTTCAAGCAGAAACGACCCCAGACAGAGCGCCAGCGCCAGGGCGAGGGGATTCCTCCCTGCGGTGCGGAGGGCGGCAACACCCTGAAACAGGAACAGGCCCCCGATACAGATACTGGCTGCCGTCGAGAAGGGGGGGGCATTACGGACGAATCGGGTCAAGGCTTCACTCCAGGCAGGGACCAGCTCCGCCAGCAGTGCTGTTGCCTCAGGCAGCCGGGAATAGGCCAGTGCCGCGCCGGCCACCACGTCGCCGTCGCCGGCGATCGTATCGTTCGCCTCGACC
>CAZSTJ010000146.1:0-9136 GCA_964609805.1 uncultured Geobacter sp. | reverse complement strand
ACAAAGAGATGTGCATGCATTGCAACGAGCCGGCCTGCGCCTCGGTCTGCCCGGTCGGTGCCTTCAAGAAGACCGCCGAAGGGCCGGTGGTCTATGACACGGAGCGCTGCATCGGCTGCCGCTTCTGCATGATCGCCTGCCCCTTCGGCGTCCCCAAGTACGAGTGGAGCAAGGCCTTCCCGCTGGTGAAGAAATGCACCGGCTGCTACAGCCGTATCAAGGAGGGGATGCAGCCGGCCTGCGCCACCGCCTGCCCCACCGCCATCAGCTACGGCAATCGGGCCGAGATGATCGCCGAGGCGGAACGGCGGCTCAAGGCCAAACCTGGTCGCTACCACCAGGCCATCTACGGCAAGGAGGAGGCGGGGGGGACCAGCATCCTCTACCTGACCCACCAGCCGCTGGACGAACTGGGCTTCAAGCCGGTCACCAAACGGGCACTCCCCTCCTACACCTGGCAGGCGCTGCGCCTGGTGCCGGGCATCTTCCTGACCGTCGGGGGCGGCCTGTCGCTCCTCTCCTGGTTCACCCACCGCAAGGAGCGTATCCGCAGGGAGGAACTATTCAAGAACAGCAAGGTAGAGCCGGAAACGGCTGAATCCGCAACCGGGGAGGAACAGCCATGACCGCTGCAGCACGTATCATCATCGATGAGATCAAGGGGTATCACAACTTCCTCAAGTTCATGATCGGCCTGGTGGTGGTGGGGGCCCTGGCCTCCGCGGTCCGCTTCATCTTCGGCCTCGGTGTCACCACCAACCTGAACGATACCTACCCGTGGGGTCTCTGGATCTCCTTCGACGTCGTTACCGCCGTGCCGCTGGCGGCCGGGGCCTTCACCCTGGGCGCCATCGTCCACTGCTTCCACATCAAGAAACTGGAGCCGCTGGTGCGGCCGGCCATCGTGACCGGCTTCCTGGGGTACTCCCTGGTCAGCGTCGGCCTGCTGCTGGACCTGGGGCAGCCCCAGCGCTGCTGGCACACCATGGTCTACTGGAACGTTCATTCGCCCATGTTCGAGGTCTCCATGTGTATCATGGCCTACACCACGGTCCTGTTCCTGGAGTTCCTCTCCCCGGTCTGCGAGAAGTTCGGCTACCACCTGCCGCTGCGGGTGCTCCGCTGGCTGGAGATGCCGCTGGTCATCGGCGCCGCCTCCATCTCCACCCTGCACCAGTCGTCCCTGGGGACCTTCTTCCTGATCGCCGTGGATAAGCTGCACGCCCTCTGGTACAACCCGCTGCTGCCACTCCTGTTCTGGATGTCGGCCATCTTCACCGGTATCTCGATCATCATCCTGGAGGCCACCATGGTGCACAAGTACATGGGGCAGCCGGATGAGTCGGAACTGCTGGAGATCCTGACCCGTATCCTCCCCTGGGTGCTGGGCGCCTACCTGATCGTCAAGCTGGGCGCCACCGCTTTCCTCTCCCACGGCCCGCTCTTCGACCGTCCCAGCATGCTGGCCCTGTTCCTGGTCGAGATTGTCATCGGGGTCATCGTGCCTATGGTCATGTTCATGCGGAAGGCCTGTCGCCAGGACCAGCGCATGCAACTGCGGGGGGCCTCCCTGGTTATCGCCGGCCTGGTGCTGAACCGGTTCAACGTCTCCATGTTCGGCATGGAGCAGGCCGATCAGGCGATCTACTACCCGTCGGTTACCGAGACCCTGGTCACGGTCGGCATTATTGCCGCCCACGTCCTCTTCTTCGTGCTGCTGGCCAAGTATTTCCCGATCTTCGAACACCACCCGGAAACGGTCGATTATTCGATCCCCGACCATGGTCACAAGGTTGATGCCGGTCACGGCCACGGCGGCCATCATATCAAAGAAGGCGTTCACTGATTTTTCTGACAGTTCCCTCTCCATCCGGGAGAGGGCTAGGGTGAGGGGAGTTATTTGCACTGCATGATCCCCCTCATCCGGCTGCGGCCACCTTCTCCCAGAGGAAGAAGGGACGGGAAAGAAACGAATGAAATCTTCAGAAATAGAACATATAAGCACAAGCGTAACCGGCGTCATCCTGGCCGGCGGGCAGTCCAGCCGCATGGGGAGCAACAAGGCGCTGCTTCCTTACCGGGGGGGACGCTTCATTGAGTCCATCTACCGACAGTTCCGCGGACTGTTCGACGATGTGCTGCTGGTGACCAATACCCCGGAACAGTACGGCTTCCTGGACTGCCCCAAGGTGCCGGACATCCATCCCGGCATGGGTGCCCTGGCCGGCCTGCAGAGCGGACTGCAGCAGAGCCGCACGCCGCACATCTTTGCCGTGGCCTGCGACATGCCCTACCTGAACGATGCCCTGATCAGGGCACTGCTGGCCCGTCGGCACCGGGCCGATGTCATCATCCCCGAGGGGGCGCAGGGGCTGGAACCGCTGCACGCAGTGTACGGTAAGGGGTGTCTGCCTCACATGGAGGCTGCGCTCCTCTCCGGGCGTCGCCGGATCATCTCCTTCTTCCACCGGGTCCGGGTGGAACAGTTCAGTCAGGGACAGGTGACGGCCATCGATCCGGATGGAGATTCCTTCAGCAATATCAATACCCCGGAGGATTACTACGGTCTGCGCTCCGACGAGAGCAGGCACCGGGAGATTGCCGTCCCGATCCACTCCGCCCGCTGAACCACGTTTCATGGGCTGAAAAAATTCAAGCCGTTCTCCCAAAGGGGGAACGGCTTGTTTGTTGGTGCTGGTTGCTGCAGAAATGATCAGTGATCCTGGAACACCGGGGGCCGCTTCTCCAGGAAGGCCCCCATCCCTTCCTTCTGATCCGCGGTGGCGAAGCTGAAGCCGAACAGCTCCGCTTCATAGGCACAGGCCCGTGCCAGATCCATCTCCAGTCCGTTCGTCACGGCATCCTTGCAGAGGCCGAGGGTCAGGGCGCTCTTGGAGGCGATCTTTGCCGCCAGCTTGCGGGCCTCGGCCAGCAGCTCCGCCTGGGGGACGACCTTGTTGGCCAGGCCGATGCGATACGCCTCGGCGGCGTCGATCATGTCGCCGGTCAGGATCATCTCCAGGGCCCGTCCCTTGCCGATCAGGCGCGGCAGGCGCTGGCTGCCGCCGAAACCGGGGAGGGTGCCGATGTTGATCTCCGGTTGACCGAAGCGGGCGTTTTCGGAGGCGATGCGGATGTCGCAGGCCAGGGAGAGCTCACAGCCGCCCCCCAGGGCATAGCCGTTGACCGCCGCGATGTACGGCTTGGGGGAACGCTCAATGGCCCCGTAGATGCGGTGGGCCAGCAGGGCCAGGTCACGCCCCTGGGGCGGGGTCATGTCCCGCATGGCGGCGATGTCGGCCCCGGCCACAAAGGCCTTGGCGCCGGCGCCGGTGATGATCGCTACACGGATATCGCTCCGTGCCGCAACCTCGGCCACCGCATCCTCCAGTTCCTCTAGGATCGTCCTGGTCATGGCGTTCATGGCTGCCGGGCGGTTGATCGTGATCGTGGCGATCCCTTCCGATACGTCGAACAGCAGATGTTCCCGTTGCATGGTGTACCTCCAACATCAGTATTTACAGGGATGAACAGGATGAACGGGATTGAGTAAAGGTACGAGCATCAACACGCTTCGACAGCAATTTTACCTGAATTTCTGCTACCAGGTGCAGGTGAATCAGAGAGCGTTTAATCCGTCGTATCCCGTGTATCCCCTTCATCCCTGTAATTCTCTGTAGTCAATTTACGGCAGCTTCACCACCACGCGACCCTTGATGCCACCTTGCAGGATCGCCTGGATCTTCTCTTCCAACCCCTCCAGCGGCACCTCCGTAACCACCTGTTCCAGATGGGCCGGTTTCCAGGGGCCGGCCAACCGCTGCCAGAGCGGGGGACGGGCCACTGCCGGGCAGTTGACCGAATCGATGCCGATCAGGCTTACCCCTCGCAGGATGAAGGGATAGACATTCAGGTTCAGATCGGTCGAGCCGACCAGACCGCAGCAGGTGACGGTGCCGCCGTAGCGGGTTGATTTGATAACCGCAGCCAGGGTCTCGCCCCCCACCACATCCACTGCGCCGGCCCAGCGCTCCTTCAGCATGGGGCGGTCATTGCCGTAGGCAACCTGGTCACGCGGCAGTACCTCGACGGCGCCCAGCTCTCTCAGGAATTCCTCATCGGCCGTCTTTCCGGTGCAGGCCACAACCCGGTAGCCGGCCCGGGCCAGGATGGAGACGGCGATGCTGCCGACCCCGCCGGTGGCGCCGGTCACCAGGACCTCGCCGTCCCCCGGCTTTACTCCGGCCTGTTCCAGCCGCAGTACCGACAGGGCCGCCGTGAAACCGGCCGTCCCCAGCGCCATCGCCTCCCGAGCCGTCAGTCCGTCAGGCAGACGTACCGCCCAGGTCGACGGGATGCGGATGTACCCGCCCCAGCCGCCGTCGGTCTCCATCCCCAGGTCATAACCGGTGACGATCACCTGGTCCCCCGGGGCAAAGGCGCCACCCGTGCATTCCACCACCTCGCCGGCCGCATCGATGCCCGGCGTGTGGGGGAACTGGCGGGTGACACCGGGATGGCCGGTGGCCGACAGGGCATCCTTGTAGTTGAGGGAAGAGTAGCTGACCTTTACCAGCAGGTCTCCCTCGGGCAGGTCGCCGACCGTGCGGTTACCTATACTGCGCAGGATTTTTTTGTCCTCGGTCTTCTCCACTACCATCGCTCTAAATCCGGTTGTCTCGTCCATGGCCATCTCCTTTGATTGAAATACAGGTTTTACAAAGATCTCAAGCTATCAGCAGTTGCAGGAGCTGCAGTCGTTTCCAGCATCGCCGCATTTTTTCGGGAACATCTGCTCTCCGGCATAGGGGCTGATGTCGATGGAGAAATGGACGTACAACTCATCGCTCCCCGCAAGGGGGACCCAGTAGGAATCCAGCACTGCACCCATCGGTTCGAAGAAGGAGACGTCCCGCTTGGCGGCCCCATCCTTCAGGGCGACATTGGCCTGGCAGCCGCGATGGTACTCCTTCTCTCCCATGTCCGCGCAGCGGGTGCCGACGGGGAACCCGGCCGTCTCGGCAGCCTTGTTGCGATCAATGATGGTGCGGTCCTTATGGAGGAGCATGACCGGGAACGGGAAGTTGTCCCAGAATAGGTGGAAATTGCGGATGGTCTCTTCACTGACGTTGTTTGTGCTCACAATCGGTTCCTCATATTTCGTTGTTGGTGTGACTAAGGTTACGGGGAGGGCACTCCCCGGAGGGTGGAAGATCGGGCAGTTTAGCGTCGTGCCCGGGACGGGAGTCAACACCCTTCCTTGCAGTGGGCGATTGCCCGCAGTTGATAGCGTTTCCGTAGCATCTCCGTCACCCCCTTTCAGATGGTCAGCACTAGACCGATCGTCTAGTAAATGGGTAAATTTTTTTAGCCCGGTTTCAGTACCGTAGCATAGAGTGTCTCGATGAAATCCCGCAGCGGCTGGGGCGACTTCATCACCTTTGCCCGCAGGATGGCTCCCTCCCAACCGGAGAGGATAAAGCCGGCCAGGGTCTCGGCATCCAGCTCCTTTGCCAGATCGCCCCTGGACTGGGCCTCCTTCAGGCAGGTGGTGAACCGTTCCCGCCAGGAAAGAAAGATCTCGTCCAGCCGTTCACGGAACCGTTCGTTCTGGTCGGCCAGTTCCTGACCCAGGTTGCCGATCAGGCAGCCGCGTGTGCACTGGTTCTGGGTCAACTTGGCCAGGCCGTGTTCCAGGTAGTTGCGGATCCGGTTCAGGGGGGCAACCTCCTCGTCGTTCAGGAACGTCTCCAGCCGCTGGTCGTAACGGACGGCGAAGTGATTGATCACCGCCAGACCGAAATCCTCTTTGCTGCCGAAGTAGTGATAGAACGATCCCTTCGGCACGCCGGCCTGTTTCAGCACCGCATCGATCCCGGTGGCGTTGTAGCCGAACAGGGAGATTGCCTCCATCCCTTTCGAAATAATTTCTGTTCTCGTATCTCTCTTTTCCATAGGTAAAAGACTAGACCGATCGTCTAGTAACGTCAAGCTGTATTTTCATCTGTCGTTGACGGTGCCACCAGATGCAACATTAACGGTCATCCGTGCCTGCAATTAATCACCACAGCCATCAAAACAGCAGGCCGGTCCTGCGTTGCTGCCTGTGAAGCCCCTGCCCGGGCGGATCAACGAATTATGGGAATCTTGGCACGGGTAATGTAACAGTACCTCTGTCCACCAGTGAAGTCTGCCTGTTAACGCGCAGCTTCTGGATGGCAGCAACGGTCTCTACAACGCATGGAGCTTTGTGCTCACCGGCCCGAGGATCAGAACCCGTAACGAAGCGGGCAACGTGGCGGCTTTCCCTGCTACCTCGATAACAGTATGACCACTGAGGTGGGAGAGGAGTCTCCATGAGACAGATAGCGATATACGGCAAAGGCGGCATCGGCAAATCAACGACAACGCAGAACACGGTGGCCGGCCTGGCATCTCTGGGTAAAAAGGTACTGATCGTCGGCTGCGATCCCAAGGCGGATTCCACCCGGCTGATCCTTCACGCCAAGGCCCAGAACACGGTCATGGACCTGGTGCGGGAGCTGGGAACCGTGGAGGACCTGGAGGTGGATGACGTGCTCAAGGTCGGCTACGGCGGCATCAAGTGCGTCGAATCGGGCGGACCGGAGCCGGGTGTCGGCTGCGCCGGCCGCGGCGTCATCACCGCCATCAACTTCCTGGAGGAGAACGGCGCCTACACCCCCGACCTGGACTTCGTCTTTTACGACGTCCTCGGCGACGTGGTCTGCGGCGGGTTCGCCATGCCGATCCGTGAAGGTAAGGCCGAGGAGATCTACATCGTGACCTCCGGCGAGATGATGGCCATGTACGCCGCCAACAACATCTCCAAAGGTATCCTCAAGTATGCCTCCTCCGGCAAGGTGCGCCTGGCCGGCCTGATCTGTAACGCCCGTAAAACCGACAAGGAGTTCGAGCTGATCTCGGAACTGGCGCGGCGGCTCGGCACCCAGATGATCCATTTCGTCCCCCGTGACAATCAGGTCCAGCGTGCCGAACTGCGCCGGATGACGGTCATCGAGTATTCCCCCGAGCATCCCCAGGCCCAGGAATACCTGACCCTGGCCAAGAAGATCGCCGACAACAAGATGCTGGTGGTACCGACCCCGCTGGAGATGGAGGAGTTGGAGGAGCTGCTGATGCAGTTCGGCATCATGGAGGCCGAGGACGAGACCGTCGTGGGAGTGGTGGAAGCGGCGGCCTGATAACGAGCAGAACGCAGCAGAATGAAAAAGAAAAGCCCGCCAAAAGCGGGCTTTTTGTTTGGGGAAGAGGCTGGTTATTCCGTTTTGGGGATGCCGATCGTCAACCCGCGGATGAAGTTGCGCAGGAACTGGTCGCCGCACGGCTTGTAGTTGCGGTGCCCCGTGGCGCGGAACATGGCGGAGAGCTCGGATTTCGAGATCCTGACCCCGGCCTTGGTCAGCAGGGCCAGCATGGCATCCTCATTCAGCTCCAGCGCGATGCGGAGCTTGCGCAGGATCAGGTTGTTGTTCAGCGGCCCCGGCGGTGGGGGCTCGGTCCCCGGCCTCTGCTCCTGTACCCCCCGGCGGGAGATGATCAGTCCGTCCAGGAAGGCGGTCATGGTCGGGTCGTCGCAGGGTACAAAGCCCGGCTCCTCCTCCTTCTTCAGCAGCTTGAGCACATCCACCGGCCTGATCTCGCAGCCGGCAAGGGCGCAGATACCGGCGATGCTTTCGCCGTTCAGATTGAGGGCATAGCGGAGGCGGCGCAGCAGGTCGTTGTTGGTCATGGTCTGTCCTTTGCGTATGGTTATACGGCTGGTGGCGTCAGGGGCGTGATGTTCCCCACCAGCCGGATGAAATAGTCCGGTATGGCGGTCTCGAAGGCCATCCGCCGGCCGTTCACCGGATGGGTGAAGGCGAGGGAGCGGGCGTGCAGGGCCAGATTGGCATGGGCGTCCTTCCCCGCGCCGTATTTTTTGTCCCCCACCACGCTGTGACCCTGCTCCGACAGGTGCACCCGGATCTGGTGCTTGCGGCCGGTCAGCAGGTGGATCGCCAGCAGGCTCATCCCCCGTGCCTCCTTCAGTACCTCGTATTCCGTCTGGGACAGTTTCCCCAGGGTCTGGTCGGGGGTGGAGTAGACCTTCAGGGCGCTGTTCTCGGTCAGGAAGCTGCTGATGGTCCCGCTCTTCTCCGCCAGCAGGCCGTGCACCACCGTCAGGTAGCGCTTGTCCGTCTCCTTCCAGTGCAATTGCAGATAGGCCTTGGCTGTCTCGCTCTTGGCCAGGATCAGGATGCCGGAGGTCTCCCGGTCCAGGCGGTGGACGATGTAGACCCTGTTGCGGGAGCGGGGATCACCCTTTCGGACGTATTCGTTGAGGATGGTATGCAGCGTCCTCGTCTTGTCCCGGTCGGTGCCGATGGTCAGCAGGCCGCACGGCTTTTCCACCACGATGATGTCCCGGTCCTCATGGAGGATCGTCAGCCCCTTGGGGTGGTGTCTGGTCGATGTGCGTGTGGGGGCTGGCATAGCGGTCTCTTTCCGGGGCGGATCGCCCCGGGGACATCATACAAGGTATTGCAGGATTTTGCGTGAGGAATGTGACGGGCAGATGAACGTTGCCGTGCGGTCAGACCGTACCACGGCGCCCCTCACTCCAACAGATACCCCCGGGCCAGCGCGGTAAAAGCAGCCACCTGCGTATCCTGCCACTCCCGGTCCTGTCCCAGTTCGGCGGCCATGAGCCGGGCAACGACCGGCGCCACTGCGATGCTGCCGCGGGCGTCCAGCAGCAGTGCCCGGGTACGGCGGGCCAGGATGTCCTCCACTGTTCGGGCTCCCTCGCAGCGCACCCCCCAGACGACCTCGCCGAGACAATAGGGGAGATTCGGGTGCAGCGGCTCGCGCCATTCCGGGCTCTCCGCCAGCAGCAGTTCCAGACCCCCCCGGTCGCTGCCGTAAACCTGCAGCGGATCGGTCGGGGCGCCCCCCTCCTGCCAACCATGAATCTGCAGCTCGGCGGTTACGGAGGGGCACTCAGCCAGCCCGGCGATCTGGGCGGCGGCTGAGACGGTATCCTCTCCCATCTTGCGGTAGGTGGTCCATTTGCCGCCGGCAATGGTGACCAGCCCGCCGCCCTCCACCAGCAGGG
>CAZSTJ010000145.1:0-9352 GCA_964609805.1 uncultured Geobacter sp. | reverse complement strand
CAATAAAATAGGGATTAATACCGGTTCCCTTGCTGATATCCCCCTTTGCCGCCTTGGCATCCAACATCTCTCTGACCCGCCAGAGCTGTCTGAAGTGGCGGGAGAGCGCCCCGATCATCATCGGTAGTTCTTCGCCGTTGCGGAAGAGCGCTTCCATGCTTTTGAGGGCATTCTGAAGGTCCTTGAGGCACAGGAACTTGGCCAGTTCGAAGATGGAGAAGGCCTTGCTGCTGCTGGCCACGGTGCGGACATCATCAAGAGTTATTCGGGGGTTGGTTCCGGCAAAGGTAACCAGCTTCTGGATCTGTGAGGAGAGTTCCTGCAGGTTGTTGCCGATCAGGAAGGCCAGCAGATCGGCTGCTGCGGAATCCATCGGTTTTCCCTGGGAGGCGGATTCACTGACGATGAAGGAGGAGATCTTGTTGTCGTACAGCCGCTTGTATTCGACCATCGTCCCCTTTTTCTTCAACTCGAGGAAGAACTTCTTGCGCTGATCAACCTTCGATCCCGTGAAGATCAGGCAGGTCCCGGCGGCCGGATTCTGGATATAGGGGAGTAGCACCTCGCAGGCGGCTGCGGAAAGGGCTTCGGCCCGCTTGACCAGAACAGCCCGACGGTCGGAAAACATCGGCAGGGTCTGGGCCGCGTCAATGATGTCGATCCCTTTGGATTCGTTACCGTAAAATACGTTGAAGTTGAAATCCTTGAGGGAGGGGTCGATGGCCCTGTCAAGCAGCAGCCGCACGGCCCGGTCAACCAGAAAGGTCTCTTCACCGTACAGAAAACAGACCGCAGGTACGGACCCTTTCGTGAGGGAGGTCTCGAATTCCTGGGGGGTCATCAGTAATCCTGCTCTACTGCCGTCAGGAATTTCCTTGCCAGGGAGCGTGATGCTGCATCCAGTGCCGCCTCTTCTGCCGAGCGCTGTAACGCCAGATCCGTATTGGCGGGGTAATCCTGATAGCTCTGTACGGTACCCTTCCAGAAGGGCTTTGCTTCCCCTTTTTTCATCAATTCCAGTTCTACCTCAATGGTCAGCCGGTACTCCCGGACCTGATCAAGCCGTGAATAGGACATGGATCGATTGGCGTACGACTTGAGCACACCTTTCAGTTGAAAATCGGCCGAATCCGCAGCGGCTGCGGGGGGGAGGCCCCTGAGGGCGTGGGTTTCCTCAAGCAGGGCCCTTCGGAGCACCGTTTGTGCCGTCCGGCTGTCACTTTCTATCGTGATGAACGACACCCACAGGGAATGCCCAGATGCCAGCCGGTTGCCGGATTGGGCGGCAAAGCGGTAGCCGCAGCCGCCCATGGCAAAGAAAAGAGCAACGACAGCCACCGCCAGGATGAAAAGACGGCCGGTGCGGCCCAATGGGGCTATCCGGTCAGATAAGGTCATGCCGCCCTACCCGACCACGATGTTGATCAGTTTTCCCGGGACACAGATGACCTTGCGAATCTGGACCCCTTCAAGGAACGGTTTGATCTTGTCATCGGCCAGGGCCTGCTCTTTCAAGGTGTCTTCGGAGGTACCGACCGGCACCATCAGCTTGGATCGGAGCTTGCCGTTGACCTGTACCACCACCAGGATCTCCTCATCGGTAACCGCGTTACGGTCGTATTCCGGCCAGGGGGTGCTTGACAGAGGCTGGCTGTGGCCGAGCCGCTGCCATAGCTCCTCGGTGACGTGCGGCACAAACGGCGCCAGCAGGAGCACCAGAGATTCCAGGGCTTCTTTCATGACGGCAGCTGCCTGCGGTGAGGCCAGTTCCGACGCCTGCAGCGTGTTGAGCAGCTCCATGACCGCGGCGATGGCGGTATTGAAGTGGAAACGCTCCTCAATGTCTTCCGTCACCTTGCGGATCGTCTTGTGGACCGCCCGGCGCAGGGAGCGTTCTTCCGGCGTGAGGGCGGCGAGATCGAGAGTGCCGGCCCCGCCGATCAGGTCGAGCTTGTCGTGGACCAGTTTCCAGACGCGGTTGAGGAAACGGTATGATCCGTCGACCCCCTGGTCGCTCCAGTCCAGATCCTTTTCGGGAGGTGCGGCAAACAGGGAGAAGAGGCGTGCCGTATCCGCACCGTATCGGTCAATCAGCGCGTTCGGATCGACCACATTCCCCTTGGACTTGCTCATCTTGGAGCCGTCCTTGATGACCATTCCCTGGGTCAGCAGGTTGATGAACGGCTCATCGCAGGTAATATAGCCCAGGTCGCGCAGGACCTTGGTGAAGAAGCGGGCGTAGAGCAGATGCATAACGGCATGTTCGATGCCGCCGATGTACTGGTCAACGGACATCCAGTAATCGACCTTAGAGCGGTCGAGGGGGGAGCTGGCAAGATCGGGACAGCAGTAGCGCAGGAAGTACCAGGACGACTGCACAAAGGTGTCCATGGTATCGGTCTCTCGCCGGGCGGCCTTGCCGCAGGTCGGGCAGGTTACGTTGACGAAGGAGTCAAGCCGGGCCAGGGGGCTTCCCCCTTCACCGGTGAACTCCACGTTTACCGGCAGGGTCACCGGCAGATCGGTTTCCGGTACCGGCACGACACCGCAGCAGTCACAGTAGATGACCGGGATCGGATTGCCCCAGTAACGCTGACGGGAGATACCCCAATCCCGCAGTCGGAAATTGACGGTCTTGGTTCCGATCCCTTCCTGCTGCAGATAGTCGGCGATGGCCTCCTTTGCAGCATCACTGTTCATGCCGTCGAACTGTCTTGAGTTGCACATGACACCCGCTTCGGTAAAGGCGGCGGTCATGGTTGCAGCATCCAGGGACTCACCAGCCGCTTGTATAACCACCTGGAGCGGCAGCTGATATTTTCGGGCAAAATCGAAGTCGCGCTGATCGTGGGTCGGGACGGCCATTACCGCTCCGGTCCCGTAATCCATCAGGACGAAATTTGCCAAAAAAACCGGCATGCGGACACCGGTTACCGGATTAGTGCAGTAAGAGCCGGTAAAGACCCCTTCCTTCTCGAAGTCATCAGCGGTACGCTTGATGCGATCCGTTTTCTTGACCTTTTCGATGAATGCATCGACCTCGATCTTCCGGTCGGGGGTCGTCAGTTGCTGCGCTAAGGGGTGCTCCGGTGCAAGGGACATGAAGGTAGCACCGTACAACGTGTCCTGACGGGTGGTAAAGACCCTGATGGCCCCTCCCCCGTTTTCCAGCGGAAAATCTATTTCACAGCCAAAGCTCTTGCCGATCCAGTTGCGCTGCATGACCATAACCCGCTCAGGCCAGCCGGGAAGCTTGTTGGTCCAGTCCAGCAGCTCCTCCGCATACTCAGTAATCCGGAAGAACCACTGGTCGAGTTCCTTCTGACGCACCTCGGAATCGCAACGCCAACAACCGCCATCCTCAACCTGCTCGTTGGCGAGGACGGTCTCGCATTTGGGGCACCAGTTGACAAAGGAGGTCTTCTTGTAGGCCAGCCCCCGTTTATACATCTCCAGGAAGATCTTCTGTTCCCACCGGTAATAGTCAACATCACAGGTGGCGATCTCGCGGTCCCAGTCATAGGAAAGCCCCATCTTCTTCAGCTGGCCGCGCATGTAGGCGATGTTCTCGTAGGTCCAGGTGGCGGGATGGCTCTTGTTCTGGATGGCGGCGTTCTCTGCCGGCATGCCGAAGGCATCCCATCCCATGGGGTGCAGGACGTTAAAACCGCGCATACGTTTGAATCTGCCGACGACATCACCAATGGAGTAATTCCTGACATGGCCCATGTGAATCCTGCCGGATGGATAGGGAAACATCTCCAGCAGGTAGTATTTCTTTTTACCGGCATCTTCCGTAGCCCGGAAGGTTTTTGACTCTTCCCACTTCGTCTGCCATTTCTGCTCAATTTCTCCAGGAGTGTACTTTTGATCCACAATGAATCCTTTCTCTTTCTATAACGATTTTACAAGAAATATGAACAGCGGTCACCGCACCTACACGAATCCACCTTTGAGGAGGATCTCCCGGGCGACCCGTTGCAGCGGTACGACACGGTCCACCAGTCCGGTGGCAACAGCCTCCCGCGGCATACCATACACGACGGCGGTTTCATCCGATTCCGCGATGATGTAGCCCCCTTGCCCGTGAACAGCCCTGATCCCCTTGCTGCCGTCATTACCCATGCCGGTCAGGATGGCGGCGATCATCCGTTTGCGGTAGATGCCGGCACACGATTCAAGCATAACGTCCACGGAGGGTACATATCGGTCTGCCGCTGTAGGCGGCACAATGCGCGCCGTCACCTGGCCGCCGCATACCTCCATAATCAGGTTTTTACCGCCAGGGGCGATCAGAACACGCCCGGGGAGTACCAGGTCGCCATCTTCGGCCTCTTTTATATCGAAGGGAGACGTCCGGTTCAAGCGGTCGGCAAATGCCTTGGTAAACCCTGCGGGCATATGCTGGGATACCACAACGGCAAAGGGATAGCGTTCTTCAAACGAAGAGAGGATGTTCTGCAGTGCCGGCGGACCGCCGGTAGAAGAGCCGATGGCTACCAGATCGATCACCGTCTGATGAGCATCACTTCGGTGTGGAACATTGGCAGGCAGCAAAGAAGCTGGCTTACCGGCATCCGCTTTCGCCCCTCCTCGCTTCATCTCCTTCGGCTTGTGGTTGACAATCTGGAGTACCTTCTGCTGCAGGTCTTCCTTGATCAGCAGCAGGTCGGTGGATGCCATGCCGGACGGTTTGGCAACAAAATCGAGCGCACCGAGCTCCAGGGCCCGGAACACCTTGTCGGCTCCGGTCAGGGCGCTGATGACAATGACAGGTACCGAAAACCGGGTGGTAAGGATGCGCAGCAGGGTAAAGCCATCCATCTTCGGCATTTCCAGATCTAGCGTCACCAGGTCCGGCTTGAGGGAGACGACCTTCTGAATCCCCTCCTCGCCATTGGTGGCAAAACCGACTACCTCGATATCCTTCATCCCCTCCAGCATTTTGGTGATCGTCCGGCGGCTGAAGGCCGAATCGTCGACCACGACAACCCTGACCTTGCTCATGGCCGACCTCCCATCATGCGCTCGGGCTTCTGGTAAATCATGTCATTTTTGAAATGACGCAACGTAAACTGGGTCGTGACGTTCATCAGCGACTCCGAATGACCAAGCAGGAGGTAGCCTCCGTCATTCATGGAGTTGAAAAAGGATTCAACCACCCGCTTCTTTGCTGCCAGGTCAAAGTAAATGATGACATTGCGGCAGAAGACGAGATCCATCTTGCCGAGCAGGATCATGCGGTTGACGTCGAACAGGTTAAGGTGACTGATGGTAACGATGTCCCTGATCTCGTCACAAACCTTGAGGCCGTCTTCATGTTCAACGAAAAACCGTTTGATGTATTCTTCATCCGTTGCCCGGAACGAGGATTTCCCGTACACGGCGCGACGGGCGTGCTGGAGAACCCGCTGACTGATATCGGTGCCGATGATCTCGATCTTCCAGTCACGAAGCTCCCTGATGCCATGCAGCAGCATGGCGATGGTGTACGGTTCTTCTCCGGTTGAGCACCCTGCACTCCATATCCGCAAGGTTTTGCGGTTGGATGCGCCGCTCTTCTTGATCAATTCCGGGATGATTTCGTCGGTAAAGGCTTTGAGCTGAAATGATTCGCGGAAAAAATAGGTTTCATTCGTCGTGAGGATATCCATGATATCCATCAATTCCTGGTCCTTTTTACGGTTGTATTTCAGGAAGTGATAATAGTCACGGTAGGTGGCAAGGCCAAGTGCCGTCAGACGGCGCCCCAGCCGCCTTTCGAGCAGATACTTGGAGTCGTTGTCAAAGAATATCCCGCAGTGGCTGTAGACGCAGTCCCGCAGCAGAAGGTACTCTTCTTCAGACATTACCTGGCCGGTTTCGAAGGAAAAGGTCATGAAAGACCTTTCAGCAGGGAGATCAGCAGATTTCTGACCAGATCGTTGTCTTCCTCGGCAAGGGCACGTTCAAGAAGTGTTCCGGCCTGCTCCGGCGGAAGCAGGGCAACGGTGCGTGCACATGCCATCCGGACATCCCAGTTGCGGTGACGCAGGATGAATTCTGCTTGCGGCACAATACGTTCAGGGGCATGCCGGCCGATAATGGAGAGGGCAAGGGTTACAACCTCTTCATCGTTATTGTCCAGGGCGTGTTCCACCAGATCGAGAGCCCCTTCTTCGCTCAACTCTTCCAGAAGTTTCAGGCAGGTAATCATCAACAGACCCTCGGCGCCGGTAAAAACAGATCTTACCGCATTCAGGGTCTCTTCAGGGCAGATACTGGTCAGACTTTTCAGGACAGCGCATTGAACCCAGACATCGTCATCGGCAAGTGCATGGGTCAGGGCTGTAATGACCTTGACATCACCGACATGGGCCAAGGCCTCGGCCGCTGCTATGCGCACATCCGGATCCTCATCCGATAGGGCAATCACCAGGGTTCCGGAGGATGTGGGGAGGCGCAGCTTGCCAACTGACGTTACGGCCGCCTGGCGAACCAGAGGGTCCTCGTCCTTTACCAGCAACGTTAAACGGTCGCCGTCGCCAAGAGCCGCAAAGAGGATCGCCGCATTGCGTCTCTGTTCGGGTTGATCGGAATCTCCCAGCTGGCGGGCGACCAACTGGATACCGGTCCGATTGATTAATGCGAGCGCTTCAAGACAGGTAACGGCGGCATACCTGACCTGTTGGTCGGCATCATTCAGCAGATTCACAACACCGGGAATACAATTGGTAAGACCGAGCTTGCCGATGGCGGTGGCGGCAGCCCTGCGCACGACAGCGGACTTGTCGTTCAGACCGTCATGCAGGACCGGGCTGCCGTTCCGGTAGGCACACTCACCGATGAGCGCACAAATGGCCGACCGCGACAACTCGTCAGTGATGGCGAATCGTTCTATCAGGGCGTCAATCCCGTCCGGGCCCAGGTGTTTAAGTGCCCTCAGGGCCGGTGCCGAGAGCCGTTCATTGCCGAAGGCTGTGAGAAGAACATCTACGGAACGTTTGTCGCCAATGATATCGAGAAGCTCGATTAATGCTTCCGCCAGTTTCGGGTCTCCGGCATCGAATGACTTCATCAGGGCAGGCACCTGATCACTTCCCTTCAGGCAGCTCAGGGCCGACTCGATCGTGCGCCGTGCCTCACTGTTGTTGCCGGCACGTGAGTAAACCCGCTGCAGGGCAGTGACGGCAGCATTGCGGCAGCTCTTTCTGCCGGAGGAGAGGCCATCCAGTAGCAGGGGAAGTGCCGTTTCGTCAGCGATGCTGCCGAGGCACTCATACACGGCTTTTTGAAGTAATTCATTGTCTGCAAGTTTATACAGTTCATCTGGCACCGGGCCCGGCTCAGCGAGTTTTCCAACGGTGGCCAATATATTAAATCTGAATAAATCTGATACGTTGTGTTGTAATGATGCAAGCAGAACCGGAACAATCCGGGGGTCTCCGAGGTTGCCAAGATGTTCGGCGGCAGCTGCTGCCACATTGACGTCAGAATCGGCAACGCGGGCCAGGAGTGACGGTATAAATTGAGGTGAGTTGATGCTTCCCATGACATCGATCACAAACTTCCGCACATCGGCATCTGAATCCGTCGACAAGGCAATGAGTGGAGTTGCAGCCTGTTCACCGATACGGGCGACCGCTTCGGCCGCCGAGTTGCGCAGCCCCGCATTATCCTCATTCCGGAGTAGTTCCAGCAGTTCGACGATCAGATCATGGGTCGGCGCCGCGGTGACAAATACCTCGACCGCTTCTTTCCTGACGCGCCAGCTTTCGTCACCCATTGCACTGAAGAGGATCTCGCAACAATCATGCAGCGGCTTCCCCCGCAGTTCCTGAATCCCGCGCCGACGGGTTTCTTCGTCCTTTGAACTCATCGCAACTTGTATATCTGTTAAACCGGTCACCGTATGGTTTCTCCTGGTGTAATATTCACTGCACTGTCAAGGGAGTCTGAACAGCGGGCTACAACTCGTGAGGGGGCGGTATGAACTGTTTCAAGTCGGCAGTGACCAGCAGGGAATCGACGTCGAGAATCATAAAAACCCGGTCACCGGAAAGACAAACCCCAAGCAGAAACTCCATGCCGATTGCATCGACGGATGCCGGCGGCGGTTTAATATCGTGAGATGGAACCGAAATAACCTCGAGAACATTGTCAACGGCAAGCGCAAGTGTCTGACCGGCAAGGGCGACAATCAGCAGCTTGCCCGGGACCGTGCCGGGAGCTGCCGGCATGCCGAAACGTCTTCGCAGGTCCATGACCGGAATGACCGTTCCCCGTAGGTTGACCACACCCTCAAGCAGGTTGGATGCGACTGGAAGATTGGACATCTTCAACGGCAAGACGATTTCCCTGATCCGCATGATATCAACGGCAAAGAGATTGTCTCCAAGATTGAAACATGCCAGCTGGATATCCTGAATTTCACGTTCCATACGCTAGGAATGTGCCTCGTCGGACTTGGCCAGCAGATCCTCGATGACACCGATGATCACAGCCGATTTGAACGGTTTCGTAAGGTATGCCGAGGCGCCGGCAGCAACGCCGCGTTCCTTGTCTTCCGGGCTTTTACGGGCAGTCAGCATGACAACCGGCACGTTGGCATTACGGGAGATCCCTTTGATCTTGCGACAGATCTCAAAACCATCGATATCGGGGAGCATGATGTCCAGGAGGATCAGATCAAATGATTCACTGCCCAGCTTTATCAGGGCCTGCTCTCCTGTTGAAGCGCCGGAAACCTCATACCCCTTTACGGTCAGTAAGATCGTTTCCAGTTTGAGGAGACTTTCTTCATCTTCTATGATCAGTATCCGCTTCTTTTGCATGCAAACTCCTATTTCAATACAAATTGAGATCGGTAATGTTATCAAGATTGAGGATTATGACCATGTTGCCCCCGGTCCTGCCGATGCCGGCAACAAAATCGCGGTCAATCCCTTCAAGGACGGTCGGGGCGGCTTCAATGCTGTCACCGTCAACACCCGCCACCTGAATGATTTCATCGACGATAAGTCCACAGAAGGATTCGCTGTTCTTTACGACAACCACCCGTTCACGCCCGGTAATCCGTTGACGCTGAAGACCGAGCCGTTTCTGCATATCGATGATCGGGATGATAATACCGCGCAGGGAAATGACTCCCGAGACAAAGGAGGGTGAACGCGGCACCTCGGTGACATCCCGGGGACGGATAATCTCCTTGATATCCATGATATTGATGCCGTACACCTCGTCGGCAACCTTGAAACAGAGGTATTTTTCACGAGCGGCAGGAGCCTCAGACGCTGCCGACTCCTCTGCGATCAGCATCCCCTCTCCATCGAGACCCGCCGCCTCCCTGCCCGCCATAATGACCTTCAGGGGG
>CAZSTJ010000144.1:0-9400 GCA_964609805.1 uncultured Geobacter sp. | reverse complement strand
GCCGAACCGCCGGAGTAACCGGTGTCTTCTCTTTCCCCATTCAGCAGATCCTCGGCAGTTGCTCGCCGGAGAGCATTTCCACGGCCCGGGTGCCGCCGACCGCCGTGAGCATACGGACCCGGCCGGGATCGCCTTCAGTCACCCGGCCGATGACGGCTGCATGGCGTCCGAGCGGGTGGCGCCTGATCCGTCCCAGTACCCGGTCGGCCGCTTCCGGTGCTACGAAGGCCAGCAGCTTGCCTTCGTTGGCAACGAAGAGCGGGTCAAGTCCGAGGATGGAGCAGACACCGCGTACCGGTGGACTGACCGGTAGCAGCTCTTCCTCCAGCGTCACGGAGACCCCGGACTGAAGGGCAATTTCCTTGACCGTCGTGGCGACGCCGCCACGGGTGGGGTCGCGCAGGACGTGCAGGCGATCGCCCGCTTCGGCCATGATTTCTTCGACGAGGGCATTCAGGGGGGCCGAGTCGCTGGTGATGCCTGAATCGAGTGCGATCCCCTCCCGGGCAGACATGATGGTGATGCCATGGTCGCCGATGGTCCCGCTGACGATGACGGCATCACCCGGTTGGGCATTGGCACCGTTGATGACCAGATCGTGCTCGACGGCGCCGATCCCGGAGGTGGAGATGAAGATCCGGTCGGCCTTGCCGCGCGGCACCACCTTGGTGTCGCCAGTGACGATCCGCACACCGGCCTCGTCCGCAGCGCGGCGCATATCAAGGAGGATGGTTTGCAGGTCAGCCTTGCTGAAGCCCTCTTCCAGGATGAGGCCGACACTGAGCCAGAGGGGGCGTGCCCCCATCATGGCCAGGTCGTTGACCGTACCGTGGATTGCCAGGCTGCCGATGGTGCCGCCGGGGAAAAAGATCGGATCAACAACGTAGGAATCGGTGGTATAGGCCAGCCTGCCGGCGGCGGTCTCCAGCAGGGCCGCGTCATTCTGTTCAGCAGCAGGCGTACCCCCCAGGGCGGGTATAATCAGCTCGTCCAGCAGCTGGTGGGAAAGGCGTCCGCCACTGCCGTGACCGAGTAGGATAAGATCGCTGTTCACGTCTGGATGCAACTCCTGTACTCATGAGTTTTGCGTCACGATACCATGATTGGCGCCCCTTGTCACGCGCTCTGCAGCCGCTTTTTTTGTTCACTTTGCGGAGCGGTTCGTGGTATGACTCTCACTCGTTTCAACAATGCACGGCAACCGCCGCGGAGGGAAATAATGACTGAATACAAGGCGATGCAGCAGCTGCCGGAACCGGCCGGATACAAACCGGGGGATGTGCTGGTGCTGGTGGGTGAACTCTTCGGACGGGGGTATGCCAACGGGCTCGTCGATGAGGCCAAGCGGCTCGGCATGACCGTCATCGGCACGACGGTTGGACGGCGCGACTCCGACGGGACCCTGCGCCCGCTGACAGGAGAAGAACTCGCCGACAGCGAGGCGCTGCTCGGCAGCAGGATCATCAATATCCCCCTGGAGGCCGGTTTCGATATGGAGCCCGCTGCAGGTCAGCCATCAGTGGCTGAGCAGCTCAAGAAGGCCCGGCCGGATGACTGGAACAGTATCACCTTTGCTGAAGGTTTTGTTGAGGCCGCTCGTGCGGCCGGCACCGCCCGCTTCCGGGGCGCCCTTGCACAGGTTGCAGAGGAGTTGAAAGGTTTGATCCCTGCCGGCGCCAATGTGCTCTTTGCCCATACCATGGCAGGTGGCATTCCGCGGGCCCGGGTCTTCATGCCGCTCTTGAACCGGGTGTTCAAGGGGACCGGTGACAAGTATCTCTCATCGGAGGCCTTCTGGAACAGCGAACTCGGCAGGCTCTGCGATGTCAGCTTTAATGAGGTGACCGCCGATACCTACCGTTACCTGATTGAGGAAACAGCGGCACTGCGTGATCAGATCTCTGCCGGTGGCGGCAAGGCCTGCTATAGTGCCTATGGCTATCATGGCACCGAAGTGCTGGTGGGTGGGCAGTACCGCTGGCAATCCTACACCCCGTACGTGCAGGGTTTCGCCAAGATGCGCCTCGAGGATGTGGCCTCCCATGCCAGTCGCCAGGGGGTGACGGCTACCGTGTTCAACTGCCCCGAGATCCAGACCAATTCGAGCGCTCTTTTCCTGGGGGTGGAGATTTCCCTCTACCCACTCTTGACGGCGATCAGGAACGTGGTCGGTGAAGCGGCCAGCGCCGGGCTTTACAGCCGCTGCCAGGCCATGCTCAAGGAGGGGGAGACCGTTGCGAAGCTGCTGGAACGGGCCGATGCCTATCTGGCTGCTCCACTTATTACCGACATGGTTGATTATCCGGGGTGGCCGCAGCACAATACCCAGGAACAGGCGGAACTGATGCTGGCTGCATCGGCAGAGCTGATGGGGATGCATGCCGACCAGAAACAGCTGGTCTGCGCCGAACTTTCCCGGATTGTGTTCCTTTCTACCGGCCGCTTGATCGTACACGGCTCATGGAACCCGCCGGCACCGGCGGTCTGGCTCAATCACGACGTCATCGCGCAGTTGGTTGCCGGTGACCGGGGCAGGGATATCCTCGATGCCTGACCGTCAACCGATCTTTGCAAGGAGCATTATGAAACGAACGATATCCACTGGGCTGACGGTGATTTTTGCCTCCCTTCTCCTCCAGGGATGTGCCGGTCCGAAGATCAGCGGTACTCCCGATGAGATGTACCAAAACGGCGAAACGGCCTTCAAGAAAGGCAATTACGAAGAGGCCATCACCCTCTGGAAGAAGGTCAAGGAGAGTTATCAGACTCCAGAACTGACCGCCAGGGCGGAGATCAACGTTGCCGACGCCTACTACCTGAACAAGGATTACATCGAGGCGGCGGCGGCGTATGAAGATTTCCGCAAGCTGCACCCCAGCCACGAACGCGCCGGCTACGCCCTGTATCGTCAGGGGCTGAGCCACTACCATCAAATCAACGGCATCGACACGGACCAGACACCGGTCAAGAACGCGCTGGTTACGTTCCAGTCGTATCTGAAGCTTTATCCAGGGGGAGAATTCACGGCGGAGGCAACGGAAAAAGTACAGGATTGCCGTGATAAACAGCTCCAATATGAACTGTATGTTGGAAAATTTTATCTGAAGACCGGCAAGACCGTTTCGGCAATTGCGAGATTTGAAGGTGCACTCAGGGCCTTCTCCGGACTGCCCCGTTGTGAAGAGGTGTTGTATCTCCTCGGGAAGTCGTATCAGGAAGCCGATCAGAAGCCTAAGGCCCGTGAGGCCTTCGAGAGGCTGATCAAGGAATATCCAGAGAGCAGATATGTTGCCTACGCCCGCCGGGCGATTGTGGACTAAGTGCATGGATGGATGGAAATGATGCCTGAACAGACAACCATGCTGATCGTGCTGATTGCGGGAGCCTACCTGTTGGGATCGATCCCGACCGGACTGCTGCTGGGAAAACTCTACGGGATAGATGTCCGCAAGGAGGGGAGCGGCAACATCGGCGCCACCAACCTCTATCGGACGGTCGGTCGGAGGGTGGGCGTTTATACGCTGATCGGGGACTGTCTGAAAGGTCTGCTGCCGGTGGTGGCGGTGAAATATTCAATGCTGCCGTCGGATTACGCCGCATGGGTCGGGTTGGCTGCCTTCTGTGGTCACGTCTTCTCGGTCTTTCTGAAGTTCAAGGGGGGGAAGGGGGTCGCGACCGCCCTGGGGGTGTTTCTCGCTCTTTCTCCGCCTGCGGTCGGCATCGCGCTGGCCGTGTTTGTCCTGCTGATGGCCATCTGGCGGTATGTGTCGCTGGGGTCCGTATCGGCGGCTGCGGCCATGCCGATTGCGGTCTGGGCGCTGGGGGGCGGAAGGGTGCTGAATCTCGTGACGGTACTGATTGCGGTGATTGTGATCGTGCGACACACCGACAACATCAAACGGCTGGTGGCCGGCACGGAGAGCAGGTTCAAGGCTTGAGAGAAGGGCTACTCCTTGTCGCCGACATAGATGCTGGCGATGCCAAAGGTCAGCTCCTTGATGTGGACGCTGCGGAAACCGGCATCTTCAATCATCTGGGCAAACTCCTCATGGGAGGGGAATTCCAGTACTGAATCCGGGAGATATTTGTAGGCGTTGTATTTTGAGAACAGGCCGCCGATGACCGGCAGCAGCCGCCGGAAATAGAAATAGTAGATCTGCTTGAACAGCTGCGAACGGGGAGTTGAAAACTCCAGGATGATCATCCTCCCCCCGGGACGCAGAACCCGCCACATCTCCGCCAAACCCAGCTTTCTGTCCACAACGTTTCTGATGCCGAAGGCTATGGTAATAGAGTCAAAGGTTTCATTCGGAAACGGCAGATCCTCGCAGGGGGCAACCTTGAAGTCGATCCGTCCCGCATAGGGTGATTGATCTACCTTGATCTGGCCGAGGTCGACCATCTCCTTGCAGAAATCGGCCCCGGTAATCTTCAGCGATGGCGGTGTCGTGCGGGCGATCTCCAGTGCCACGTCCCCGGTGCCGGTTGCTACGTCCAGAACCCGTCCGTCCTTGCGGTACTTCAGGAGGCGGACCGCTTTCTTGCGCCAGCGGCGATCTATACCCATGCTGAGCAGGCGATTGAGGAAGTCGTACCGTGGGGCGATGCTGCCGAACATCTGCTGGATTTTCTCACCTTTTTCCGAAAGCCTGAACATAGTTTCTGCTACCTTTTCTGCCAGTTTGATGATATAAAACAAAACTTTTTAAGCCCTTTGTGTAGCATACTTCAGTGGGCGAAACCAGTAAAAATCATCGGCACAGCTTCGAGTCGGGACGGTTATTACCACCATATTCGCTGCTGTTCTTCAGGAACCAGGCAGGCTGCCCCGGTGTGCGCAAGACGGGAACAGCACTGGAGGAGGGAGCCCCTGACCATCTCTGTGACCTCACAGGCGGTCGGGAGGTAACGGGGAGATTCTTTGCTGCCATCATTCATTCGCATACAGGATCTGGCCGATATCCTGATCATGACGTTCCTGGTCTATCAGCTCTACTCGTGGTTCCGGAAGACCCGGGCCATGCAGGTGCTGCTGGGGCTGGGGGTGGTGGTGTTGATCTATTTCGTCACCCGCTACCTCGACCTGTACATGACGAGTTGGATTCTGCAGGAACTCGGAACGGTGCTGGTAGTTCTGCTCATCGTCGTGTTCCAGGCTGAGATCCGACAGGCCCTGTATCGATTCAGCCTGTTACGCAATCTTTTTGAACCCCGTGAAGTGAAGGCCCATAGCGATTTTCAGCAGATCGCGGAAACCCTCTTCAAATTTGCCGAGCGGCGGACCGGGGTGCTGCTGGTATTCAAACGGAGTGACCTGCTGGCCGACCTCATGCTGAACGGGGTCCGCCTCGACTGTGAGATCTCTCCCCAAATCCTGGAGTCGATCTTTACCGACAAGGCGCCTCTGCACGATGGTGCGGCACTGGTTAAGGAAGGGCGTATCGCCTTGGCATCATGCCACCTCCCGCTCTCGGTCAGCCCTGATATCCCCCAGCATATGGGGACGCGCCACCGTGCGGCACTGGGGCTGTCTGAACGCACCGATGCCATTGTGGTCGTGGTCTCCGAAGAGCGGGGAGAGGTGTTGTTGGCAGATGGCGGAGAGTTTTACCTGCAGCGCAATCCGGCAGATCTGGTGGCGGCTCTGGAGCAACGCATTACACAGGTCCGTGAAAAAACTACTTTGACGTTACGTCAGCGGTATTTTTCCAATCTGCTGCCAAAAGCGGCACTGCTGCTCATGGTCACGGCATTTTGGGCACTGATAACCTCCCGACAGGGGCAGATCACGACGGTGATGGCTCCGGTTCGGCTGCACGGCATTGCAGATGAACTCATTCTGGTAAAAAGTGCCCCTGAAGAGGTGGAGGTGCAGCTGAAATCGTTTTCCAGCCTGACACCGACACCGGCAAAGCTGGATATCTCGGCAAACGTTGATCTTTCAGGTGTCCGCGAGGGGCAGGCTCAGGTCAGGATTAAGCACACTGATTTTCAGCTTCCTTCCGGGATGACGGTCTCATCAGTAACGCCAGCCCAGATCAGGGTTACCGTAGAGCGGAAGGCTCGCAAGACGGTTCCGGTCCGCGTTTCCCTCAAGGGGGGCGGGGCGGCCGGTATCCAGGAAGATGACGTGGTGCCTGAGCCGGATCAAGTTGAAGTTGAAGGGCCTGTCAGTCAGCTTTCCCGCATGGAATCGATCCCCACCGAAGCCATCGATGCAGCACGACTTGTCAGGGGGCGGTTGTATGAGAAGAGTCTGTTGTTGCCGTCAAAGAAGGTCACCCTTCTGCGGGATGAACCGGTAACGATACGGGTAAAAAACTTCCGTAAAAAGTAGCTGGATTTTGTGTGTTGGAACAGTTGTTGCTTGGTGAATTGCGCGTGTCGGGCAGGTAAGGGTTGACTTTTGAGACTGGATGTTATATAAATCTCGTCCAATCTGTGTTGATTTAGAACAAAGGAGGGCGGATGGCGCGATCCCGCTTCAACATACTCATTCTCTGCATTATGCTCGTCACGATACCGCAGTTGGCGTTGGCATCGAAGACTCATGTGGTGCGGAAGAGCGAATCGGTCCATTCAATCGCCCGCAAGTATCATGTGTCCGTAGATGAGCTTAAATCGGTCAACAACCTGAGTGGTACCCACGTTGACAAAGGGGCCCGTCTTATCATCCCGTCCCACCCTGATGCCCAGACTAAAAAACAGAAAATTGCGGAAAAACCCAAAAGCTACAAGGTTGTCAAGGGGGACTCGCTTCCCCGGATCGCTAAGAAATTCGGCATGAAGGTTGCCGATATCAAACGTTATAACGGGCTTCGCAGAGACCGTGTCAAGGTAGGTCAGGTACTGGCTCTGGTGGATTCGGCTGCGCCGGATGATGCCGTGCATGCCACGGTGCCCTCTAATCGGCTGCAGCTGGTGAACCGTGACCTGTTGAACGAACAGGAATTTTCCGATACCCTGGCCGAGTTGACCGATATTCACAGCGACCGGCCGGTTGATCTGGCCAAAAACCTCGAAGAGAACAGTTCAAGCGTCAACAAGATAAAGAAATCAGCCTACAGCTTTCTGGGGGCCCGTTACCGCTTCGGGGGTAACAGCAGAAACGCACTTGACTGTTCGAGCTTTACCCAGCAGGTGTTCCGCGAGCAGAAGGTCACTCTTCCCCGGACCGCCAGGGAGCAGTTCTATGTCGGCAACGAGGTTATGCGAGGTGACCTGAAGAAGGGTGATCTGGTGTTTTTTCAGACCTATGCCCGCTTTCCCTCACATGTAGGCATCTATCTCGGCAATCGCAAGATGATCCACGCCTCGTCCCGTGACCGTCGCGTGGTTATCTCTTCCATGGATACGCCGTATTACCTTTCCCGATTCCTCGGCGCACGCAGGGTCGGCAAGGATGTGAATGACGCTATCAACTTCGACGAACTGTTGCAGGGGGTTGAAGAGGAACGCGATTCCGATGTGATCAATAACGATACGCTGGGCATAGCAACCAGTCTGACAGACTGAGGGCTTGACCCAGGCTAACCAGATACATTGTGAGGAAATGAGGAAATCCGGGCCGTACAGGCCCGGATTTTTTTGTAACTTGATATGAAGATACTGCTGGCATACATCTCAGGTGCAGCTGATCGACGGGACCCGTATCTCAATCTGCTCCCCACGGGCCTCTGCTCCCTGCATTCTTGTCTGCGTGAGGCCGGCTACGACTCTCTGCTGGCTAATTTTTCCGGATGGTCCAACGCCGATATCCTGCAGCAGGTGGAATGCCTGAAGCCTGCTCTCGTCGGGATTTCCCAATGGACCCACAATCGGCACGCGTCATTATCCCTGGCGCGGCTCATTCGTGCCGTCTGTCCCGATAGTACGATCGTTATGGGGGGCGCCCATGCGAGTCTTGCCTATGAGGATCTGCTGTTCCCCGGTTCTCCGGTCGATGGCATTGTCGTAGGGGAAGGGGAGGTGACGCTCCTTGAACTGGCCGCTTGCCTCCGGGACGGCAGGCCGTGGCACGGTATTCCCGGAACGATCTGCCGAGAGGGAGATGCCATCCTGCCCGCCCCCCCCCGGCCGCTGCTGCAGGATCTGGATCCACTACCTTCCGGTTCGGCATATCTGGATCACGCTGTCGGGGTTGATCTGCAACTGCAGCCGGAGTTCGTCATCACGGCCCGGGGCTGTCCCTCAGCCTGCTCTTTCTGCAGCTCCCCCCGATTCTGGAATCGCAGGGTACGCTTCCGTTCTCCCCGGAACATCGTCGAGGAGATGGTGCGTATCCGCGATGCCTATGGCCTGATCTACTTTTCCCTGCGGGATGATACCTTTACGGCTGACCGTGCAAGAACAATCGATTTCTGTCGCTATCTGGTGGAAAACCGTATCTATCTGCTCTGGAACTGTCAATCACGGGTGTCTGTGCTTGACGAAGAGCTGCTGATCTGGATGAAGCGTGCCGGCTGTGAGTGCATCCAGCTGGGCGTTGAGTCCGGCTCTCCACGTATTCTGTCCCGGCTTGGCAAAGGTATAACCCCCGAACAGGTTGAGCGGGCATCAAGGGTGATCCGGAAGGTCGGCATAAATCTGTCGATCTATCTGATTTCAGATGTTCCCGGGGAGAGCGAAGAGGACATGAAGCAGACCATGGCCCTGGTGCGGCGCATAAGCCCCGATGACGGCTATGTCTCTCCCCTGGCATACTTCCCGGGGACGCGGCTCTTTGACGACGCTGTTGCAGCCGGGACGGTCGCTCGTGACATCTTCAGAAACGATCCAGCCGACGCAGTCTATGCCTCAGCTACGCCGGGACGAGGCTCGGGACGGCTGCTTAGAGCCCTCGGGCAGTCAGTCCCCCGCGATCCCGTCCGGTTTCTTCGCCAGAAGGAATTGCTGGGGTACTGTTTTGTAACCAATGTACTGGCCGGGGAGTATTATCGGCAGTCAGGGGATGGCGATGCCGCCGAGGGGGAGTTTCGCGAGATCACTGCGTGTGAGCCCGACAATCCCTGGGGATGGTATCTGCTGGCGGAGTACTATCAGGAATGCGGTGCGAAGAAAAAGGCGACAGACTGTTTTCGTGAGGTCTGCAGGATCGTGCCCCGGCATGGGGCGTCATGCGAGGCTCTGACCGCACAAAAAAAGCGGGGCTGATTTCTCAGCCCCGCTTTCAATCCCACTTGTGAAAAATCTTACTTCACGATCCTGATACCAGGGATGAAGGAGATCTTTTCAAAAGTCTTGTTGAGGGTCTTGCTCTGGAAGTTAGCCAACGGCGGAGTTTCGGGGTACTCGATGCTGTCACCCACCTTTACCTTGATTTCCGGAAGAGCCAGCCAAACCTTGACGCCTTTTTCGTCAGCAGCTTCCACATAGGTGTAGCCACCGGAGTTCATGGTCT
>CAZSTJ010000143.1:6580-9454 GCA_964609805.1 uncultured Geobacter sp. | reverse complement strand
CGGATACTGTTTGATGAAGATTTCGTACAGCGTTGCGGCATCCTTGAGTTTGCCCGCTTTTTCCGCGGCTTCAGCCAGTTGAAAGAGGCGTTTCTGTGCCTTGATCTCATCACCGGTTGTGACGGCTGCGGCATGCAGGCACCAGGCGGCATCCAGCAGTTGATTCCGCTTGTGATAGATCGTTCCGATAACCTCCAATGCATGTGCCGATAACTTTATCTTGCGCCGCTCCGTGCCCAATCTTTCGAACAACGTAATGCAGATGTCATTGAATCCGCCCTGGCAGGCCGCTTCGATGGCGGCTGCCGCGCAGATACGTGCGTCATCCTGCTGACCCGTACGCAGGAGCAGCTGTAGATACTCAATCTGGTCGCCAAGCGGCTGAGTTGGCGAGCACCCACGCTCTTGCATTTTTTTCAGAGCTGCATGAACGGCAGAATCGTCAAGCATTGCAAGGCGGCGTTCTATACCGTCCATATCGGGCCGCAACGCCACCGGCTTAGCAGCCGGCGGCAGCACGGATTTCTCCGATTCTCCCGCAACAGGGACCTGTTCCGGAGCTATAAAATCGAGTGTCAGATGATCATGGGCAACAAACGCGCCGGCAAGCCGACCGATCAAAACCGGGATCGTGGCGACGACCCACAACGATAAAAACGTGGCCGTATACAGGGCGCTCAATCCGAAAATCTTGGTACTGAGTGCGATAAGCAGAGCTACCGGGAGGATTGCCATCAGAAGCATCACCAGGCTGCCGCCGATCAAGGCGCTCCAGAGCGGGGCCAGGTCGGCTCGACGAAAGATCAGGAGCCAATCCAGGTACTGACGGGAAAATATGCCTTTTAATGAGCTGCTGAACAACACGATCAAGAGACAGGATACCGACAGGACTAGAGCCATAAGCGACAACGAGGCCTGAGCAATCAGCAGGAGCGGGGAATTAATCATGCCGGTAAAATTAAGGAGATCCTGCATCGTCAAGTTAGCCGGACTTTTTGACCACGTACGCCATACGATCAGCCAGGGCACCAGCCAGACAGCATTTACCAGCAGGAAACGGCCGGAATATATCATTACCTCGTTACCGTTGTTACTGGGCTCGTACTTCCCGCGACTGGCGGGAAGAGCGAAACGCATGGAAGCAAGGGTCACAAATACCGCCACCAGGAACGGATAAAGAGCAGCTCCGTAGGTACCAACGATTTTGCACAGCCACCCTAACGCGCAAATGCCCAGTACAATCGGAAGTGCCGGTACAAACGTGAGGGGCGAGATATAGTCCGAAACGACTTCGCCGCAAGTACCGCGAAATGTAGAAAGTGGCTGCATTGATTTACTCCGTCGTTCAAATGGTTCTTTTTCTGTATAGCATCCGGCAGTTACAATCGTCAAAACTAATTGCCGCCGGGTCCGGCGCTGAAAAGAGAGAGAGCAGAGGGGGGATACCGCGAGAGAGGTAGATGGAAAGCGGCGCACGGCACGTACGGTGCCGTGCGCCAATAGATGAGCTTACTTCAGACGATGGGCGTAGAGCGGGAACCGCTTCATCATCTCATTGACCTTGACCTTGATGGCGGCCAGGGCCGCATCGTTGCCGATATTGGCCACGGCGTCGGCGATGAACCCGGCCACCTGTTCCATATCAGCCTCTTTCAGGCCATGGGATGTGGCCGCCGGGGTGCCGATGCGGATGCCGGAGGTAACGAACGGCGAACGGGTTTCAAACGGCACCGTATTCTTGTTGACGGTGATACCGGCCTTGTCCAGCGCCTCCTCGGCAGCCTTGCCGGTGATCTCCGTACCGGAGAAATTGACCAGCATCAGGTGGTTGTCGGTGCCGCCACTGGTGAGCTTGAATCCCTTGGCGGTCAGTGAGGCGGCCAGCGCCTTGGCATTGTCCGCAATCTGCTGCTGGTAGACCTTGAATTCAGGCTGCAGCGCTTCTTTGAAGGCCACCGCCTTGGCTGCGATGACGTGCATCAGCGGGCCGCCCTGGATGCCGGGGAAGATCTGGGAGTTCAGGGTCTTGGCGAATTCCTCGCGACAGAGGATCATGCCGCCGCGCGGTCCGCGCAGGGTCTTGTGGGTGGTGGTCGTCACATACTCGGCATAGGGGATCGGGCTGGGATGAACCCCGGCGGCCACCAGACCGGCGAAGTGTGCCATATCCACCATGACCACCGCCCCTACCTTGTCGGCGATGGCGCGGAAGGCCGGGAAATCAATGATACGCGGATAGGCGCTGGCACCAACCACGATCATCCGGGGCTTGTGCTCCAGGGCCAGACGTTCGACCTCTTCGTAGTCGATGGTTTCGGTCTCGGGTGAGACGCCGTAGGGGACGATATTAAACAGCTTTCCTGAGAAGTTGACCGGGCTGCCGTGGGTCAGATGTCCGCCATGGGACAGGTTCATCCCCAGGATGGTGTCACCCGGCTTGCAGGCGGCGAAATAGACCGCCATATTGGCCTGGGAGCCGGAGTGTGGCTGGACATTGGCGTGTTCGGCACCGAACAGCTCCTTGGCGCGATCAATCGCAAGCTGCTCGACCACATCGACGTGTTCGCAGCCGCCGTAATAGCGCTTGCCCGGATACCCCTCGGCATACTTGTTGGTCATGATCGAGCCTTGGGCTTCCAGAACCGCTTCCGATACGAAGTTCTCGGAGGCGATCAGCTCCAGGTTGTATTCCTGGCGCTCGGTTTCATGACGGATTGCCTCGGCTATCTGCGGATCAAACTGATCTAAAAGTGACATCTGTTGCTCCTTCTGTGAATTGTGCCGGTAAAACAGAAACGGGACCCGTTAAAGTCCCGCTCTGGGTTCACCATTAGCTATGATATCTAGCAGTATTTTTTTTCTATTTCAGCAATC
>CAZSTJ010000143.1:0-6570 GCA_964609805.1 uncultured Geobacter sp. | reverse complement strand
AGCAATCTTGTCGAGGCGCCCCTGATGCCGCCCCCCTTCGAAAGTGGCATCGAGCCAGGCCCCGACCAGATCACAGGCCTTCTGTTCATCCAGCACCCGTCCACCCAGCACCAGCACGTTGGCGTTGTTATGTTCCTTGGCCATACGGGCCATGAAGACATCCGTCACAAGGGCCGCGCGGATTCCGGGCACCTTGTTGGCAGCGATGGACATACCGATGCCGGTACCGCAGACCAGGATGCCCGCTTCAGCCTGACCGGCTGTCACCATTTCGGCCACCTTGAGCCCGAAATCGGGGTAATCCACCGACGCATCGTTGTTGGTCCCCGCGTCGTCAACGGTGATGCCCCGCCGGGTGAGATAACTTTTCAGGGCCGATTTCATACTCAGCCCGCCATGATCACTACCGATGACTATCATGAATCCCGCCTAGATCTTTTTGAACAACAGAGTTGCGTTGGTACCGCCGAAGCCCAGCGAGTTGCTCATGGCGTATTCAACCTTGACATCACGGGCGGTGTTCGGCACGTAATCGAGGTCGAGTGCGGGATCCGGTTCCTCGTAGTTGATGGTCGGGGGGACGACTCCCTTGTCCATGGCCATGCAGCAGAAAACCGCCTCAACGCCTCCGGCAGCGCCCAGCAGGTGACCGGTCATTGACTTGGTGGAAGAGACCATCAGCTTGTTCGCATGATCACCGAAGACCGATTTGATGGCCAGGGATTCATTGAGGTCATTGAACGGCGTCGATGTGCCGTGGGCATTGATGTAGGTAACTTGCTCCGGATTGACGCCAGCATTGCGCAGGGCCATCTTCATGCAGCGGGCTGCACCTTCGCCCCCTTCGGCGGGTGCGGTCATGTGGTAGGCATCGCCGGTCAGGCCATACCCGACCACCTCGCTATAGATCTTGGCACCGCGCTTCTTGGCCGCTTCATATTCTTCAAGGATAACGATACCGGCTCCCTCGGACAGGACAAAACCGTCACGGGTCCGGTCAAACGGGCGCGACGCACGTTTCGGATCGTCATTGCGGGAATCGGTCAACGCCTTCATAACCGCAAAACCGCCGATACCGAGCGGAGTGACGGTGGATTCAGTGCCGCCGGCGATCATGGCGTCCGCATCACCGCGGGCGATCATGTGGTACGCATCACCAATGGAGTGGGTACCGGTAGCGCAGGCCGACACGGAAGAGACGTTCGGTCCCTTGGCGCCGTACTTGATGGAGATATGCCCCGGGGCCAGGTTGATGATCAGCATCGGGATAAAGAAGGGGGAAATCTTCTTGTAGCCACCCTCCAGCAGGGCAACATGATAGCGTTCAATGGCCGGGAGGCCGCCGAGACCGGCACCTACCAGAACACCTACCCGCTCCGCATTTTCCTCGTTGATGACCAGACCGGAATCTTCCATGGCGTAATGGGCTGCACCCATTGCGTACTGGATGAAGAGATCCATCTTCTTGATCTCTTTTTTGTCCACAAAATCTTCGGCATTGAACCCCTTGACCTCACCGGCAACCTTGACCGGCATATCGCTGGCATCAAAACGGGTAATAAGACCGATGCCGGAGGTCCCGCTGACAAGTGCATCCCAGTTGGCTGTGTTGCCGGTTCCCAGCGGTGATACCGCTCCAACGCCCGTGATTACGACTCTTCTCATGATGGTTTTACTCCTGCGTATGGCTGATGCTGGCTGCATTTGCCGCCAGAAATGGAAAGAGGGGATGACTCCCCTCCCCCCGTACTATGATCCGGTAACGGAATCAGCTGTGCTCGGTGATGTACTCGATTGCGTCGGTGACGGTCTGAATCTTCTCAGCGTCCTCATCCGGAATCTCGATGTCGAATTCTTCTTCAAGAGCCATGACCAGCTCGACGGTGTCGAGGGAGTCAGCACCCAGATCGTCCATGAAGGAAGCCTCGGGTACTACCTGTGCCTCTTCTACACCCAGCTGCTCGGCTACGATTTCTTTAACACGTTTTGCGATGTCAGACATGATTCACCTCCGTTGTGATTGAACCCTATTCAGGTTTTTTTGTTTTGTGCGGATTTTGTTACTTAAGCTATGACAACGTTAAAAGTCAATTTTTATTTTCGCCCGCTGACAGGCATCAAACCGATTCATATTAAAATGAACGTTTTCACGTCGTATTGCAAGTAGTGAGGACGAATCCACACCTATTACATGTACATGCCGCCGTTGACGCCGATGACCTGACCGGTGATGTAGCCGGACTGTTCGCTGGCAAGGAAGAGCACGGCATTGGCGATGTCTTCGGCGCTCCCCAGGCGTTCCATGGGTATCTGGGCCGCCAGATCTGCCTTGACCTTGTCGGACAGGGCATCGGTCATGGCGGTGGCGATAAAGCCCGGTGCAACGGCATTGACGGTCACGCTCCGCTTGGCCAGTTCGCGGGCATTGGATTTGGTCAGGCCGATGAGACCGGCCTTGCTGGCACAGTAGTTGGCCTGGCCGGCGTTGCCCATCTGACCGACGATGGAGGCGATGTTGATAATCCGCCCGTAGCGCTGCTTGGTCATTACCTTGGACGCAGCGCGGGTGCAGAGGAAAGCCCCCTTCAGGTTAACCGTCAGGACAGCATCCCAATCCTCATCCTTCATGCGCACCAACAGGCCGTCACGGGTGATGCCGGCGTTGTTGACCAGGATGTCCACCCGACCGAAGGCCTCCATGGCGGCGTCGATCATCCGCTCGCAATCCTCCCCCTTCGTCACGTTGCCGACAACTCCCAGGGCCTTGGTTCCGGCAGCCTGGAGTTCTGCGACGACCGCATCGGTCGCAGCCTGGTCCATATCAACCGCTACGATAGTTGCTCCCTGTGCAGCCAGGGCCAGCGCAATGCTCCGGCCGATCCCCCGGGATGCCCCGGTAATAACCGCTACTTTGTCCTTAGGCATGATCCTCTCCTTTAAGTTTGATTCTTAACGTTAAGATTTTACTCTTGTTTATCTGCGAATGTCGCCCTCAGTTCGGCTTCCGTAACCAGCTTGCCGTCAACCTTCGCCAGCGCTTTAAACGACCAGATGCCGCGACGGCAGCCGCTCACCTCGACCTCAAGCTGCAGCTGGTCACCGGGGAATACCGGACGACGGAACTTGGCGTTTTCGATACCGACAAAATAGGTGACCTTGGAACGGACACTTTCGTCGGACGATACGATGGCCAGGATACAGGCTGCCTGGGCCAGTGCCTCGACAATCAGCACCCCAGGCATGACCGGATGACCGGGAAAGTGACCGGGAAAAAACGGTTCGTTCATGGTCACGTTCTTGTAAGCTGAGATACGTGTGCCGTTCTCAACTTCCACGACCCGATCCACCAGCAGAAACGGCGGACGGTGGGGAAGGATCTTCATGATCTCGTTGATGTCAAGCATAGTGCGCCTCCATCCTCTGGTCTGGTATGTGTCAGCCCTGGTGAACTTTCAGGGAATCGATATCTCCAATGCTGGAGGTTTCCACCTCTTTGGTGATGCGTTTTACCAGGCCGCTCAGGACCTTGCCGGGGCCAAGCTCGACAAAGCGAGACACACCGAGAGAAACCATGGCGGTCACCGACTGTTCCCACAGAACCGGCGCACAGACCTGAGTCACCAGCAAAGGTTTTACCTCACCCTTATCGGCATTGGACTGGGCGGTGGCATTGGCAACAACCGGCAGCAGCATATCGGCATACGACACTCCATCGAGGACCGTGGCGAGACGGTCTGCCGCCGGCTTCATCAGGGCACAGTGGAAGGGGGCACTGACCGGCAGGAGCATGGACTTCCTGAAGCCGCGCGCCTTGGCAATCTCGATGGCACGATTGACGGCACCGGTGGCACCGGCAATGACAATCTGTCCAGGAGAGTTGAAATTGGCCGGCGAGACGACCTCACCCTGCGCTGCCTCACGGCAGATATCCTCCAGCTCTTCCTTTTCGACACTGAGCATGGCAGCCATGGTGCCGGTACCGACCGGTACCGCCTCCTGCATGAAGGTACCACGGGCACGGACCGTACGTACGGCATCGGCGAAGGTCATGGTCCCTGAGCAGACGAGGGCGGAATACTCGCCCAGGGAGTGCCCCGCCAGATAATCGGCGGCAAGACCGGTTTCCTGCTGAACCACCTTCAGTACGGCTATGCTTGCGGTCAGGATGGCCGGCTGGGTATTGGCGGTCAGTTTGAGTTCATCCTCGCTACCGGTGAAACAGATGGCGGAGAGCTTCAGGCCGAGCGCATCGTCAGCCTCTTCAAAAATCTGACGGGCGACCGGGAACGTATCGGCCATATCCTTGCCCATACCGGAGAATTGTGACCCCTGACCGGGAAATATGAATGCTGTCTTGCTCATGAGCACACCTTCCTTCGAGTTGTAATGGATGAGTTCAAACGGAGTGGAGATTACCAGCGAAGCAGGGCGGAACCATAGGTAAATCCGCCACCGAAGGATGCCAGGAGGACAATGTCGCCCGGTTTGATCCGGCCGCTTCGGTTGGCTTCATCGATGGAGATCGGAATGGATGCAGACGAGGTGTTGCCATAGTTGTGCAGATTGACGAACAGGCGGGGATCATCGGATGCCATACCGAGACGCTTGGCGGTGGCGTCTATGATGCGGCGATTGGCCTGGTGCGGGATCAGCAGAGATACGTCGGCCGGGGACATGCCATTGGCTTCAAGGGCAATGCCGGAGGCATCCTCCATGGCCCGTACCGCATGCTTGAAGACGTCGTTGCCGTCCATCTTGATATAAAACAGCTTCTCCTGGATGGTCTTGTCGCTTGTGGCGGGGTTGCGGTTGCCGCAGCCGGGCTGATAGAGGGTATTCCAATAGGAGCCGTTGCTGAAGATATGGGTGGAAAGCAGGCCGCTCTCCCCTTCCGTCGCCTCGACTACCGCCGCCCCCGAACCGTCACCGAACAGGATACAGGTATTGCGGTCGGTCCAGTCAACGACGCGTGAGAGGACTTCAGCGCCGATAACCAGCACCTTTTTTGCCTCACCACAGCGAATATATTTGTCGGCAATGGAAAGTCCGTAGATAAAACCGGAACAGGCGGCTGAGAGATCAAATGCCGCCGCGTTGACGGCGCCGATCTCATGCTGAACGATACAGGCGGTGGCGGGAAACGGAAAGTCGGGGGTAACGGTGCCGAGGACAATCAGGTCAATCTCTTCCGCCTTGACACCGGCCATGGCCAGCGCCTTGCGTGCCGCCTCAGCAGCAAACGTGGAGGTATACTGGCCGTCAGAGGCAATCCTGCGTTCCTTGATACCGGTTCGGGAGGTAATCCACTCGTCACTGGTATCAACCATCCGTTCGAGATCGGCATTGGTTAGGATTTTTTCCGGCAGATGGGAGCCGGTTCCGGTAATCCGCGACCTCAGCATACCTTCTCCCTTATGCCGCAGCCTGGTTTTTCAGGTCTTCGCGGGTATTGACCACATCGTTTTCAGAAAGCTTGGCCGAAACCTGCTGCGTGACGCCGCTGCGGGCGTATTCATGAGCAAACCTGATGGCATTCTTGATCGCCTTGACGTTGGAACCTCCATGGCAGATCATGCCGACGCCATTGATGCCGAGGAGCGGCGCACCGCCGTATTCGGCATAGTCGACGATCTTCTTGAACCGATTGAAGGCGCCGCGGACGAACAGATATCCCAGCTTGGAAATCCAGCTTTTCAGGATTTCACCCTTCAGCATCTTGCCGGCAGCCTCGGAAAGACCTTCCGAAAGCTTGAGCACCACATTGCCGACAAAGCCATCACAGACGACCACATCGACGGTCCCCTTGAAGATGTCGCGCCCTTCCACATACCCAGAATAGTTAAGCGATGTGGCGCGCAGGAGGGCGTGTGATTCCCGGGTCAGTTCATTCCCTTTGGAATCCTCCTCACCATTGGAGAGGAGACCGACCGAGGGGTTGCTGATGCCCATGGCACACCGGGCATACACCTCACCCATGATGGCGAACTGTGCCAGATGCACCGGTTTGCAGTCGACGTTCCCGCCGACGTCAAGCACGAGGGTTTGCCCCTTAAGTGTGGGAAAGACCTGGGCAATGGCCGGACGTTCAATGCCGCTGATCCGCTTCAGCACGAACATGCCGGCGGCCATGGTGGCACCGGAATTTCCGGCACTGACAGCGGCACAGGCCTTGCCGTCCTTAACCAGATCAAAGGCAAGCCGTACCGATGAATTGCGTTTTTTACGCACAGCGTCAGAGGCGGAATCATGCATTCCGACAACTTCACTGGCATGGAAGACGTCAATATCGAGACCGGTCGTGACGTGCTTGGCCAGTTCGGCCTTCAGGCACTCCTGATCTCCGACTAAGGTTACAGGGATACCGAATTCGCGACACGCGAGAACAGCCCCTTCCACCTCAACGGCTGGGGCATTGTCACCACCCATTGCGTCCAGCGCAACCCTCATCAATCCCTGAGATGACACAGGCACGATGTGGATTACTGCGCGCTGGAAAGGTCGATGACCTCTTTACCCTTATACGTGCCGCAGCTCGGACAGACGCGGTGGGGGAGCTTGGGGGCCTTACAC
>CAZSTJ010000142.1:0-9469 GCA_964609805.1 uncultured Geobacter sp. | reverse complement strand
GGGGGGGGCATCGGCAGGCGTTTGCGGCTCTGGTGATCCCTGCTGAGCCCGGAGGTTTTCTGGGCCCAGGGGAAAAGGTTGCCGGCATTTGGGGCAGGTCGCCCGGCTGGCTCCCGCCGGCAGCGACGCCTTGGACACCGCCTTAAAAAAAGAGCAATGGGGGCAGACAATGATCACCTGCTCGGACATCGATTCCTCCTGGTTGACCAGAACATGAATATCGCTGAACTTCCGCAGGAATTAACGGGGTTCAAGAACGAATTCCATAAAAAAATGCACGTTATTCTGTTACACCACTCAAATGATGGGTTGCAAGGCAAAAGTGCCATGTCCAGAAACTGTACATTGGAAATTTTAAAGTCAAATCAATGTGTTGAGCGACAACGTCCAGAAACTGGACATCAGTTTTTTTTCATGGAGGCCGTTCCAAGGGGGTAAAAGGAGGCTGAATGAAAAGGATGAAGTATAAGGGATGAAGGATGAAAGGCGGCAAAGCCCGATCAGGTACCGTGGAAGGGATTATCCGCTCCGGAGCCGTTCCCGTTGCACCAGTTCGGGGAACAGGCGCATCCAGAGCAGCACAACGATCAGGGTACCGATGCCGCCGATGCAGGCAGCCGGCACGACGCCGAACCAGGCGGCGGTGATGCCGGACTCGAATTCGCCGAACTCGTTGGAGGTGCCGATGAAGATGGCATTGATGGCACTGACCCGGCCGCGCATCTCGTCCGGAGTTTCCAACTGTACCAGGGTGGCGCGGATAACGACGCTGATCATGTCGGCGCCGCCAAGGATGGCAAGGGCCAGGATCGAGAGGGGCAGGGAGCGGGAGAGGGCGAAGACGATGGTCGCCACGCCGAACCAGGCCACAGCGGCGAACATTCGCCTTCCCACCCGGCGGTGGAGCGGGTTGCGGGCCAGCCAGAGCGAGGCCGCCAGTGCGCCGACGGCAGGGGCTGCCCGTAGCAGGCCGAGGCCCCAGGGACCGGCATGGAGGATGTCCCGGGCAAAGATCGGCAGCAGCGCCGTGGCCCCCCCCAGGAGGACGGCAAAGAGGTCCAGGGAGATGGCTCCCAGCACCACCGGCCGGCTGCGGATGAAGGTGACCCCGGCAAAGAGGGTTGCCAGGCTCACCGGTTCCCGTTCTGCAGCGGGGCGGGCGATACGCAGGGAGAGCACGATGACCGCGGAGCAGAGGTAGAGCAGGGCGCTGCAGCCGTAGACCGTGGCGGGGCCGGCCAGGTAGAGGAAGCCTCCCAGCAGGGGGCCGGCGATAATGCAGGCCTGGCGGACCGACCCGCCGAGGGCGAGGGCCCGGGGGAGTTGGCTGTTGTCCACCAGGAGCGGCGGGATCGCCTGGGAAGTGGCGAATTCGAAGGAGCGGGCGATGCCGATCAGGAAGAGCAGGAAGAGGATGGTTCCGCGGTCGGCCAGGCCGGCATGACTGGTGAGGCTCAGGAACAGCAGCCCCACGGCCATGAAGAGCTGGGCCGTCCCCACCACGATGCTTCGCTTGAAACGGTCGGCCACATGGCCGACGACGAAGACCAGCGCCACCGCGGGGAGGAACTGCACCAGCCCCACCAGTCCCAGGTCGAAGGGGTTGCCGGTCAGGTCATACATGTGCCAGCCAAAGGCGACGGCAGCGGTCTGGAGGGCGATGGCCGAGGCGCCGCGGGCGACGAGGTAGCGGATGAATTGGCGGGGAAGGGGCACGGAGAATCCAAGTATGAATTATGAAGTATGAAGTATGAAAATTAAACGGCGACTTCTTAAGAAAGTGGCAATGCTAACAGGTGAAAGTTACATTTTGGCAGTTTTGCATTTTTTGACGATGGTGGTAAATATTGCCAGCAGTTCATCGCATTCGGATTTCAGAGGTGATAGGGTCGCAGGCGGAACGATTTCTGATTCCGTCAGCAATTCCAGCCAGTAGCTGGTTTCATCAAGCTCTTTCAGGCAATCACCTGTTTTGGCGATGAACTCGGCCCGTGAACGTGACCGGTATGCTTCTCGATAATTGGCTCCCACGGATGTTCCCGATCTGAGCAACTGCCTGCCCAAAACCTGTGCTTCTGTAGACTTGGGAAGTGCCGAATAGAAGCGGACGATATGGATAGCAAAAGCCTTGGTTCTGACCCGAAGGTCTTTTGAATCATCGCGTTCGTCAGTCATCGTATCTGTCCGATTTATACTTCATCATACCCGGATCTCACATTCAAACTTCTGCTGTCATGCTAATAAGCCGTTATTTCATACTTCATAATTCATCCTTCATACTTTCATCTTCACTGTTTCCCTGATTGCACTCCTCAGTCGGTTCGAACCCGGCGATGTACAACTCGTCGCGGGTGGCGGTGCCCGGTTCGGCAGGGCAGCCGCTCTTCGGGTCGATGGCGATGGTCTCCACACTCTCGGGGCGTTCGAAATCGACGACCGGCCTGCCGGTCAGGGCCTGGCGCATGAAGCGCTCCCAGATGGGGGCGGCGACCCCGCCGCCGGTGAATCCTTTGCCGCCGGGGCGTGGTTTGTCATAGCCCAGCCAGACCCCGGTGACCATCCGCGGGGTGTATCCGACGAACCAGGCGTCTCGGTAATCGCTGGTGGTGCCGGTCTTGCCGGCCATGGGGCGCTCACCCGCAAAGCGTTTCAGCCCCTTGGCGGTGCCGGAGGTGAGCACGTCCTTCAGCATGGAGGTGACGATGTAGGCGGCTCCCGGGGTGAGCGCCTGTGTCGGGGTCGAAGGGGTTTCGATCCAGGTGCGATGGACCCGGTCGTAGATCCTGATGATGGAGCGTGGTTCCGGGCGGATCCCCCCGTTGGCGAAGGGGGCGTAGGCCGAGGTCAGGTCATGGAGGGTAACCTCTTCGGTCCCCAGGGCCAGGGAGAGGTCGCTGCCGCGCAGGGTCAGCCCCATCCTGAGGGCGGCGTCGGTGAATGACGGCAGGGTCACCGCCTCCAGCAGCTTCACGGCAATGATATTGTTAGAGGTGGTCAGGGCCTGGCGCAGGCTCATCTCACCATGGTTGCGGCCGTCATAGTTGCGTGGCTGCCATGGCTCGGCGCCTCCCCGGTCATAGGTGAGCGGTGCGTCGTTCCAGATGCTGCCGGCGGTGATCCCCCGTTCCAGGGCGGCGGCGTAGATCAGCGGCTTGATGCTGGAGCCGGGCTGCCGCTTGGCGGTGAAGGCCCGGTTGTACTGGCTCTTCGGGTAGTCGGTGCCTCCCACCGCCGCCAGGATATCCCCGGTGACCGGATCGAGACAGATCAGCGCCCCCTGCATCTGGGGGTTGATCTTCCGCGCCCCCTCGGTCAGGACCTGTTCCGCCAGTTTCTGCAGCTTCAGGTCCATGGCGGCGGTCACCTCCAGCCCCCCCAGCTCGATGGCTGCGGGGCCGAACCGCTCGATCAGCTTTGCCCGCAGGTGGGCCAGGTACTGCTGGCCCTGGGCCGGCTGCACCACCGCCGGAGGGTTGGCCCGCAACTGCTGCTGCTGGCGGGGGGTGATCATCTCCAGATCCACCATCCGTTTCAGCACCACATCACGGCGGCGGGTCACCTCCTCCGGCTTGCCGAGCGGGTTGTAGCGCCCCGGATTCTTCTGCACCCCGGCCAGGAGGGCGCACTCGCCGTCGGTCAGCTCCTCCGGGCTCTTGTCGAAATAGATCCGGGCGGCCTGGGCGATGCCCCAGGCACCGTTGCCGTAGTAGATCTCGTTGAAGTACATCTCCAGGATCTGGCGCTTGCTGTATTTCTTCTCGAACTCAATGGCCATCAGCGCTTCATTCACCTTCCGGTCGATGCTCTTCTCCCCCGTAAGGTACCTGTTCTTGATCAGCTGCTGGGTGATGGTAGAGCCCCCCTCGGCCAGGCGCCGTTTAACCACATCCTTCACCACCGCCCGGGCGATGCCCCGCACATCGATCCCCCCATGCTCGTAGAACCGGGCATCCTCCACCGCCACCACCGCCTTCTGGAGAAACTGCGGGATTCGGTCGATAGTGACCCAGTAACGCTGCTCGGGGAGGATGCGTCCGGCGTAGCGCCCCTGATTGTCGAACACCTTGATGGAACTGTAGCCGACCGGGAGGAGGGGGAATGTGACGTACGGTTCCTGGGCACGGGCCGGGGAGGGAAGGCAGGCCAGGACTATGGAAAGGGTAAAGCCCACGGTGGTCCGGATCAGAAACGGGCGGAGGGACGAAGGAGGGTATATGAAGGTCATTGGTTCACCATGCAGGAAGGGTTTGTGATTCAACCCGGCCTAGTTATAAATTGTGACTAGATTGAATCTCCAGCTAACCCCTTCTCCCCCAGGGAGAGGGGCCGTTTAATGCTCCGGTGGCAAATTGGATCCGCTCTGGTCGTTATATTGTGTATAGAGAATATACCGTTGGTTTCAGTTGCTCTGCTGGCGGAGAAGGTCCTGCAGTGCCCGGTTGCCCGTACGTTCGGCTGCCTGCTGTGCGGTCTGTCCCCGGTCGTCGGTGGTGTCGGGCTTGGCCCCTGCGGAGAGCAGCAGTTTCACCATGGCCGGGTCCCCCTTTTCCACAGCCAGGAGGAGCGGCGTTCTGCCGTCGCTGTCCCGTAGCTCCAACGGCGCTTCGAGGGAGATCAGTTGTGTCGCCAGGGGAGTGCTCTTGCGGAGAACCGCCCAGTGAAGGACGCCATTCCCCTGGTTGTCGCGCACCGAGATGTCGGCCCCCTTGTTGACCAGGGTCTTCACACAGGAAGGGGAGGCCAGCAGGAGCGGCGTCATCCCCTGGTCATCGCGGACATCCACCTGGGCGCCGCGGGAGAGGAGCAGCCGGGCCATTACCTCGCCATTGGCCTGGGACACCGTAAGATGCAGCGGTGTGCGCCCCAGGCTGTCCCGCGGGTTGGGATCGGCTCCCCGCTCCAGCAGCAGATTGCCGGTGTGGGCATTCAGTGAGGCGGCCGCCGCGTGCAGGAGTGACCTTCCGTCGGTGGCGAAATTAATCCCGAACTCCTTGCGGGCATCGAGGAGGCGGGTCAGCAGTTCCACGCTGCCATGTCCCGCCGCCGCCTGGAGAAGCTGGCCGTAGCGTGTGGTCTCGATCTGGGCGGGAGGTGTCGCGGGTCCGCCACTGTACAGGCCGGCTTCCGTCAGCAGGGCGCGGTATTCCTGGTCTAGTTCGGCTTCACTCTTCTCTGTCTGAGGGGGCGGTGGTGATTGTTTCTGCTGGCAGCTGCAGAGCCAGAGCGACAAACAGAGCAGAATGGCAACCTTTGTCATGTGTGAAACGCTGATCATGCTCAATATCTCCTCCTTCTCGCCTCTGCTCTACCGTCACGCTATCTATTTAATATATGGAGGCAGAGAGGTCTGTTGCAGATGGCGCCAATTGACAGTCTCAATTCATGTGCCAAAATATTAGCTGATGACGGATTCATAGCACCCGATTGGTCCCCTTGTCGATTCCGATTTCAGCGCCCGATAAAAAAACACTATGAACAGTTTGATGCACTGTGAATGGCGGTATCAGCAGGTTAATATGTAAAAGTGTGATCTCAGTCACCACGCCCGTGATGGTAACACTATATACTATAGATGTTTGAGGCGTATATCTCATGATACGCCGGTCTGTTTCCTGCGGCTGTGAAGTTGTGGCCAGGGGCGGCTGTAGGGTTAAAAAGAGAGCGCTGTTTGTGGTTGGGTAACTGGGCATGCTCTTTGCTAGATTAAAGTCACTCCTGATCGATTATTGATCTAATTTGCAGACAATGTCATCCCCCGGCGGGTAGGGTTCGCTTTTTGGAGTAATCTGGTTTCCGGCGTTACGTTAAAAGACAATATACGTGTTCCGGGCGGCATGATCCCGGTATTTGAGTAGAGGTTCTTTGGCATTTGTTTTTTTTGTTGCATTTAATCTTGCCAGCGAATATGTTTATGATACACTTTTTTCACCCCCGTATAAACGGTGTCTAATGCTCGGTCGCCAAGTTGGCGTTATAAAAACAAAGGGTAAAATCTTGAAGGAGGATGACAACATGAAGAAAAGAATTTCAATCATGGCAGGTCTCTTGGCAATGGCGCTGGTAGGCTCAGCCCAGGCCGCAACGATGTTTGCGGTACAGAACTCGGGTGGTGTAGATCAGGCTACCATCAGTGACGCAGGTGACCTCGTCGCTAACGGCGGTTTGTCGGTTGGCGGCAAATATGCTGGCGGTTTGAGCAATGTCCCCGCAGGCCCTGGTAATGTAACTATTACTGGTCCTGCAGGTGTATTTCATGTAGCTTCTCAAGGTAATGCTGGTGCAGCTCCCGCTTTCTTGGCACAGCATGCTGCCTATCCGATTACTGCAGGCGGCACAGATTACGGCCCTGGATTGGCTCCGAACTTCTCATTTTACAGGCTTAACAGAAATGATGCCAGCCACCCCTCAGCACCTCTGGCTTACTCCTTGCCTGTAGCTGGCAACAAGCTTGGTTACTTTAACTTTGGTTCTATAAACACAGCCGTTGATCCTAACCTTGGCACTTCGAGAAAGAGCGTCGCAAGCTTTGGTACTTCTGCTGAAAGCACTTGGACTTCAATCACGGACACTCCGACATATTTCTATTGGCAAAACTCCACGGTAGGCGGAACCCAGACCGAGAAAATGAGACTTTCCTCAGCAGGTAATCTGGGTATTGGTACTACGGCTCCAACCTCCAAACTGCAGGTTGTTGGTCTTCCGACTTTCGCTGATAATGCTGCGGCCCTCACAGGTGGGCTGACGGCTGGTGCTTTCTACCGCACTTCAACTGGCGTACTTATGGTAGTTTTCTAAACGCAATTTTAGAATAGATTTGATTCGAGGCGCCCTGTTGGCGCCTCGGATATTTTTTTGAATTTTGTTTACAACTGATATGGTTTGATGTAGAAAAGGAATAACCTTACGTAGATGGAGGAGTCTCACATGAATACTAATTCTAAATGTACCGATAGCAAGGAACTTGAATTAAGCAAATCAGCTTGGCAGGCCCCGACAATTGATCGGATTGATATTAAAAGGACTTTATTTGGTGCAGGTTCTGCAACGGATAGTTCTTTGTTTACAACGTAATTGTATTATGTTAACTGTTTATTAATAATAATTTAGATCATTTATAAAAAACCCACATCGTTATGATATGGGTTTTTTTTTGTCATTAGTTCTGGTTTGATGGATACCTAAGTTGCGTAGACGCTCACAAATTAGATTTTGAGACAATGAGGCCTAACAATTTCATGACGATAATAAGTGGTCTCTATATCCGTGGAGATCGCAACGAAAGCGTTCTCTGTGCATTTGGTAAAGAAATGTTACCAAACTGGCCGGAAATGTGTCAGGGCCTAAGCCCAGATAGATTTGCTGCTATTGGTCAGGTGGACAACAGAACTGAATTATGTGTCCAACTTGGGATTTCTGTTGTCGAGTGTTCTCAATTTTCGAATGAACAAATAATTGAGAGGGCATATGCTAAATGGGGGCGTAAATGCTTAACGCATATTCATGGTAACTGGGTACTGGCAACGTGGGACCCGTCAGAACAACAATTGTTCCTAGCCCGGAGCCGTTACGGAACGCTACCACTCTATTACATTAATAATGGTGACAGCTTTATCTTTGCTTCAAACCGAAGAACGTTGCAATACTCTAAATTTGCTCGTCTTAAGCTGGATGAGCTATGGCTAGCCCAATACTTGATTTCTTGGCCTGCCTATCATGGAGAACGAACCCCCTATAATCCAATTAAATGTTTGCCACCGGGACACTGGCTCGTGGTGGACAAATTTGGGAGTACCTGTCAGAGTTACTGGAATCCCATAGATAGTGTTGAGGTAGAATACTCTAGACGGTACTCCTATATCGAGCGATTCCTGGAACTGTTTGACGAAGCAGTTAATAGCCATCTCCAAGGTGACAGATTGATTGCTGCAACTTTGAGTGGAGGGTTAGACTCAGGTGCGGTGACAGCCACTGCCGCCCGTTTGCTGGCCACAAGAGGTAAACGTCTGACCGCTTATACCTCTGTGCCCCATTACGATACTGGGCGATATGTAGCGGATCGGTTTGGCGACGAGACCCCATTCGCTTTGGCCACTGCTGAGTTTGCCGAAAATATTGATTTGAAAACCCTTGTTTATCCCAGTACAAGCCCAGTAATTGCGATTCGTGAGGCGCTTCAACTGACCGGAATCCCATGTCATGGTGCGGGCAACCTTTATTGGCTGTTGAATATTCAAAGAACGGTGAAAGAAGCCGGTTTCCAAGCATTGCTGACCGGTGCCGCCGGCAATGCTGGCGTCTCGTGGACTGGGGACCTTGCATCACAATCCTGGTCCTTTCTGCTTGCCCACTACTCCGGGAGTGATTTGAGGAGGGTGATGGCGTCGTTGGCCAAAGAGCGCTTGAAGACCTACTTGCCGACCAGCCTCCTGACGTTGCTACGGAAGCGATGCATGGAAAAGCGTAATTGGTGCCGGGGAACTGCAATACACCCTAATTTCGCCCGGAAGCTGAATCTGCTTGAACGTCGCTTAGACGATCCTTATGAACACCCCCCCAGCACACCCCGGGAACAGCGGGCTCGTATTCTCTTATTAGGACGCACAGTTATAGGAGGATATATTTCTGAACTTGGTTCGGGCAATGGTCTGAATATCTGTGACCCGACCGCCGATGCCCGGTTGCTGGAGTATGTGCTGGCGGTACCCGACCATATCTTCATGGACCCGGAGACCGGCATTGACCGGTGGCTGATCCGTGAGGCCATGAAAGGGCGGCTGCCAGATCAGGTGCGGCTTAACCGCAGCCGGGGCCTGCAGGCCGCCGATATGGTGCCCCGCCTGAGGGCAAGTGTCAGGGATGTGGAGGAGGCCCTGGGTGAACTTGCCGCCGGCCCGGCGGCGGAGTTTGTGGACGTTGAGTACATGCGCCAGGTCTGGCGGATCGTGCAGACGGAAGACTCCCCCCGGGCAAATGTATTTTCCAAGCAGATCCTGTTGCGTGGTATTATGGCCGGCCTGTTCGTAAACGGATTTCATTCCTCCCATTGATTGGATTGCCGAATGTACCACCTCCCGAAAATAGTCAGCGATGTGGCGGTCTCCGTGTCTAAGGTGCCGAATGACCTTGACGCTGTTATCGCGCAGGGGGTACTCTGGCAGGTCGCCGACCGGCGCTTTCTGCTGGATGTGCCGGGGGCGGCGCGTTACCTGGTGGAGGACGGCAGTCGTATTTTGATTGAACCGTACCGGGACGCACCTGAACGCTGCATCGGCCGCCACTTGGGACTGCTGCCGCTGGCGGCCCTGCTGTATCAGCGGGGACTTCTGGCCTTCCATGCCGCGGCGGCAACCGACGGCGAGCGGGCCATACTGATCTGCGGCGATTCGGGGTGCGGCAAGTCGACGCTTCTGGCGGCGCTGCTTCAGAGGGGGTGGGGGATGTTGGGGGACGATCTGGCGGTCGTAGGTCT
>CAZSTJ010000141.1:0-9555 GCA_964609805.1 uncultured Geobacter sp. | reverse complement strand
GGAGAGCACGAATCGGCCCCTCATCTGGAACGAGATGGACATCTTCCCCGATCCCCTCTATCAATCGTTCAATCGAGCCCAGGCAACAAGAAACGCTGACAGCCTCATCGCACTTTCGTTTAAAAAGTTCAACGGTTCCCCGTTCCAAGTGAATGACGCGCCGTTCAGCCCTGACTACACCGAGGCCGGCAGCGGCCAGTACTTCGTCAGCCCCACCAATGAACGGCGCGGCCCCTTCGCCGACACCGCGACCGCTCCCCATGCCACCCTGTACAGCCGTTTCCACAAGGGTAAATACTTCTGCGCCACCTGCCACGACGTATCCAACCCGGTCATCGGTAACTTTGCCCAAAAGGGTGCCCGCCCAGGAGACAGCGTCACCCTGAAGAGCGAAAGCCAATCCGCCTTCGGCTGGTCCCATGTAGAACGCACGTACTCCGAATTCCGCCTCTCTGCCTACAACGCTGAAGGGGGATCACCCGGCAAGGGGAACTTCCGCCCCAACACACCGAAGATGCAGTTCCCGGTAAACGGCTGGGAGACCGATCAGCCCGACAACAATATCAGCAAGTGCCAGGACTGCCACATGTGCTCACGCTACAGTCCCGCCACCAACAACACGGTCCCCGGCAGCCCGGTCCGCCCCGAGCAGAGCGCCGAGCACCCTGACACCTGGATGCCGTGCCATGCCATGACAGGGGCCAACGTCTGGATAACCACCATCCTCTACAGCATCGCCCCCAACAGCCCTAACCCCGACCAGGTCAACCGCTCTCTCCTGCTGCGCCCCGACATCCTGACCATGGACGTCATGCAGGGGACCTGGACCTCCATGAACCCGAAAGTATCACCTCAGCCCACAAGCACACCGCTCACCGATACCATGATCGCCGATGCCCTGAAACTTGCCGCCAGCCGCATCGGCGGCACAGCAGTAGGCGCAGCGACTAACGGGGTGCTGCAGAACGCAGCCACGATCAAGACCACATCCGAAGTTGCGGACACCGTCGAATACGACCCCGCCACCGGTGGTCTGAAATTCCGGGTCCACAACAACACCGGGCACAAGATGATCTCCGGTTTCCCCGAAGGGCGTCGGATGTTCGTCAATGTGAAGTTCTACAACAACAGTGGGCTCATCTACGAGATCAACCCCTACTCCGACACGGCCGACACCATCAAGGGGCTCCCCTGGGAGGACTCCCTCAACAGTCCGATGATCACCGACCCGTCAAAGGAGATTTACATCGACGAGTTGGTGTATGAAGCCAAACTGGGAAGTACCCTGACGGGGGAGAAAAAGACCTTTCATTTCGCCCTGGCAACCCATCGCTACAAAGACAACCGCATCCCCCCCAAGGGATTCAGAATCGCCGAAGCGGCCACCCGCCTGAGCGAACCGGTGTGGCATGGAGTATCTGACAATAATTATTTCACTTCGAATGAGTACGCAGGCGGTTATGACGAAATCGACCTGAGCAATCTTAAAGATCCCTTCGCCCAGGCACTGTACAATACCTACCGCCCGAAAAACGCGACCAGTGTGGTCGTGACGCTCTACTACCAGACCACCAGCAGGGAGTACATCGAGTTCCTGCGGGATGAGATTAACGGCACCGGCCGCCTCACCCTTCCGGCAAGCGCCTATGTGATCCAGACAAATCCGTTCTTTACCAAACTCAAGGCTTGGGGCACTACGATATATGACATGTGGTTCCACAACAGGAAGATGCCGGGAGGGGCACCATTTGAAATGACCAGGGGGACTTGGTCGGCCCCGTAAATCGCATTATGCACCTTTAACCGACAGCCGCCCACTCAGGGCGGCTGTTTTTTTACCAATTGAGAGGAGTTCCAACTGAGGGTGCTTGATAGTGTAGTAATATCTGTGCTATAAGACGCCCCGTCATTGTTTTTACTCTACTGTCGGAGGTGCGCTGATGCGCAATCAAGTTACCATCTACATCGCCGTGTCCTTTATTGCTCTGCTTCTTTCCTTTTCTACAGTTGTTCATGCCACCGAAGGTGGCGGCGGCGCCTACAATAACGGGGTCGAGGGGTTCGGCGCCGGCATGTTCCCGCCACCGGGTACCTACCTGCTCAACTACATCAACTACTACACCGCCGGCAGCCTTAAGGATAAGGACGGCAACAACGCCATTCCCAAGTTCGAGCTCGACGCCCTAGCAGAAGTGGTAAGGGTTGTCCATGTCGGCAAGAGCACCCTGTTGGGGGGCAATGTTGCCATGCAGGCCATCCTGCCTATCGTCCACCTGGAAGTGGCGGTGCCGGGGAGAAGCCAGAGCAACAACGGCCTGGGCGACCTGACGGTCAGCCCGCTGATCCTGACCTGGCACAGGGGTAATCTGCACTATGCCGCCGGGGTGGACGTGGTCATGCCGATTGGCGCGTACGACAAGAACGATCTGGCCAACATCGGACGTAACTATTGGACCTTCACCCCGGTGGTTGCAGCCACCTATCTGACCGATAGCGGTTATGACTTCTCAGCCAAGTTGATGTACGATATCAACACGGAAAATCATGCCACCAATTACCAGTCCGGCAACGAACTCCACCTGGATTATACCTTGGCCAAGAAAATCGGGGCATTCGCCCTGGGAGCCGGCGGTTATTTCTACAAACAGACCACCAATGACGAAGTAAACGAGGTCAAGGTCGGCAGTGACGGTAACAAGGGCCAGGTTTTTGCCATCGGCCCCCAGATAAAGTATGACTACAAGAACATGGCCTTCTCCTTCAAATACCAGAAGGAACTGCTGGTTGAGAACAAACCGGAAGGGGACAAGTTCTGGTTCAACCTGATGTATGCCTTTTAGGGCGGGGATTACAGACACGTTTAACGAGGTGGAGAGATGTTGAGAAGAATCGTTTTCATGGTTGCAGTCTCATTGCTGCTTGCCACGCATGGTCGGGCAGAAGAGATCAATCCGGTTTTGGGCAAGACCAAGGATTTCATCCTGAGGGAAACCGACCTGGACCGCATCCTGGCAAACCAGTCTGCGGAGGTCCAGAAACGCTTTCAGGAAGATCCGCAGCAGAGGGCCAACCTGATCAGGGAGATCCTGATCAAAAAAGCCGTCGTCGCCAAGGTCCGCAAAGAGGGCTTTGACCGCAAACCTGAGGTACGGGAACAGTTGGGCTATCTGATTGACGGCTACCTTGCCCAGGAATATCTGCAGAAGGTCGTGACCGCCGGCATCAACGTATCCGAAGATGATGCCCGGAAATTTTACCAGGAGAACGAAAAAGAATTCGTGAACCCGGAACAGATCAAGGTTCGCCATATTCTGATTGCCATCGCGAAGGATGCCGCAGCCGTCGATAAGGACAAGGCCCGCATCCGTGCCGAGCAGGCGCTGCAACGGCTCAAGAAAGGTGAAGATTTTGCGGCACTGGCCAAGGAGATGTCAGACGACCAGATCTCTGCCTCCCAAGGTGGGGAACTGGCACCTATAACCCGCGGCAAGACCAATTCCGACGACTTTGAAACAGCCGCGTTCGCACTCAAGGTGGGAGAGACCAGCGGCATCGTAACATCCGACTACGGTCTGCACATCATCAGACTTGAACAGCGCCAGGAGGCAAAGCCGGTACCCTTTGCCGATGCCAGGGAATTCATCATTAACCGGTTGAAAGCCGAACGGGAACAGAAGAAGGCACAGGAGTTCCTCGAACAGGCCATCAAGGATGCCGGCATGGAGATAAGCGGCGAAAAAGGATCGACTGCTCCGGAGACTGCAGCAAAGACACCCGATGGGGCCAAAAAGGGTACACCTGAAAAATAACCCGGACAACACAGGCAGTTCCAAACCGCCCCTGTCACTCGACACGGGCGGTTTTTTCTACCCCCTTCGCCGGATAACTCCCTGCCGGAACATGTGATTTGTGATTGACTTTGATGTTACGATAATGTAGAAATTTGCATTTCGGGGCGTCCTGCCGATGGTGGTCTATTTACGCCTGACCACGTCTGCTGCTCCGCCGCCGGCCAGATTCGCCGAAAGGTGTACGCAAGATATGCACAATAAAATCAGGGTTTTTTCCGGCAACTCCAACCAACTCCTGGCCCAGAAAATTTGTGACACCCTCGGCGTGCCCCTGGGGGCAGCCCGGGTTCGACGCTTCTCCGATGGTGAAGTCATGGTCGAGATCCAGGAGAACGTCCGCGGCAGAGATGTCTACGTAGTCCAGTCCACCTGTGCTCCGACCAACGACAACCTGATGGAACTGCTGGTCATGACCGATGCCCTCAAACGGGCCTCGGCTGCCACCATCACCGCCGTGATCCCCTACTACGGCTATGCCCGCCAGGACCGCAAGGCCGCACCGCGCACCCCGATCACCGCCAAGCTGGTGGCCGACCTGATCACCACCGCCGGCGTGGACCGTGTCGTTACCATCGACCTTCATGCCGGGCAGATTCAGGGTTTTTTCAATATCCCGGTGGACAACCTGTATGCCGCACCGGTCATCCTTGATTACCTCAAGACCCGCTTCAATGGCGAAAAGGTCGTCATGGTTTCCCCTGACGCCGGTGGCACTGAGCGCGCCCGCGCCTTTGCCAAGCGTCTGGAATGCACCCTGGCGGTTATCGACAAGCGCCGTACCGGCCCCAACGTGGCCGAGGTCATGCACCTGATCGGTGATGTCCGCGACAAGATCGCCATCATCCTCGACGACATGATCGATACCGCAGGCACCTTGACCCAGGCCGCCAAGGCCCTCAAGGAAAACGGCGCCAGCGCCATCTATGCCTGCGCAACCCATGGCGTCCTCTCTGGGCCGGCCATCGAGCGCATCAACAATTCAGACATTGAAGAAGTCGTCCTGACCGACACCATCCCGCTGGGAGACAAGGCTCAGGAGACCACCAAGGTCCGTATGCTCTCCGTGGCCGACCTGCTGGCAGAAGCCATCCGTCGTATCCATGAGGATGAATCCGTAAGTTCGCTTTTCGTTTAAAGCTTCGTAAATATACTATGTACCGGGCGGGACACCTCGCCACGACAATCGGAGGAACACCATGCAACAGAAACAGATGAACATCGAACTGAGATCGAAAACCGGTAAAGGGATCAGCCGCCGACTGAGGAACGATGAGATGGTTCCCGGCGTCGTGTACGGCAAGGGCATGGATCCCATGGCCGTCAGCATCAAGTACCGTGAACTTCAGAGCGCCCTGTCGGGCGAAGGCGGACAGAACAATCTGATCACCCTGCTCGGCGGCGGCAGTCTTGACCAGACCATGGCGATTATCGCTGACCTGCAGCGTGACGCAATTAAGGGCACCTACAAGCATGTTGACCTTCACCGCGTCAACATGAACGAGAAACTCCGTCTGGTCGTTCCGGTCAGTCTCAAGGGAGCCGCTATCGGCGTCAAGGAGGGAGGACTGCTTGACTTCGCCCACCATACCCTGCATGTTGAGTGTCTGCCGGGCAACATCCCCGACCACATCGAGATCGATATCACCGACCTCAAGATCGCGCATTCCGTCCATGTCAGCGAAATCCCACTGCCGGAAGGGGTCAAGATCCTTGACAACCCCAAGACTCCGGTCGTCAGCGTCCTCGGCAGGGCCAAGGAAGAAGCACCGGCCGAAGCATAACGGTTGACCGGTTGAACGAATGAATACGTATGTCATAGCGGGGCTGGGTAATCCCGGCCCCAAGTATCAATGGACCCGCCACAACGCGGGTTTCCTTTTTTTGGATCGCCTCGCTTACCACGAGAACCTCTCCATCACCCGTTCGTCATTCTCGGGACTGGCCGGGGAGTGGAAGTACAAGGACAACCGCCTGATCCTCCTCAAACCCCAGACCTTCATGAACCTGTCGGGCAAGGCGGTCATGCAGGCTCTCCAATTCTACAAACTGCCGCTCACCAACCTGATTGTAGCCCATGACGAACTGGACCTACCCTTCGGAACGGTGCGGTTCAAGCAAGGTGGCGGACACGGCGGACACAACGGCCTCCGCTCTATCATGGAACAGCTGGGCAAGGACTTCATCCGGCTGCGCATCGGCATCGGCAAACCGCTTCATGGTGACACCAGCAACTATGTCCTGGGTAACATCCCCCCCACGGAGATGGAGATACTCCCCCGCATCATGGACGGCGGACTGGACATGCTGGAGTCCATGCTTGACCATGGACTCCCCAAGGCCATGAGCCTCTTCAATAACAAGAATTACCTGGAAGGATAGAATACTATGGGTTTCAATTGCGGCATTGTCGGACTCCCCAACGTAGGTAAATCAACCATCTTTAACGCACTCACCTCTGCCGGGGCCGAGTCGGCCAACTACCCGTTCTGCACCATCGATCCCAACGTGGGTATCGTCCAGGTACCCGATCCCCGCATGGACCAGCTGTCCGCCATCGTCAACCCGCAGAAGACCCAGCCGACCACCATCGAGTTCGTCGACATTGCCGGCCTTGTCAAGGGCGCCAGTTCCGGAGAAGGACTCGGCAACCAGTTCCTCGGACATATCCGCAGCACGGATGCCATCGTCCATGTGGTCCGCTGCTTCGACGATGACAACGTAGTCCATGTCAGTGGCCGTGTTTCCCCTGCAGACGATATCGAAGTCATCAACACCGAACTTGCCCTGGCCGATCTGGATACGGTGGAGAAGAAGATCCAGCGCGCCGAGAAACTGGCGCGTAGCGGTGACCAGAAGGCCAAGGACGAGGTCGCCCTCTATCAGCGGGTCAAGGGACTCCTGGAACAGGTCAAGAAGCTCCACGGGGTAGCAGAGAGCGAAGACGAGCGTCTCTGGATGCGGGAACTGCACCTACTCTCCGACAAGCCGGTCCTTTATGTCGCCAATGTGGCCGAGGATGACCTGGCAGGGACCCATCCGTTCGTTGCCCAGGTAAGAGAGATCGCCGCAGCTGAAGGAGCCGGCGTTGTGGTCATCTGCGGCAAACTGGAGGCTGAAATATCAGAGCTGGACGGTGACGAAAAGCAGGCGTTCCTGGAGGATATGGGACTGGCCGAGGCCGGCCTGGACCGCCTGATCCGCAGCGGCTACGAACTGCTCGGCCTGATCACCTACTTCACTGCCGGAGTCAAGGAGGTCAGGGCCTGGACCATTGTCAAGGGGACCAAGGCCCCCGGAGCTGCCGGTGTCATCCATTCGGATTTCGAGAAGGGATTCATCCGCGCCGAGGTTATCGGATTCGACGACTACATCGCCTGTAACGGCGAGTCGGGCGCCAAGGAAAAGGGGCTGATGCGACTGGAAGGCAAGGAGTATGTGGTTAAAGACGGCGACGTCATGCACTTCCGTTTTAATGTCTAGCAGGTCGATGAAAAACAGCCATCTCGCCGCCATCCTCACAAACCACTTGTGACTTCGGCCTGCGGCCCCACCCTTCGGACGCCTTCGCGGTCCACTTTCACAAGTGAAAGTGTGCGGCGTAGCACTGCTACGCCTCCGCGGGGTTTCTTACGGTAGCGACGATCTGTCTATTTTTGACCGACCTGATCTACACTCTCTAATTTAGTCAGCTATTTACCGATAAATGCCGCATAGACCTTGCGGTTTCGGGGGCCGTCGAATTCGCAGAGATAGATCCCCTGCCAGATACCGAGCCAGAGCCGGCCGCCCCGCACAATCACCTGGACTGATGAGCCGTAGAAGCTGGCCTTGAGATGGGCATCGGAGTTCCCCTCGGCATGACGGAAATGGAGAGATTGGGGCACCAACTGGTCGCTGAACCATTCCATATCCCGCGCCACATCCGGATCAGCATTCTCGTTGATCGTGATGCCGGCGGTGGTATGGGGCACAAAAAGGGTCAGAACACCGTCCTGCCATCCCTGCTGCCGGACCAGTCCCTCGACCTGTCCGCTGATGGGCACGAAGCGTGTCCGCCGGTCGGTTGAAACACTCAATTCCGTACTCTGCATACTCCCTCCCCGTCTGTTTCGGCCGATAGTACCATAACGACCCGCGCCATGGCCAGAACGGCTGACAGCGCGCCCCGATCAGGAGAACACCGTGTCGCATCCACACTATAAAAGCCGCATCTTCGCCTTCAGCGCCCGCCGTCCCGGCCTGATCCTGGCCCTGGCCCTGCTGTTTTCCGCCCTGTCCGTGTTCTATACCACCCAGAAGATGGAGTTTCTCACCGGGCGCGACGACTTGATGCCGCGCAACGCCTCCTTCCAGGTCGATTACCGGGCCTACCGGGCCGAATTCGGCGACCAGGAAGAGATCGTGGCCGTGATCGAGTCCGATGACGCAGAGCGGGCCACCCGCGCCGCAGACGCCCTGTATGCCCGCCTGCAGCAGAAAAGCGGAGAATTCAAGGAACTGTTCTACCCCGGTGGCCTCCCTTTCTTCCGCAGCAACGGCATGCTCTTCATGCCGCTGGAGGATATCCGCAAACTGCGCACCACCCTGACCATGGCTGCGCCGGTGCTGAAGGATCTGGCGGCAGCCCCTTCGGTGCAGACCCTCTTCACCAGCCTCACCCGTCAGATCGACGGCTACCTGGCTTCCCCTACACCGGAAAACCTGAAAAGCCTGACCTTCATGCTCACGACCCTGGACACCGGTTTCAAAGGGTTCGACGGCAAACACTCGGCCCTCTCCATGGATTCCTTCCTCAAAGGGGGAGGCGACGGTCAGCCCTCCATGCTGGAGAATGCCGGCAAGCAGCAGGTGATCACGGTCCGCCCCATAAAGGACGAGACCAGCTTCGTCGCCTCGGAGAAATCCATCAAGGTGGTCCGGGCTGCCCTGGATGAAACCCTCAAACAGCCAGAGTTCAAGGGGGTCAAGGGGGGCCTGACCGGCGTACCGGTACTGGAATACGAGGAGATGGTCACCAGCCAGAAAGATATCGAGATTGCCACGATCCTCTCACTGTCGCTGACGGTAATCCTGCTCCTCTTCGCCTTCCGCGGAATCCTTAACGTCGTCGCCGCCATGATCTCGCTGACGGTCGGCATCTGCCTCTCCTTCGGCTTCGCCACCCTGGCGGTGGGGCATCTCAACATCCTCTCCATGGTCTTTGCCATCATGCTGATCGGCCTGGGGATCGAGTATGGCATCCAGGTGGTGCTCCGTTACCAGGAGGAACTACGCAACGGCGCCGACGGCATGAGCGCCATCGAGACCGGTCTGGCCACCAACGTTCGCTCCATCATCATGGCCGCCGCCACCGTGGCCCTGGCCTTCGCCACCTTCGCCTTCACCGATTTCAAGGGGATCGCCGAACTGGGGATCATCGCCGCCGGCGGGGTCTTCATCTGCGTCCTGAGTACCTTCACCGTCCTGCCTGCCATGCTGGTCCTGCTGGAGCGTTTCCGGAAGCCGGCTGATGCGACAACCCCGAACCCCGAGCCACGAACCACGAACCTTACCTCCGGCCTCTTCAGCCGTCCCCGCACGATCATCACGGCCACCGCCCTCCTCTCCCTGGCTTGTCTCTACCCGGTCCTGAAGACCCGCTTTGAATACAATCTGATGAACCTGCAGGCCCGGGGCCTGCAATCGGTTGAGTATGCCTACAAGC
>CAZSTJ010000140.1:0-9620 GCA_964609805.1 uncultured Geobacter sp. | reverse complement strand
GTCCCAATGAGTTCGAGGCGAGGCGGGTGCAAGTGGCACCAGGACCGGGGCGGGGTGATCTGGTTGAAATCGTCTCGGGGATCGAACCGGGATGTGGTCGTCGCCGGCAGTTTCCTGCTCAAGACGGAGACACTTAAGGACTCCATTGGCGCCGGATGCTGTGAAGTGGACAGCAAATAGTCCCGGATTTAATGCCTTTCGTTGCGTCGTCGCGTCGTTGCGTGAAACTTACTATTGGGGTTCCGGCCAGTCAGGTTTAGGAGAGAATAATGCTGAACAAAATAATTAACTGGTCCCTTAATCACCGTCTGGCGGTCATCGTGGCCTGGTCCGTGGTTGCAGTTCTTGGGGTGCTTGCCTTCTTAAGACTGCCCCTGGACGCGTTCCCGGACACGACACCGGTCCAGGTCCAGGTGAATACAGTGGCCCCTGCACTCTCCCCCCTGGAGATCGAGCGTCAGGTCTCGGCCCCCCTGGAACAGGCCATCTCGGGACTGCCACGGCTGAAAGAGGTGCGCTCCGCCTCCCGCTTCGGCATGTCCCAGGTGACGGTGATTTTTGAGGACGGGACCGATATATACCTCTCCCGACAGGTGGTCATGGAGCGGGTCCAGGGGGTGGCACTCCCTTCCGGCATCGCCAGGCCGCAACTGGGCCCCGTGGCAACGGGGCTCGGGGAGGTGTTCCACTACCTGATCACTGCGAAGGACAAAACCATGGCCGAACTGCGCACCCTCCATGATTGGGTGGTAAAACCCCAGATGCGCTCGGTGGCCGGGGTGGCCGAGGTCAACACCTGGGGTGGGGACGAGCGGCGGATCGAGATCGTGGTCGATCCCGAGGACCTTGCCAAGCGGGGTCTCACCATGGACCGGCTGATCGGGGCGGTGGAACGGAACAACGCCAACGTGGGGGGCGGCACTATCGACCGGGCCGGCGAATCGACCCTGGTGCAGGGGGTAGGCATCGTCACCACCCTTCAGGATATAGAGTCGATCGTCATTACTGCCAAAGACGGGATACCGGTCCGGGTCGGGGACGTGGCCCGGGTAGTAGAGGGGCGCGAGATCCGCCGCGGCGCGGTGACAGCTGGAGGTAAAGGCGAGGCGGTGCTCGGCCTCGGCTTCATGCTCATGGGAGAGAACAGTCACGACGTCACCAGCCGGCTCAAACTCCGGCTGGAGGAGGTCAAAAAGTCCCTGCCCAAGGGAGTGGAGGTGGCCGTCGCCTACGACCGCACCACCCTGGTGGACCGGGTGCTCCATACTGTGGAGAAAAACCTCTTCGAGGGAGCGATCCTGGTCATCGCCGTCATCTTTGTCTTCCTGGGGAACCTCCGCGCCGGCCTCATCGTGGCCCTGGCCATTCCACTTTCCATGCTGTTCGCCTTCGACCTGATGCTCCGCTTCGGCATCGCCGGGAGCCTGATGAGTCTTGGAGCCATCGACTTTGGCCTGATCGTGGACAGTTCGGTCATCATTATCGAGAACGCGGAACGCCGCCTGGCCGAGGACGAAAGCGGACGGAGCATCATCGACGTGGTGCGGGATGCGGCCGTCGAGGTCCGTAAACCGACCATGTTCGGCGAGTTGATCATCATGATCGTCTACTTGCCGATCCTGGCCCTGGAAGGGGTTGAGGGGAAACTCTTCCGTCCCATGGCGCTGACCGTCATGTTTTGCCTGCTCGGCTCCATGGCCATGTCCCTGACCCTGATGCCGGTACTGGCCAGCTACAGCCTCAAGCGGAGGAAGACATCCCGTGAGCCCCGGCTCGTCCGCAAGCTCAAGGAGCTCTACCGGCCGGTGCTAGCCTTTGCCCTGAACCGGCCCAAGGCGGTTATCACCATGGCTCTGGTCTGTCTGGGGATGGCCGGGGTTCTTGCCACCCGCCTTGGATCAGAGTTTGTGCCGCGTCTCATGGAGGGTTCCGTCGTTATCAACACCGTACGGTTGGCCAGCGTTTCCCTTGAAGAGTCGGTCCGCTACGGGAGCCATTTGGAGCGGACACTCCTGGAAAAATTCCCTAGCGAGATCGAACGAGTCTGGACCCGTACCGGCAGCGCAGAGATCGCCACCGATCCCATGGGGGTGGAACTCTCCGACATATTCATAACCCTCAAACCACGGGAACAGTGGCGGAAGGCCCGTACCCAGGGGGAACTGGTGGCGGCCATGGAGAAGGAACTGAAGAACATGCCGGGGATGCGCATGATCTTTACCCAGCCCATCGAGATGCGGGTGAACGAGATGATCGCCGGCATCCGTTCCGATGTGGGCATCAAGATCTTCGGTGACGACTTTGAGATCCTGAAGAATAGCGCCAAGGACGTGGAGAAGGCGGTCAAGAACGTCGCCGGAGCCGCAGATGTGAGCGTAGAGCAGGTAAGCGGGCAGCCGCTCCTTCGGGTTGAGGTAGACAGAAACGCCACGGCCCGCTACGGGATTCCCGCCCGGGAAGTCTTGGAGGTGATCGAGGCGCTGGGTGGGCGTGACGTAGGGATGCTCCAGGAAGGAGACCGCCGGTTTCCCGTTGCCGTGCGCATTGCCGACCGATTCAGGGTCGACCCGGAGGAACTGGGACGTATTCTGGTAACGGCCGGCAGCGGCGAGCGAATCCCCCTGTCACTCCTGACCAGAATCAACACAACGGAAGGCCCATCCACCATCAACCGCGAATGGGGGAAGCGGAGAATTGTGATACAGACCAACGTGCGGGGGCGGGATGTGGGGAGCTTTGTGGCCGATGTCCGGAAAGCTATTGAGCGGGATGTCAAACTCCCGGAAGGGTATTTTGTCCGCTATGGCGGCCAGTTTGAGAACCTTCAACGGGCCCGATTACGTTTGTTGATTGTCGTCCCCGTGGCCCTGGCCCTCATCTTTACCCTGCTCTACTTCACCTACGGCCGCATCAAGGACGCGGCCCGTGTCTTTACCGGTGTCCCCTTCGCTGCCGTCGGCGGTATCATTGCCCTCTGGCTCCGGGGGATCCCCTTCAGCATCTCGGCCGGGGTCGGATTCGTGGCCCTCTCCGGGGTGGCTGTTCTGGGTGACATGGTACTGGTATCCGCGGTGCGGGATCTGCTGGGTCGCGGGGTGCCGCTCCTGGAGGCGATCAGACAGGCCGCCGAACAGCGGCTGCGGCCGGTACTGATGACCGCCCTGGTTGCCAGCTTCGGTTTCATCCCCATGGCGTTCAACACCGGTATCGGTGCCGAGGTGCAACGCCCCCTGGCAACGGTGGTAATCGGCGGTGTTGTCTCATCGACGCTTCTCACCCTGCTGGTGCTGCCGGTGTTGTACGCACTCTTCGGCAGTGCAGCGACCAGCGAAGTAGAGGAACCGGCAGGGCAGACTGATAATTGAACTGAATTTCGCCAGGACAACACATGCATATTTCAGTGGCAAGACGTGACACGCAAAAGAGCTGATCGCCAACCAAGTGCACAATGCCACCGGCATCGATGCGGTGCTGAAGCGGACCGGGAGACCATACTCTCCGGCTGGGAGGAGGCCGTGCTGAGCGCCATGTCAATGAAATCGCCGCTGGCAGGCAGTGACGAGTTCCTCGTCCACTATGACGCCGACATCACCGAGCGGTCATCGGAACGGCTGCTGCCGGAACTGTGCAATGCGGCCGCTGACTATGCCGCCTGTTCGTGGGGGTAAGAGAGAAATGGGGATGGGGTAGCGAAACAGCAAGAGGGCCGGGAAGATTCCCTTCACTTTTTGCTGGGCAACAAGCTCTGGGTCTGCTCTGGATTGGCAGGCAGTCGTCGTGGCGGTAGGCAGGGCCTAGTGGCAATCGCCCCGGTATGTTTGCAGAGTTATCCGCTCACAACGCAAACAGCCCCCTACCGAAGATACGGGAGGGGGCTGATAACGTTGACACAGATGTTCGGGAATGTGTGATCGAGCTCTCAAGGTCTGGACTGGCAGCCCATGCCGCATCATACTGATTTAAATCGATACGTACGTCAGAGCACGACTCCGGCCAACCCCATCGTTTTTCTACGTCAGATTCCAGATCATCATTTCCAGGATATCTTTCCAGCTCTTGCCGATCTCGTTGACAACCGTCGGTTCGAACCCGCAGTGCATCATGCACTGGGCACAGCGGGAGTCCTTGCCAACGCCGTACTTTTCCCATTCGGTCTTCTCCATCATCTCCTTGAAGGTCGGGTAATGGGCATCGGTGATCAGGTAACAGGGGGCCTTCCACCCCACGGTATTGCGGGTCGGATTGCCCCAGGGGGTACATTCCAGCTTCTTTTCCCCTTTGAGGAAACGGAGATACATGGGAGTGGAGAAGAAACGGTGCTTCTTGCTCATCTCATAGACATCGGCGAACTTCCGCTCGATATCACGCCGCTCCAGGAACAGCTTTTCCCCTACCGCCTCGTAACCGAAACCGGGGGCCACCAGCAGGCCATCCACACCGATCTCCTCCAGCTGCGTGAAGAGCATCTCGATCTCCACCAGATCGGTTTCCTTGAAGATGGTGGTGTTGGTGCAGACCCGGAACCCGAGGCGCTTGGCCTTTTTGATACCTTCCATGGCGATCTTGAAGGCGCCACGGCGCTCCAGAATCCGGTCATGGGTCTCTTCCAGACCGTCCATATGGACGTTGAGGGTGAAATTGGGATGGGGCGTCATGTTGTCCAGCGCCTTCTCCAGCAGGATCCCGTTGGTGCAGAGATAGATATGCTTGCCGCGGTCAAGGGTGCCGCGAATAAGCTCATAAACATGGGGATAGAGGAACGGCTCGCCGCCGGTGATGGTCACGACCGGGGCCGGACATTCGTCCACGGAGCGGAGGCAATCCTCCAGACTCATCATATCCTGCATGGTGTCGGCGTACTCGCGGATACGGCCGCAACCGGAACAGGCCAGGTTGCAGAGATGTGTCGGTTCGAGCATCAGCACCAGCGGGTACTTCTCCACCTTGTTGAGCTTATTGCTGATGATGTACTTGGTCAGATCATAATTGAGACGTAACGGAAAACGCATTTGATACTATTCCTTTCAATTGTTACTGCTGTATCGAGACCCAAAACAGGTCTCACCCGCTCACTACGCTCGCTCAAGCTCCCAAAGACACAAAGATGATGCTCTCACCATACAATTCTTATGCTTCTTCGTGAGCTTTGCGAGCTTCGTGAGAGTTCGGCTGGACTTATTGTTTCATGAATGCTTCTGCTGCAGCTCCGATCCCTTCGGCATCGATCCCCAGGTCCTTGCGCAGCTGGGCCTGGCTGCCATGCTCGATATAGCGGTCGGGGATGCCGAGGCGCTTTATCTTGACATTCTGCATACCGCTCTCGTAGAGCATTTCGAGAACCGCACTGCCGAAGCCACCCTGCAGGGCGTTCTCTTCCACCGTCATGATCCGGCCGGTTGCCGCGGCGACCCCTTTGATGAGTTCAGCGTCAAGGGGTTTGACAAAGCGGGCGTTGACCACTCCGGCATTGATCCCACGCTGTTTCAGCTGCCGGGCGGCCTCCAGGGCTGGGTAGACCGTGGAACCGATGGCAATGATGCAGAGGTCGCCCCCTTCTTCCAGGATCTCGCCCTTCCCGACGGCCAGCGTTTTCAGTTCAGGATCCAGGGCCACCCCGTATCCGGCACCGCGCGGATAGCGCAGGGCCATGGGCACCCCCGAACAGACCGCGGTCTTCAGCATGTGCCGCAGTTCATTCTCATCCTTGGGGGCCATCATGGTGAGACCCGGCAGGTGCCGCAGGTAGGAGATATCGAAGACACCGTGATGGGTCGGGCCGTCGTCCCCCACCAGACCACCCCGGTCCATGGCGATGGTCACCGGCAGTTTCTGCAGACAGATATCGTGGAACACCTGGTCATAGGCCCGCTGAACGAAGGAGGAGTAGATGGCGGCAACAGGGCGATACCCATCGGCAGCCAGGCCTGCGGCAAAGGTCATGCCGTGCTGTTCGGCTATACCCACATCGAAAAAACGCTGGGGGAAGCGCTCGGCAAATTTGGTAAGACCGGTGCCATCCGGCATGGCGGCGGTAATGGCCACGACCTTCGGGTCCTGTTCGGCCAGTTCAATGATCGTGTCACCGAAGACATCGGTGTAGGACGTGCCGGCAGCCTTACCCGCCCCTTTGCCGGTCTCGATGTCGAACACGCCGACACCGTGATACTTGTGGGGGGTCTCCTCGGCCGGCTTGTACCCCTTTCCCTTGGTGGTCATGATGTGCACCAGCAGCGGTCCATCCAGCTCGTTGATGTTGTTGAACACCTCGATCAGCTGTGGCAGGTCGTGACCGTCCAGCGGTCCCAGGTAATCGAACCCCAGGGCCTCGAACAGGGAGCCGGGGGTCAGGAACCCCTTGAGGGAGTTCTCGGCCTTGCGGGCGAAGTGGAGCACGTCCTTGCCGATGGCGGGAATATTGTTGATCAGCCCCTGCATCTCCTTCTTCAGGTCGCGGAAATAGCGGCCGGTCATCTTGCGCGAGATAAAGGCGGAGAAGGCGCCGACGTTTTTAGAGATCGACATCTCGTTGTCATTGAGGATGACGATCAGGTTCTTTTTGAGGTGGCCGGCCTGATTGAGCGCCTCGAATGCCATGCCGCCGGTGAGGGAGCCGTCGCCGATGACCGCAATGGCATGATTCTTCGTCCCCGCCAGATCAGCGGCGGCCGCCATGCCGAGACCGGCAGAGATGGAGGTGGAGGCATGGCCGACACCGAAGGCATCATGCTCGGACTCGCACCGTTTGGGGAAACCGGAGATCCCCTTGTACTGCCGCTGGGTATGGAAGCGTTCCCGGCGCCCCGTCAGGATCTTGTGGGTGTAGGCCTGGTGCCCCACATCCCAGATGATCTTGTCTTTGGGAGAGTCGAAACAGTAGTGCAGGGCAATGGCCAGCTCGACCGTGCCCAGATTGGACCCGAGATGGCCTCCGGTGGTGGATACCGTTTCCAGCAGAAACTGCCGGACCTCTTCCGCCAGATCGGGGAGCCGGGCCGGATCGAGCTTCTTCAGATCCTGGGGACTATTGATGGATTCGAGCAACATACGGACCTCACTTCAGTGCTTGGGCGCATAACCGTTCTGGCGGAACCACTCCACCGCACGCTTCAGCGCATCCCGCACCGGCGTCTGGGGAAGCCCCAGTTCTCTCACGGCACGGGTTGAATCGAAATACATGAACTTGGCGGCCATCTGGACCCCGGCCAGCGGGATCAGCGGTTCGCGGCCGGTAATCCGCGAAAGCCCTTCATTGACATAGGCCGCCAGCAGGATCGGTGTATAGGGGAGCCTGACCTTCGGCGCCGCCAACCCGGTAAGCTCTGCCAGGACATCGAAGATCTCACGCAGGGTCAGGTTGGTATTGCCCAGGATGTACTTACCGCCGACGGTCCCCTTCTGTTCCGCCAGGAGATGCCCCCGGGCGCAATCCTCGACAGCGATGATGTTGAGTCCCGTATCCAGGTAGGCCGGCATCTTGCGGTTGAGGAAATCGACGATGATCCTGCCGGTGGGGGTCGGCTTCACATCCATCGGCCCTACCGGTGTGGACGGGTTGACGATGGTCAGCGGCAGACCGCGACCGATGAATTCTTCCGCCGCACGCTCCGCCAGGAACTTGCTCTTCTTGTAGTGTCCCACCATGTCGTTGAGGGTTACCGGTGTGTCCTCGCTCCCCGGCGTACCGTCCCCCGGATTCCCCAGGGTACCGACGCTGCTGGTGTAGACCACCCGCGACAGGCCGTTTTCCAGGGCCGCTTCCAGGATCATCCGGGTACCGTCCACGTTGATACGGTACATCTCATCGGGGTTACGGGTCCAGAGGCGGTAATCGGCGGCGGCGTGGTACAGGACATCGCACCCCTGCAGCCCCTTTTTCAGGGACTCCCCGTCCCGCAGGTCACCCTGCCACAGTTCGATATCCAGACCGGCCAGATTCGTCGTATCGGCCCCCTGACGGACCAGGGCACGTACCTCACGCCCGTCCCGCAGCAGCTCCCTGACGATGCTGGCGCCTATAAAACCGGTTGCACCGGTGACAAATGTCTTCATATATCCGTTTAAAAGAGGAAAGCCCCGGACCGCAATACGGGGCTCCCTTGGCAATCTGTTTCCTGACGGGACACTCCCGGTTACTGCTGCCGGGCAGCCTCCAGAGTAAGCCTCCGGTACCGCCCCAGGGCGGTCAGCGGGAAGCAGTTACGATAGATATGGTATTTGATCATAAAAAATTTGGGGAAACCGGTGCCGGTGAAGGCATCCTCATCCCAGGTTCCGTCCTGTTTCTGGGTCCCCATCAGGTACTCGATCCCGCGCGAAGCGGTCTTTGACTCCACCTCGCCCGCCGCAAAGAGCGCCAGCAGTGCCCAACTGGTCTGGGATGCCGTGCTGGGCCCGCTTCCCATCAGGGAGCGGTCACAGTAGGACTCGCAGACCTCGCCCCAGCCGCCGTCCATGTTCTGCTTGGACTTGAGCCAGTTGACCGCCTTCTTGATATAAGGCTGGGTCATATCCTCGCCGATTGCCTCCAGACCGCAGAGAACCGACCAGGTACCGTAGATGTAGTTGACCCCCCAGCGTCCCCACCAGGGTCCTTCCGGCTCCTGTTCCTTCTTGAGGAATTCCAGTGCCCGCACCGCAGCCGGATACTCCTTGGGATAGTTGAAACTACCCATCAGCTCCAGCATGCGGCCGGTGAGATCCGACGTCGGCGGATCGATCAGCGCCTCAAGGTCGGCAAAGGGAATCTTGTTGAGCAGGTGCTTGGTGTTGTCCTTGTCAAAGGCACCCCAGCCGCCGTTTTCGCTCTGCATCCCCAGACACCAGGCAATGCCGCGTTTCATGGCCTGCTCCTGGTGCTTCTTGTCGCGGACCTTGATATCCCTGATCGCCATGATAACGAAACCTGAGTCGTCCACGTCCGGATACCAGTCGTTGAGAAACTCGAAGGCCCATCCCCCCGGTTCCAGTTCGGGAGACTTGATCTGCCAGTCCCCTTTGCGGCGGACCTCCAGGTCCAGCAGCCACTGGGCCGCCTTCACCAGCGCCGGATGGTCCTTGGGAACCCCCGCTTCCTGCATGGCCACCAGGGCCAGGGCGGTGTCCCACACCGGCGAGACGCAGGACTGCAGCACGATGCTTTCCTCGTCCTCGATGCAGAAGTTCGCTAGGGCCTCGAGACCCTTGACAACGGCCGGATGGTCATTGGCGTACCCGAGGCAATGCAGCGCCAGGATCGCATTGAGCATGGCCGGCTGGATCCCGCCCCAGTCACCGGTCGGCTCCTGGTGATCAAGTATCCACTGTTCGGCGGTGGCGGTTGCCTTCTTCATAAACGGCCGGATCGGGCTGGTTTCGTAGACCTTCAGCAGGTGATCCACGCCGATGAAGAAATTCTTCCAGGTCAGGATACCGTCTTCCTTGGTGAAGGTATAATCGGTCGGCCGCGGCGGACGGACGTACAGTTCCTGCACCCTTGCCCAGGGGGGGAGCTTGCGCACCGGCCGTTCGGCCATGACCACCGAGAGCGGGATGATGGTGGCCCGGGCCCAGCTTGAGAATTCGTACATGTTGAAATAGGCCCAGTTCGGCAGCAGGGTCAATTCAATCGGCATGGAGGGCTG
>CAZSTJ010000139.1:0-9628 GCA_964609805.1 uncultured Geobacter sp. | reverse complement strand
TTTGTATGCCATCTGGCGCTTGACGTGCTCAAGCTCCTTGGCATTCCGCTCGGTGGCCTCGACAGCCAGCCCTTTGGGGAGCAGGTAGTTGCGGGCGTAGCCCGGTGCCACCTTGACGATGTCGCCGATGTGGCCGAGGGTCTCGATGTTTTCCTTGAGAATCACTTTCATGTACTTCTCCTTTCAAGCCTGTTTATTACAGGTTTTCCTGTTTTCTGGGGGTGCGAAAATCACCCCACAGGTCAAATATTCCGATGACGGCAACCAGAACAGCCAGGTACGGCTGCATGATCAGCATAAAGTACAGCGCTGTCCGCAGGATCCCTGCCATGCTTTGCCGTGCGATAATGGTAGAAAGAACTGCCAACCCCTGGAGAAAATACAGCATTACGACGATCAGCAGGATATTCAGGGCCGGTATAGTAATGAGCTGGTTTGGTGCCAGCAGGGAGAAACCTGCTGCAATCAGCATCCAGATCAACAGATCGGGATTACGGTACGTCCTGAATTCTCCGATGTTGAGCTGGTGACCCATGGCCCCGGCAACCCGTCTCAACAACAGCAGATTGACACCCGCCATGGCAATCAGCGTAATTGCGATCAACGCCGGATAAATCTTGATAACCAGTTCAGCAGCGGTCGCCATGGTCTGCTTCAACAGGGCCAGTTCTTCACCCTTGACACCGCTTTTCTCGTAGATGGCGGTCGCCTGGGTAACGCTTTTCTGAATCTCCGCAACAGCCGCAAGATGGAGATTCTGTCCGCTGGCGAGACTGAAGGCCACGACCGTCAGGGCCAGCAGGGAAATACTTACGGCCGTTGTCCACCCCATGGCGCGGACCGCACTGAATCCTTTCAAGAGCAGTTCAGGCAGCACCAGTGCCAGCAGGCCGCATTGCACCAGATAAAAGGTACCGGCACCCACCCCGAAAACGGCAGTCATGGCGGCAGTCGCTCCGAGAATACTGATGACCGTCGCCATACGGCCATGGCGGAGTCTGACGTAAGCCACCGGGAACGGTGCCAGCACCCCTGAAAAGATCCCGGCGGGGGGGATAACCAGGTAGGCCGCAAACAGAATAAACGAGCCGGTCATGCCGATCAACGCCGCGGAGACGCGGGAGCTAAAGGCATGACCGGCCATGTCTGACAGACGCATGGAGCGTGGGATCAGGGCAGTACGTGATTCGATGCGATCGGCAGCAGGGCGATATTCCGGGCGCGCTTGATGGCCTCGGTGATTTCACGCTGATGCTTGGCGCAGTTGCCCGAAATACGGCGCGGAACGATCTTGCCGCGCTCGGAGATGAAATAACGGAGGGTGCGCGGCTCCTTGTAGTCGATGGTCAGGTTCTTCTCGGCGCAGAAGCGGCATACCTTACGGCGCTGGAACGGACGCTTCTTGCGCGGACCGCCCGGGCCGCCCGCAGGGCGCTGGCCGGGGCCGGAAGAGGGACGCTGATAGCTGTTGGTCGGTCTTTCTTCACTCATGGTATATAATCCTCCAGGAATTTATTCGGCTGCGGTTTCAGCGACGACTGCTTCGGCTTCAGCGGTCTCGCCCTGCTCCGGCTCTGCTACCGGTGCTTTCTTTTCGGGAACGACCTTCTCGGGCTCGTCGGTGATGTTGACGCTCTGGTAGCGCAGCACCTTCTCGTCCAGCCTGAGGCGGCGCTCAAGCTCCGCAATCAGTTCCGCTCCGCCGTCGTAACGGACATAGTAATAACGCCCGCGTGCAAATTTCCTGATGGAGTAGGACAGTTTCCTGATACCCCAGTCATCCAGCCGGTACAGCTGCCCTTTGTAGGACGTGACAACGTCCTGTACCTTGCCGGTGACGATGTTGATGTCGTCTTCGCCAAGGTCGGGCTGGAGGATGATAATTGTTTCGTACTTCCTCATGGTGATGCCTCCTCACGGTTTTCAAGCCCCGGTCCAACCCGGAGCAAGGAGATACGGCCAAGGGCCGCTTCTTAAAGAACGAGTTATGTACTACAACTGCCCTTTGAATGCAATCATTTTGTTAGAGGGCGCCTCAGACGAAACTTTTTCACCAGCTCCACCGGATGGTAGGAAAGCTTGGCATTACGCAGCCCCGGCTCGCCCAGATCCTGTTCACGATTGACGTAGCGGCAGTCGGTGAACAGCAGGCGGCTGAATTCACGGTTGACCAGCTGCGACAACCCTTCCATAAAGGGATCCGCCTTTTCAAAATGGCACACCGCCGTATCCCGATTGAGTCGTTCACCGACGGCAAAGGCCCGAACGACACCCTCCACCTCCACCACAACCCCTTCCAGCCCCAGCTCGGCGGCCCTGGACAGGGCCTCGACGGTGGCATCCATCTCCAGCTGAAAGGAACGGTTCCCTTCCATCTCCGCCACCCTCCCCCACTCGTCAAGCAGTTGGAGACAACAACAGAGATGTCTGGCCGAATAGACGTCCACCCGGTAGTCGTGACGGGCAGCAAAATAATTGATTCGGTTTTTCTTTTTATGGAACCGATTCCCCGGCAGCCCCGCCAGCTCTTCCCGCAGATAGAGATAGTCGGCCGAATCCCGGTCTTCGACGGCTTCCCAAGCCGGATCGGCTTGAAACCGTGCGGCAACAGCCTCATCCAGGCCGTACAGTTCATACCCTTCCTGCAGCAGCAGGACAATCCCCGCATCGGAGTCGCCGCCAAGGGGCGGCAGGGCATACCTGGCGCCGTCATACCCCTTCCCCAGCAGCACCAGCGAATCGCCAACGGAGGAGAGCCGGTACTCGTGGGCAGTGCGGAACAGGTACAGGCCGGCAAAGGTCAGTTCCGAAACCCGCGGCTGCAATTCGTCAAAGAGTCGGTCGAAGACGGTTTTATCTCCCAAAACCAGGGGGCGCTCTGCCGGCCAGGCAGGAATTTCCATTGAGTTCTCCACGTTTTGTTGTACTATTCGTCGCGATTATCCTAGCAGAAATTTCTCGATGGAGGAAACAAGCAATGGCTATCGCCATGAAAATCGCCGGTCATATCTCCCGCTCTTCCTGGATCCGCAAGATGTTCGAGGAGGGAGAACGCCTGAGACAGGAGTTCGGCGCGGAAAACATCTATGATTTTACCCTGGGGAACCCAGATGTGGAGCCCCCCGAGGCCTTTCAACGGGAGCTGGTGGAACTGGCACAGCACCCGCTCCCGGGCATGCACCGCTATATGAACAATGCCGGCTATGCCGAGACCCGGAGTGCCGTGGCCGCCAAGCTGGCCAAGGACTCGGGCCTGCCGGTCACCGCCGCCCACGTGATCATGACCTGCGGCGCCGGCGGGGCACTGAACGTGGTCCTCAAGACCATCCTCAATCCCGGCGAGGAGGTCATCATCCTGGCCCCCTTCTTCGTGGAGTATAAGTTCTATATCGACAACCACGGCGGTATCCCGGTTGAGGTCTGGACGAACCGGGAAACCTTCCAGCTGGATATCGACGCCATCAAGGGCGCCATCACCCCCAAGACCCGCGCAATCCTGATCTGCTCCCCCAACAACCCGACCGGCGTCATCTACCCCGAGGAGAGCCTCCGGCAGCTGGGCGACGTCCTCAAGAAGATTCACCGGGACAACGGGCACCTGATCTACGTCATCTCCGACGAGCCTTATGCCCGGATCGCCTATGACGGCAAACGGGTACCCAACATATTCCCGCTGGTGGAGAGTTCGATCATCGTCACCTCCCACAGCAAGGATCTGGCCCTGCCGGGAGAACGGATCGGCTACCTGGCCGCCAACCCCCGCATGGACACCGCACTGCAGTTCATGGAAGGGGCGGTTTTCAGCAACCGGGTTCTGGGTTTCGTCAATGCCCCGGCCCTGATGCAGCGCCTGGTAACCAAGCTGCAGGACGAATCGGTTGATATCGCCGAATACCAGGCCAAACGGGACCTGCTGGTACGTGAGCTGACCGGCATGGGATTCAGCATGGTTACACCGGACGGCGCCTTCTACCTCTTCCCGAAATCCCCCCTCGCCGACGACGTGGAGTTCGTCAAACTGGCCCAGAAACACCATATCCTGCTGGTGCCGGGAGCCGGTTTCGGTGCCCCCGGGTTCTTCCGGATCGCCTACTGTGTGGACAAGGGGATGATCGAGCGAAGTCTGCCGGCCTGGCGGGCGCTGGCCAAAGAGGTGGGACTGAAGGGATAGATCAACTTCCGTTCGACAAACAAGTGATACAGCAAAAAATCAGTGGGCCGGATAGTAATATCATATCCGGCCCACTGTTTTTTAAGACGATATAGTCCGCAGTCGGCGGCACGATCCAAACAAAGCTATGCTTAGAATTCGACCCCCAACTCGCCGAAGGGCCCACCGAAATCAGCCTTTGCCTTCACACCGTCCCGGTCGATCTTCACCGTTTCATAACGGTAGCCACCGGCAACAAACACCGGCCCAAATGGCTTGACCTTCAGGCGTCCGATAATGTCGTAGTAGTAATTCCTGCTATAGGTAATCCCCCGTACTTCCGCCTCTGCGGCCACCCAGGAGAGCGGTTTCACCTGGATGCCCACCTGAACCATCGGCAGCGGTATTATCACATCTTTCGAATCCGAAACACTCAGGCCGGTGACCGAGTCCTGACCGGTTACCCGGGCCTTGAAATCGATAATCCTCGCATCAACGCCCAGATCAACATTGAGAATCCCACCGGTTGCCGTTTTGAGAAGCGGAATACCGTAAAAAAACCCCACGTCGTAATGGTCGAGCTTTATCTCGGAGGTAAAGGGGGTGTTGGCGGCAATGGTGGTGTTCCCGAAGTTGAACGAGGTGGTCTTGCTCCCCGTTTCCTTGAACTTCAGCGGCGTCGCCATGAGATAGATATTGGGAAGAACCGGAGGCGTTTCGATCCTGACCCGACCGAAGACGTTGTAATCATCTTTGTACTTCAGGTTATCCTTGATACTCAGGGTATCCTGGGGTGCGTTCCCCTTGTAGGAGACGTCACCAGACGGAGTCGCGTTCCAGGCGCCGACCGCCAATTCGATCCCCGTTGCCGACGCTGGCAGAGGCATAAGCACAATCATCAACATTCCGACGGCAAGCCACGTTGTAACTCTGTTCATCATCATCCTCCTTTTCATGGTTGATTATCCGGTAACGCCACTTTTTGAGGTTCAGTCGCCCGCTCTTCCAGAAACTCGATAAAATCGATGGACCGGTTGACAAACCGCAGGTTGAAGCGACTTTCATAGAGCAGAAAGGCGGAGGCACAGAACAGGAACAGGCCGCCGACCAGGGCGATAAGAGTCGGAATCCAGGCGGTGTCGGCACCGCCGTAGGCCACGTTGAAGGCGATCGCCAGACTGGCGGCAACAAACAGGGCGGTGGCGGAATAGAGTGCCACCATGGCCTTGTGGATCAGGGTGGCACGGCGGCGCTGCAGCTCGATCAGGTCGGTCAGATGGGCCATCCGCTCTACGGGATAGGACATCTTGCCGTGGACGACCGCCTCCACCTCCCCTTTCATAACGTTGACCCGGTCAAAGATCCTCCCCATGCGCGCCGAGGTGGAAAAGATCAGCGTGCCGCAGGCCGAGATCAGCACCGCCGGGGTAATCATGGAGGTCAGAATGCGAGAGCTGGTGAGTGCTTCCAGTAGTTCCTTGTCTGCCAGTGCCATGAGTTAGTCCCGGTACCGCTTGAGGATATCGCCGTAGGCGTCGATGCGCCGGTCCCGTAGGAAGGGCCAGATGCGCCGCACGGTCTCGCTCCGTTTCAGGTCAAGATCGACGTAAAGGATCTCCTCCTGATCACAGGATGCCTCGGCCAGAAACTCTCCCTGGGGACCGGCCGCGAAACTGCTCCCCCAGAATTGAATACCGGCTGCAGGTTCAGCGCCGGAAGCCTCGAAACCGACCCGGTTGACCGCCAGCACCGGCAGACCGTTGGCCACGGCATGGCCGCGCTGCACCGTGATCCAGGCCCCCCGCTGCCGTTCCTTCTCCTCATCCGTATCAGCAGGATCCCAGCCGATAGCGGTCGGATAGATCAGCAGGTCGGCACCAGCCAGTGCCATGAGGCGCGCCGCCTCCGGATACCATTGGTCCCAGCAGACCAGCACCCCCAGGGTGCCGACCGACGTCTTGACCGGGGTGAAACCCAGGTCGCCCGGGGTAAAATAGAACTTTTCGTAGAAACCGGGATCGTCGGGGATATGCATCTTGCGGTAGACACCGGCGATGGAGCCGTCCGTCTCAAACACCACCGCCGTGTTATGATACAACCCGGGCGCCCGGCGTTCGAACAGGGAGGCAACCAGGACTATCCCCGTTTCGGCGGCCACCACACCCAACTCCTGGGTGGAAGGCCCCGGGATCGGCTCCGCCAGGTCACAGAGAGCCGGATCCTCGATCTGGCAGAAATAGGGGCCGGTGTGCAGTTCCTGCAACAGCACCAGACGGGCACCGGCTGCAGCAGCCTGGCGGATCATCCCGATGGTCTTGTCCAGGGTTTCACCCCTGTCGCTGGAGCAGCTCTGCTGAACCAAGGCCGCCTTGAGCATCGTCATGGGAGCACCCCCTGGGGTAATTGCATCGTCACACAGTGCAGCGAACCATGCTGCTGAATGAGGGGCAGACAGTTGACACCGATGATCTCGCGACCCGGAAAGGTCTGGGCAATGCACGCCAGCGCCTTGGCGTCGTTTTCCGGATCATCATAGGTCGGCACCAGCACCGCGCCGTTGATGATCAGGAAGTTGGCGTAGGTGGCCGGCAGCCGGTGGGCATCGGCATCAAAACGCGCCTTGGGCCACGGAAGCGCCACCAGCCGGTACGGAGAGCCGTCCGGAGCGGCAAACTCCAGCAGTTCCTGCTCCATCAGCTTCAAAGGCCCATAATGTTCATCCGCCGGGTTGTTGCAGGCCTGGTAGACGATGGTATTGTCAGGGCAGATGCGTGCCAGGGTATCGATGTGGGAGTCGGTATCGTCGCCCGCCAGCGCGCCATGATGGAGCCAGAGCACCCGCCGTGCCCCCAGGAGAGCCGCCATGGCCTGCTCGATTTCGCCCTTGTCAAGCTGTGGATTGCGGTTGGGAGAGAGCAGACACTCGGCGGTGGTCAGGATCGTTCCCAAGCCGTCGCTCTCGATACTGCCACCCTCCATAATCAGACCAACCTTCTTCAGATTGGGGGCAAGCGCCCCCAGTTCCTTCAAACGGGCGGTAATCAGGTTGTCGTGGTTGGCAGGAAACTTCAGCCCCCAGCCATTGAAGCCGAAATCAAGCAGCACCGGCTTTTCGTTATAGATCACGGTGATGGGGCCAAAGTCGCGGGCCCAGGTATCGTTGTTCGGCATTTCGCACAGGACCACCTTTGCAAGGTCAATACCGGCACCGGTCAGATACCCGCGGGTCTCCTCGACAGAAGGTGTCGTCAACAATACCCGTTCAAAGCGGATAATCTGACGGATGATCTCGGCAAAGGCCGGCTGGACCTCGTCCAGCGTATCACTCCAATCGGTTGCATGGTGGGGCCAGGCGAGCAGAACGCCGTCCTGGATCTCCCACTCGGCAGGAAGTCGTGGATTCAATCTCGTACTCCTTCACTCTAGTATCAGTTCCGGGCTACATCAATCCGGCGGGGAACCAGTATAGAGGCAGATGGCGGACTGTGCAAGTTCTCTCCATGGCAGTCCCGCACAATTTTGCCTTGATTTATACCCCTGCTTGCATTAGAAAACAAACGTTCCAGCCTCTCATTTCAGCGCCATCGCGGAGTATACGTGAAGAGCATAACCCTCAAGGCCCCGGCCAAGGTCAATTACCTCCTGGATGTCATCCGCCGCCGAGCCGACGGTTACCATGATCTGCGCATGGTCATGCAGCGGGTCAACCTGTGCGATGATATCACCATCACCCTTACCAAGGGCCCCGGCATCACCGTGCGCTGCGGCAAAATCGGCGTGCCGGACGGTCCGGGCAACATCGCCTGGAAGGCCGCCCGAATTCTGCTTGATATCGAGGGAAGCGACCAGGGTGCGGACATCTCCATCACCAAGAACATCCCGGTCGCAGCGGGGCTGGGCGGAGGAAGCAGCGACGCTGCCAGCGTGCTGATGGGGATGAACGAACTGCTGGGGCTTGGCTTATCCGACCGGAGACTGATGGAGATAGGGGTCTCCCTGGGAGGCGACGTACCGTTTTTTATCTTCAAAAAGACCGCGTTGGCCGAGGGGATCGGCGAAGAGTTGTCTGCCATGCCGGCCATGCCCCGAGCCTGGGTACTGCTCGTCAATCCGGGTGTGCCGGTCTCGACCGCCTGGGTCTATAAAAATTTGAAGTTGACAAACCGGGGGGAGCTGAATAGACTTCCTCGTTCTTTCGGAACGCTGGAAGAGGTGTGTGCCATCTTCTCTAATGACCTCGAATCGGTAACGATCCCTGAATTCCCGGTTATCGCAGAGATTAAGGAAGCCATGCTTCGTCACGGTGCATTGGCATCGATGATGTCCGGCAGCGGCCCGACAGTCTTCGGCATCTACCGGGATCAAGAGACCGCAGAAAAGGCACGGACAGAACTGACAAACAGCACTGAGTGGTTTGCAGCAGCCATTGAGACACTATAGAATAATGACAATTTATTATTGGGGCGTCGCCAAGCGGTAAGGCACCGGATTTTGATTCCGGCATTCCCAGGTTCGATCCCTGGCGCCCCAGCCACTCAATTACAGGCACTTACGTTAACACGTATGTGCCTTTTTTCTTTTGTGACACAAGCTAGGTTGCAGACTGACTCCATTGAGAAATTTTGTTTCATACCGTGTTTAATACATTTTTCAGACATTCCCGACATACACGGGGATATTTATAGGATAGTTTGCCCACCAGCTTTCTGGAAAACCTCACACACCAAAATAACACCACACCCCTTTGAAGCCGGCTGCCCTTTTCCAGTCGGCAGGATGCCCTGATGGCAGCAATGCCATCGGGGATTTTTTTGTCCACTCGCATGAAAAAAATCTTAAATTTTCGTTGACATGCAACTCCCCTTACCTATAATTCAATAATATGAAATAACATATTCGCTGCACGAAACACCCTGAGTTTGAAATTCCAAAGTGAGGAGAACAGGATATGAAACGCGTAGTGCGGGGAATTGTACTGTTATCGTGCCTTGTCTGGCTTGGCTGTTCAGGAGGTTCCCAGGACAACGGCGTAGATGTGCGGCAGGACCCATTGGTGAGAATGCCCGGCACCCAACCGGGTGAAGTGACACTGGAAAGTTCGACGACCTGTTATCAGTGCCATGGCGGTCCCCCCGGTTCCTGGACGAAGAACACCCCCGACAATCGCAACCGGACCAACTACGACGAGTACAACATCTACACCGCATGGCAGGGCTCCATGATGGGCAATTCGGCCCGCGACCCGCTCATGTTCGCCTGCTTGACCGTCTCAGCCCAAGACTCCATCTTTGCCACCGGCACCCCCAACGCAGTCGATATCTGCCTCCGCTGTCACTTCCCCAAGGGATGGCTGGAAGGGCGCTCATCCACCCTTAATGTCACTGCCATGACCGGAGAGGACTACGACGGCATCCAGTGTTCCTTTTGTCACCGCTTGATGGACCCCTTTTACAAGACCACGCTGGAGCGGGAGAGCAC